>JADZDP010000220.1 GCA_020850995.1 Deltaproteobacteria bacterium
AAGAAGTCAGGTCCCGGCGGCATGTTGTCGAAAGACGTGGAGATCGCCATCCGCGTGGCGCTCAACGACGCGCACCGGCGCGGCCACGAGATCGCCACCGTCGAGCACCTGACCTGGGCGCTCTTGCACGACGACGAGACCGCCAACGTCTTGCGCCACTGCGGCGCGGACATCGCCAAGCTCAAGGGCGACTTCGATAAATTCTTGGACGAGCAGATCGAGAAGGTCGAGAGCGACGACCTCGAGACCCAGCCCTCGCGCGGCTTCCAGCGCGTGGTGCAGCGAGCCATCATGCACGTGATGGGGGCGGGCAAGGAGGAGGTGAAGGGCTATAACCTCCTCGTCGCCGTCTACGCCGAAGAGGACTCGCACGCGGCCTACCTCTTGCGCCAGCACGGCGTCGATCGCCTCGACGTCATCTCCTACGTGTCGCACGGCGTCTCGAAGCTGGTGGGACAAGACGGTGACGGCCCCACGCCCGAGCGGGTGGGCGCCGGCGACGACGAGGAGGAGGGCGGCGGGCCCTCGGGCGACCCGCTGGAGGCCTTCTGCTCGGACTTGACCAAGCGCGCCAAGGCCGGCGAGCTCGACGCGCTGGTGGGCCGCGAGAAGGAGCTCTTGCGCACCATCCACGTGCTCTGCCGACGTCGCAAGAACAACCCGCTCTACGTGGGCGAGTCGGGCGTGGGCAAGACCGCGCTGGCCGAGGGCCTCGCGCAGCGCATCGTGACCGGCGAGGTACCCGACCTGCTCAAAGACGCCGAGGTGTTCTCCCTCGACATGGGCTCGCTGCTCGCCGGCACCCGCTACCGCGGCGACTTCGAGAACCGCTTGAAGGCGGTGTTGAAGGCCTTGGAGAAGAAGCCGAAGGCGGTGCTGTTCATCGACGAGATCCACACCATCGTGGGCGCCGGCGCCACCTCCGGTGGCTCCATGGACGCCTCGAACCTGCTCAAGCCCGGCCTGCAGAGCGGCAAGCTGCGCTGCATGGGGTCCACCACCTACAAGGAGTTCCGCCAGTACTTCGAGAAGGACCGCGCGCTAGCTCGCCGCTTCCAGAAGATCGACGTCGACGAGCCCTCCGAGGCGGAGTGCATCCTCATCCTGAAGGGCCTCTTGCCCACCTACCAGGAGTTCCACGGCGTCAGCTACACCGACGCCGCCGTGGAGGCCGCCGTCAAGCTCTCGGCCAAGCACCTGCACGACCGGAAGCTCCCCGACAAGGCCATCGACCTCATCGACGAGGCCGCCGCCGGCAAGAAGCTGGTCAAGCGCCCGCCCGATGCCCCCATGCCCGTGGTCGATGAGAAAGACATCGAAGAGTGCGTGGCGCGCATGGCGCAGATCCCACCGAAGCAGGTGTCGGTCGACGACAAGCAAGCGCTCAAGAGCCTCGGCGTCGACCTGAAGAAGGTGGTGTTCGGCCAAGACAAGGCCATCGAGCAGGTGGTGACGGCGATCTTGATGGCGCGCGCCGGCCTGCGCGAGCCCGACAAGCCCATCGGCGTGTTCCTGTTCACCGGGCCCACGGGCGTCGGCAAGACCGAGGTGGCCAAGCAGCTCGCCAAGACCCTGGGCGTCGGCTTCACGCGCATCGACATGAGCGAGTACATGGAGCGCCACTCGGTGAGCCGCCTCATCGGCGCGCCGCCGGGCTACGTGGGCTTCGATCAGGGCGGCATCCTCACCGACCAGATCCACAAGACGCCCCACTGCGTCTTGCTGCTCGACGAGATCGAGAAGGCGCACCCCGAGGTGTTCAACATCCTCTTGCAGGTGATGGACCACGGCAAGCTCACCGACAACAACGGGCGTCCCGCCGACTTCCGTCACGTCATCTTGATCATGACCTCGAACGTGGGCGCGCGCGAGCTGGCCAAGAACAAGATCGGCTTCGGCGACGCGGCCAACCTGGGCGCCGACGACGTGGCCTACAAGAACATGTTCGCGCCCGAGTTCCGAAACCGCCTCGACGCGCGCGTGCAGTTCGACGCGCTCAAGCCCGAGGCCATGGGGCTCATCGTCGACAAGTTCATCCGGGAGCTCGAGGCGCAGCTGGCCGACCGCCGTATCACGCTCGAGACCACGACGAAGGCGCGCGCCTGGCTCGGCGAGCGGGGCTACGACAAGGTGATGGGCGCCAGGCCCCTGCAGCGCGTCATCCGCGACGAGGTCAAGAAGCCCCTCACCGAAGAGATTCTCTTTGGCGCCCTCGCCAGCGGCGGCCACGCCGTCATCGAGCTCGACGAGGACGCCGAGCTGCGCGCGCCCTACGAGGGCAGCGGGCCCAGCAAGGGGCGCCTGGTGTTCAGGTTCGACGCCGCGCGAGCCATCGAGGCGGCGCGCGCGGCCGAGCCCGCGGGCGTGTAGCGGCGGCGCGCGCGGTCCCCGGCGTTCGGGCGCGGGCCAAAAGGGGCGTCGTGCGCGCGGGCGATGGTGCGCTCTCCCACAACGAACACCCGTTCGGATCATCCGTGTAGAGTCACCGCAAGGGACGCACGCTGGATGCACGCCGGATGATCGCGGGCCTCGAGATCCTGAACCTGCACGCCCAGGGCGGCATGGCCGAGGTCTATCGCGCGCGCGGCAAGGGCGCCGACGGACGCACCTGGCACTACGCCGTCAAGCGCATCCTGCCCGAGCTGACCCAGAACGAGACCCTGCTCGAGATGTTCGTGGAGGAGGCGCGCGTCGCCTCGCTGCTCACGCACCAAAACATCGTGCGCGTGTACGACCTCGCGCGCTCCGACACCGGCGACTACTTCATCGTCATGGAGTTCCTCGAGGGCAAAGACGTCGCCGACGTCATCGGCGCCACCGTCGAGCGCGACGCGTCGATGCCCTTGTGGATGGCCATCCACATCGCGCGCGAGGTGCTGCAGGCCCTGGTGTACGCGAGCACGCAGGCCACCGACCGCGACGGGCGCGCGCTTGGGCTCATCCACCGAGACATCTCGCCGCCCAACATCTTCTTGTGCAGCGACGGACAGGTGAAGCTCACCGACTTCGGCGTGGCCAAGGTCAAGCAGTCGCAGGTGCTCACGCAGGTGGGCGTGACCAAGGGCAAGTTCGGCTACATGTCGCCAGAGCAGCTCACCGGCGAGGTGCTCGACCCACGCTCCGACCTCTACAACGTCGGCATCCTGCTCTACGAGATGATGACGGCCAAGCGCCTGTTCATGGCCGAGACGCCCTCGATGTTCTTGCAGGCGATGCTCAAGGCCGAGGTGCCGCCCCTCGACCCCGGCCTCGGCGTGCCCCACGACCTCGAGGTGCTCATGCGCCGCGCGCTCGCGCGCGAGCGCGACCAGCGACCCGAGAGCGCCGCCGCGTTCCTCGCCGACCTCACGCGCGTGGCCACGCGCAACCGCATGGTGGCCACGCGCGCCAACGTGGCCGACGAGCTCAAGGCCCTGTTCGTCGACGACACGGCGCGCGGCGCCGCCGCGCCAGGCTCGACCCTGCCGCCGGAGCTGGCGGGCAAGCGCTCGCTGCGGCCGCCCCACCGGCTCACCTCGATGGCCGACGCCGCCCCCGCGGCCGTGCGGCGCGCCGAGCCCTCGCGGCCGCGCATGCGCACAGTGACGCCGCCGCCCGCGCGGTTGCCAACGCCGCTGCCGGCGCCCCCGCCGACACCGACCCCACTGCCGGCGCCGTTGCCGCGGCTCCCCCTCCCGACGGCGCCGCCGCCGACGCCGCGCGCCGCCTCGCCGGTGGTGCGGCCCGCGATGCAGTCTGCGCAGGGGCACGGGCACGACCTCACCGACCCAAGCGCGGTGCGCGAGCGGTCCGTGTCGCGCCCAGAGCCCAACTACCACCGCGCGCCGCCCGTCTTGCCGCCCGAGGATCCGCCGCCCGCGCGCCGCGCCCCTTCTCGTCCGCCGCCGCCGAGCGCGCCGCCCTCGTCCACTCGCTCGTCGGCGCCGCGGCCCACGGCCGCGCCTGCGCCGGAGTCCACCTCGCCGTCCCGCTTGGCGGTGGCGCGTTTGCCCGACACCGAGCCGCCACAGGGGCGACCGGCGGTGGCGCGGCTGCCTGCCGCCGAGCCAGCGCCCTCGCGCTCGTCGTCGGTGGCGCGGCTACCCGATGCCGAGCAGCCGCGCGTGCGTTCGGGGGGCGCGCGCGCGGCCGACCCCGAGCCGACGCCGGCCGTGGCCACCGCGAGCCCGCCCCCCGTGGCCACGGGCATGCGCTCGGCCCCGGTGCGGCCGGGCACCAAACAGGTGCTGCTCCTGCCTGAGGACGACGCCGACCCGAGCACGGTGCCGCCCGAGCACACCGACGTGGCACGCCCCGCGGTGCGCGAGGTGCCGCCCGCGCGGGAGCCCTCGGCGCGCTCGACAGCGCCGGCCAGCGCAGGCGACCTGCGCCCCGCGGTCAAGGGCAGCAAGCGCGTGGTGCCGCTCGGGGGCGCGCCGAAGAAGTAAGGGCCCGCGAATGGACAAGTCGATCGGTGATCGCGAGCGAGGCGCGTCGATGGCAAGGAGCCCCGCAGGGCCGTGGCCGTCGCCACGGACCGAGGACGCGACGCCGCCAGCGACGATGGATCG
>JADZDP010000221.1 GCA_020850995.1 Deltaproteobacteria bacterium
ACCCGCGTCACCATCGAGCGCCCGCTTCGCCTGCGCTACCAGATGACGACGGACGACAAGGCGCGCTTCCTCGACGCCTGCCCGCACCTGCTCGACGACGTGCAGGCCATCGACAAGGAGCTTGGCCGCGAGCCGCGCCTGGACTGGCCCGCGACGTGGGACGAGATCGAGGCGCTGCTGAAGAAGCGTGGGAGCCGCTGGAAGGCGACCGAGCACAAGTTGTTTCGCTCGGTGTTCACGCAGCGCGACGCGAAGGCCGAGCCCGTGCCAGCGGGTGGTCGTGGCGCGGGCTTCGAAGCCGACGCCGACCTGCGCGACTCCGAGAACGTACCGCTCAAGGAGGACGTGGAAGCGTACTTCGAGCGTGAGGTTAAGCCGCACGTGCCGGACGCTTGGATGGATCGGAGCAAGGACAAAGTCGGCTACGAAATCAACTTCAACCGCTACTTCTACGTGTTCACGCCACCTCGAACACTCGCGGAGATCGACGCTGAACTGCAGGACGCGGAGAGCGAGGTTGTTCGGCTCCTGGGACAGGTGACGAGATGAAGGCGCTTCGCGAAGCGCCGATCGCGGTGCCGTGGCTTGGCATTCTCCGCGCGGATTGGCCTCTTGTGCCGCTCCGATACTTGGTGCGCTTCCTGAGCGGTGGAACCCCTGACAAGGGCAACGCCGACTTCTGGTCTGGTGGGGCAATCCCTTGGGTGTCCCCTAAGGACATGAAGGTCGATCGGATCAACGACTCTGAGGACCACATCACCGTGGCTGCGCTCGACGGTAGCTCGACCCAGCTCGTGCCAGTTGGGAGCGTACTCGTCGTCGTTCGCGGGATGATCCTCGCGCACACCCTTCCTGTCGCCGTGACGACTGGTCCGGTGACGATCAACCAGGACATCAAGGCGCTCGTCTGTGGCCAGCGCATCCTGCCGGAGTTCCTTCATGCCGTGCTTGCCGGCCAAGCTGAATGGCTTCTGTCGCAAGCGGACTCCTCCGCGCACGGCACTAAGAAGCTCGAAACCGAAGTCCTCCAGCGCTTTGAGGTGCCCTGTCCACCGCTTGAACTGCAGCGACGAATCGTCGCGACGATGCGGGCACAGGCGATCGGTTTGGACGAGGTTGTCGCAGCCAAGCAGCGCGTCCTCGACCTGCTCGCCGAGAAGCGCAAGGCCATCATCGCCACCGCCGTCACACGCGGGCTCGACCTGAAGGTGAAGCTGCGCAACTCCGGCGTGCCGTGGCTGGGCGAGATCCCGGCGCATTGGGAACTCTGGAAGGTCGGGCATGTGGCCAAAGTCGGCAATGGCTCCACCCCCGAACGTGACAAGGTGGCTTACTGGAGCGAAGGCTCCTTTCCTTGGCTGAACAGCTCGGTCGTCAACCAGGAGGAGGTGACGTCGTCGGACCAGTTTGTAACCGACGCCGCTTTGCGAGAATGCCACCTGCCGCGCCTACGACCTGGGACGGTGCTCGTTGCGATTACCGGACAGGGGAAGACGCGAGGGCAGGCCGTCGTTCTATCGATCGAAGCGACCATCAATCAGCACATGGCGTTCGTCGCGCCCGACCCTGCACTTGTCGACGCTTGGTTCGTGCGGTGGTCGTTCTATCGAGCCTACGAATATCTGCGGAGCATTAGCGACGACGCGGGTGGCACGAAGGGCGCTCTGACATGCGAGGATGTGGCGGGCCTCAGGATTCCTGTGCCGCCCCCCGACGAGCAGCGGACCATCGTCGAGCACATCGCGCGCGAGACCGCCCAGCTCGACGCTGTCCGCGCTGCCACCGAGCGAACGATCGCGCTGCTCAAGGAGCGCCGCTCCGCGCTCATCGCCGCCGCGGTGACCGGCCAGCTCGACGTGGGGGCGGCGGCATGATTGTCACGCACCTCAAGCTCTCCAATGTGCGCGCCGTCGAGGCGGCCGAGTTCTCGTTCAAGCCGGGCTTCAACCTGATCATCGGCGTCAATGGTGTGGGCAAGACGTCCGCGCTCGAGTCACTTGCGGTGAGCCTCGCGGCCATCTCCCGTCACATCAACAGTCTGAAGGGGCCGCTGCACGGCTTCACCAGCTCTGATATCCGCGCGCGCACCGATGCGCTCACCGTCGAGTCGGAGGTGAGCATTGCCGACAAGCCTTACTCCTACGTTATCCATCAGCCGCGCGAGGAAGCCGTCGCGCAAGCTGGCAAAGAAGGGCTGCCGCGTGAGCAGACTGTCGCGACGCCGGCGAAGTCGACCTTCGTTGGGGACACGCCACCTCCCGCAGACGGCAAGAAGGTCCTGCGCCCGCTCGCCGTGCTGTTCTCGACCCGGCGCGCGGTGCCCTCGGATCGCGCACCCACGAAATCGGCCGCTAAGGGGGGCCATGCCGCCGCATTCGCCGAGGCTTTCTCGGCTCGGGAGCTGCGCCTTGGCGAGTTCGCTGCGTGGATGCGCGCACAGGCGGCGCTCGCTGCGGAGACGCCGAGCTCGGCCCGCGTGCTCGACGCCTTCGAGAAGGCCGTGGGCCGCTTCCTCCCCGGCTACGCGAACCTGCGAGTCAGCGACGAGGCCACGCCGCGCCTCCTCATCGAGCGGCGCGGCGTCGAGATTCCCGTGCGTCAGCTCTCGGACGGCGAACGTGGCTCGCTCGCGCTCGTCCTCGATCTCACGCGTCGCCTCGCGCAGGCCAACCCCGGCCTCGACGACCCCGCCGCCAAAGGGCCGGGCGTCGTGCTCATCGACGAGATCGACCTGCACCTTCATCCGAAGTGGCAGCGGGAGATCGTGCGCAATCTGCCCGACGCCTTCCCCAAGCTTCAGTTCATCGCGACGACGCACTCGCCGCAGGTGATCGGCGAGGTCGAGCACGACCGCATCCAGGTCATGGGACGTGGTCCCGTGTTCTCGCCGACACACTCGTTCGGCGTGGACTCGAGCCGCGTGCTCGAGGAGATCATGGACGCGCCCCCGCGCTCGCCTGAGGTGCAGGACCTGCTCGACAGGCTCTCGAGGAGCGTCGCGGCCAAGAACCTGGAAGACGCATCCACCCTGGTCACCGAGCTCGCGGCCAAGCTCGGTCAGGACGACGCCGAGGTCATTCGCGCTCGCACGCTCCTCGACTTCCTCGGAGGCGAGGGATGAGGGCGATCACGAAAGGCCAGGAGCCGCGCAGCCTCGTCGAGCACCGCGCGAATGCCCACTGCGACTACGCGAACTATGCCGACAAGGACGGCCTGCGCGCCGCGCTTGTCCGCGACCAGCGTGGCCTGTGCTGCTACTGCATGACCCGAGTCGAGGCGACCGGCACGGGCATGAAGATCGAGCACTGGCGC
>JADZDP010000222.1 GCA_020850995.1 Deltaproteobacteria bacterium
AGCAGGTAGCTCTTCGGAATGCGACAGTCCTCGAAGTGCATCTCCGAGGTGTCTTGCGCGTGCATGCCGATCTTTTCGAGGCGCTTGCCGCGCACGAAGCCCTTGGCCGAGGACGGCACCAGGAACAGGCTCATGCTCTGCCAGCCGGTGGCCGGGTCGGCTCCAGGGATCTCGGTGCGCGCCGCCACGATGGTCAAGTCGCAGAGCTGCCCATTCGAGATGAAGGTCTTGCTGCCGTTGATGACCCACTCGTCGCCGTCGAGGCGGGCCTTGCAGCTCATGGCCTGCAGATCGCTGCCGGTGCCCGGCTCGGTCATGGCGATGGCGCCGATGATCTTCCCCGTCGCCATGCCCGGCAGCCACTGCTGCTTCTGCTCGTCGCTGCCGAAGTTCTCGATGTAGGGCACCACGATGTCGGAGTGCAAGGAGAAGCCCACGCCCGACGCGTGCGCGCGGCTGGTCTCTTCCTGCACCACCGCGGCGTAGCGGAAGGGCAGCGCGCTGCCGCCGTACTCCGTCGCCGTGGGGATGCACAGGAAGCCCGCGGCGCCGGCCTTCTCCCACAAGGCGCGCGGCACCATGCCCTCGTGCTCCCACTGCGCGTGGAAGGGCTTCACTTCCTTGTCGAGGAACTTCTTGAAGGCGTCGCGGAAGGTCTTGAGATCCTCGTCGTACATGGACTCGTGCATGGTGCGCTCCTTGTCAGCCCTTCACGTGGAAGCGCTTGCCGCTCTTGGCGTGATCGACGAGCAGCTCCGCCGGCTTGAAGCGCTTGCCGTACTTGGTGGCGAAGCGCTCGAGCGTCGACACCACCGTGGAAGCACCCACGGAGTCGACGTAGCGGAACGGTCCGCCCGTCATCGGCGGGAAGCCGAGGCCGAACACCGCGCCCGCGTCGCCGTCGACGGCGTTCTCCAAGATGCCCTCCTGCAAGCACTGCACGGCCTCGTTGACCATGCGCAGGCCGATGCGCTCTTGCAGCTCGCGCAGGTCGACGTCCTTCTTGCTGCCGTGCTTGACGCCGTGGCGCTCGAGGATGGCGAGGGCGCCCGGGTTGTAGGGCTTGTCTTTGCGCGAGGCGCCCATGGCCTTCTCCACGATGGCGCGCGCCTTCTCCACCGGCGACTGCTTGGTGCGGTCGTAGAGGTAGAAGCCCTTGCCCCCCTTTCGGCCCGTGAAGCCCTCCTTCACCATGGCCTCGAGCGCGCTGCGATCGCGCGGCCCGAAGCGCGGCTCGAAGAAGGGCGCCATGTCCTTCGACACGTGCGCGGCCACGTCGATGCCTACCTCGTCGAGTAACGTGATGGGCCCCACGGGGAAGCCCCACTGCCGCATGGCGTGGTCGATCTCGTGCAGGTCCACGCCCTCGAGCGCGCACTGCGCGGCCTCGTCCATCAAGGGGCCCAAGATGCGGCTCGTGTAGAAGCCGGGCCCGTCGTTGACCACGATGACGGTCTTGCCCTGCTTGATGCCCACGTCGACCGCCAGGGCCTTGGCCTCCTTCGAGGTGCCCTTGTGCACGATGATTTCGAGGAGCGGCATCTTCGGCACCGGCGAGAAGTAGTGCATGCCGATGATGTTCTGCGGCCGCTTGCTGGCCTCCGCCAGCTTGGTGATGGGCAGGGCCGAGGTGTTCGACGCGATCACGCAATCGGTGCGCACGTGGTCCTCGAGCTCACGGATGATCTTGTGCTTGAGCGCCAGGTCCTCGAACACCGCCTCGATGACCAGCTCGCACTTCTCGAAGCCCTTGTAGTCGGTCTTCGGCACCACCGAGGAGAAGGTGCGATCGCGCTCGAAGGGCGTCATGGCGTGTGAGCGCACGCGCTTGTCGAAGTCGCCCCAGATGCCCTTCTGCCCACGCGCCAGCGCCTCGGCGTTCATGTCCTTCAACAAGACGCGCACGCCCTTCTGCACCGTGACCTCGGCAATGCCCGAGCCCATCAAGCCGGCGCCGAGCACGCCCAGCGTGTTGAGCTGCGTGGCGGCCTTGCCGAAGCGGTTCTTCTTGAGCGCGGTCTGCGCGAAGAACAGCGTCATGAGCGCCGCTGCCTCCTTCGACATGACGAGCTCGCCGAAGCGCCGGCTCTCCTCGGCGTAGCCCGTCTCCAGGCCTTTGCTGGCACCGGCCTCGACGACGTCGATGATGGCGAGCGGCGCGGGGTAGAGGCCGCCGGTCTTCTCCATCACCATCTGGCGCGCCTGGCGGAACAAGATGGCGCGGCCCGCGGGGTTGTCTTCGAGCGCGGCCTCGGTGGCGCGCTCGGGCAGCTTCTTCTTTGGCTCTTGGTGCGAGATCTCGCCCTTGATGAGGCGCTTGCACGTGGTCACGGCCGCGTCTTCCAGGCCGTAGGGCACGGTGACGGCGTCCACCAAGCCCATGCGCTTGGCCTTGCGCGCGCGCACGTTCTTGCCCGTGAGCATCATGTCGAGCGCCGCCTGGATGCCGATGAGCGCGGGCAGGCGCTGCGTACCGCCGCCGCCGGGCAAGAGGCCGAGCATGACCTCGGGGAGCGAGAGCGCGGTCTTTGGGTGATCGGTGGCGATGCGGTAGTGGCACGCGAGCGCGATCTCGAGGCCACCGCCCATACAGGCGCCGCTGATGGCGGCGACGATGGGCTTCTTCGATTGCTCGAGCAGCGCGAGCTGCTGCTGCATCTCGCGCGACAGGCGCTCCACCTCGCTGGCGCTCTTCCTCGTTTGGATCATCGAGATGTCGGCGCCGGCGATGAAGTCGGGCTTGCCGCTGATGAGCACCGCGCCCTCGATGGCGGGGTCGTTGGCCACGCGCTCGAAGCAGACCTTGAAGCCGTGCTTGGTCTTCTCGGAGAGCGTGTTCTGCTTCTCGCCGGGCACATCGATGGTGATGACGGCGATGTTGTCGACGACCTTGAGCGTGAGCGCCTCACCGGCGCCGTGCTGCTGGCCGGTGACGGGCGCGCCCTCGCCGCTCTTCTTCGACGCCGTGGTGGTCGTGCTGGAGTTGGTGCTGGTCATGGCGTTGCTCCGTTCAGCGCGAGGCGTTGGGGTTCTCGAGGAGGATGGCCGAGCCGTGGCCGCCGGCGGCGCAGCCCGTGACCACGGCATAGCGCTCGCCCGTCACCTGCAGGCGGCGCGACGCCGTGGACAAGAGGCGCCCGCCGGTGGCGCCGAAGGGGTGACCGATGGAGAGCGAGCCGCCCCACGGGTTGATGCGCTCGAGTGGGATCTCGATGGGCGCCAGGCGCACGCCCACGCGCTCCTCGAGGAACTTCTTGTCGGCCAGGAGCTTGAGGTTGGCCACCACCTGCGCGGCGAAGGCCTCGTGGATCTCCCACACGCCGACGTCGCGGGCGTTGATGCCGTTCCTCTCGAGGAGCAGCGGCACGGCGAGCGCCGGCCCGGCCAGCAACTCCTCGAGCGGATCGCCGCCGGCATAGACGTAGTCCTTGATGACGGCGCGCGCCGTGAGCCCGAGCTTGGCACAGCGCTCTTTCGCCATCAGCAGCACCGCGCTGCCCCCGTCGGTGAGGAAGCTCGACGACCCCGCGGTGATGAGGCCGAACTGCTTGTCGAAGGCGGGGCGCAGGCCGGCGAGCGTGTCGACGGTGGTGTCGCCGCGCGGGCCGTCGTCAGTAGTGACGAGCTCCATCTTCGGCGGCACCGGCACCGGCACCACCTCGTCGGCGTAGCGCCCCTCGCTCCACGCGCGCGCGGCCAACACGTGCGAGCGCGCAGCGAATTCGTCGCTCTCCTTGCGGCTCACGCCCACGCGCTTGGCGAAGCGCTCGCAGCTCTCGCCCATGGTGAGCCCGCTCGAGAACTCGGCCGCCGAGGGGATGTCGGGGATGAGGTCTTCCGGGGAGAGCTCCTTCACGATCTCGAGGTAGCCCTTGGCGCCCTTGGCCTTCTGCGACTTCACCAGCGCCTGGCGCAGGTTCTTCGACAAACGGATGGGCGGATCCGACAAGCTCTCGGCGCCGCCCGCGATGGCGACGTCGATGTGGCCGAGCTGGATCTGATCGACCGCGCTGGTGGCCGCCACGTTGGCGGAGATGCAGGCGAGCGTGGTGGTGAAGGCAGGGATGGTGTTCGGCATGCCCGCGGCCAGCATGGCCTCGCGCGCCAGGTTCGAGGTGCGCGGGTCCTGCACCACCGTGCCCATGGTGACGAGGTCGACCTCCTTTGGATCGAGGCCCGTCTTGGCGAGCAGGCCGGCGATGGCGGCCTTGCCGAGCTCGTAGGCCATCAGCTCGGACCAAGCGCCGTTCGAGCGCGCGAAAGCGGTGCGTGCGGCGTCGACGAGCACGGCCTCGCGGCCAGCTGCGGGGGTGGGCGGCTTCTTGGGCATGATCGCTCCTTCGGTGACGCGCCGTGTTAGCATCTTTGACACGCATGTCAATCCGACCTTGATAGCAGAGTCAACCCAGCGGTCGACGCGTTTTCGGCGGGGCGCGCGCGGGGATCGTAGAACCGCCCGTCGTTGGAGGTGCAGCATGCGCGAGGTCGTCGTTGGCAAGGGTCCCGGGGCGTTCGGCGTTACCGCGAGCGTGGGACCACACACCCTGGTGCTCGACGAGCCCGAGGCCCTCGGCGGCGCTGACCTTGGCCCCTCGCCGCACGAGGCGGTGCTGGCGGCGCTCGGCGCATGCACCTCGGCCACCGTGAAGCTCTACGCCAAGCGCAAGGGCTGGCAGGTCGACGACGTCGCGGTCACCTTGTCGATGGTGCTCGAGGCGGGCAAGAAGGCGCGCATCGACAAGCGCGTGCTCATCACCGGCGCGCTCGACGCCGAGCAGCTTGCGCGCTGCCACGAGATCGCCAGCAAGTGCCCCGTACAACGCCTGCTCGTCGAGGGCGTCGAGATCACTGCGCTCGCTGGCTGAGCGCGGGCTGAAGGGCGGGGCGCACCTGCGGAACCGGGGAGATCCTCGTTGCCCGCCGCGGCGCGTCATGCTAGATTGACATTTGAGTCAACCAGCAACCCGGCGCCCCCGCTCGGCGCTCCTCGAGGAAACGATGTCGAAGACGCTGCACTACAAGTCCAACCTGCGCGACCTGATGTTCAACCTCTTCGAGGTGCGCAACATCGGACGCGACGTGCTCGGCAAGGGCCCCTACGCCAACCTCGACGAGGCCACCGCCAAGGACACGCTGCAGCAGCTCGAGACCATCGCCGTCAACGAGCTGGCCACCAGCTTCGTCGAGGGCGACCGCACGCCGCTCAAGCTCGACGTCGCCACTGGCAACGTCACCGTGCCTGAGGCCATCAACCGCTCGCTCAAGGCCTGGTTCGACGGCGGCTGGAACCTCTACGAGATCCCCGAGCGCCTGGGCGGCATCGGTGCGCCGCCCTCGATGTACTGGGCGGGCATGGAGCTGCTCTCTGGCGCCAACCCCGTGGTGACCTTCTACCTGTTCGGCTCCTTCATGGCGCGCATCATCGACGCCCTCGGCACCGAGGCGCAGAAGCAGCGCTACGTGAAGCCCATGCTCGACGGGCAGTGGGGCGCCACCATGATGCTCACCGAGTCGAACGCCGGCTCCGACGTGGGCGAGGGCACGAGCAAGGCGAAGCACGTGGCGGGCGACGTGTGGGAGCTCACCGGCAACAAGATCTTCATCACCAATGGCGACTTCGACTTCGCCAAAAACGTGGTGCACCTGGTGCTGGCCCGCCCCGAGGGTGCGGCCGGCGGCACCAAGGGCTTGTCGCTCTTCATCGTGCCGAAGTTCTGGGTCAAAGAAGACGGCACGCTCGGTGAGCGCAACGGCATCAAGGTCACGGCCATCGAGAAGAAGATGGGCATCAAGGCCTCGGCCACCTGCACCATGGAGATGGGCGGCGACCTCCCCTGCCGCGGTCTGTTGATGGGCGAGGTGCACGACGGCATCCGGCAGATGTTCAAGGTCATCGAGAACGCGCGCATGACCATCGGCGTGAAGTCGATGTCGACCTTGTCCACCGCGTATTTGAACGCGCTCGAGTACGCGAAGGATCGCGTGCAGGGCCCCGACCTCATCAAGGCCACCGACAAGAGCTCGCCGCGCGTGCAGATCATCAAGCACCCCGACGTGCGCCGCATGTTGATGATGCAGAAGGCCTATGCCGAGGGCATGCGCGGCTTGGTGTTCTACGCTGCGCACCTGCAAGACCAGATCGAGCTCAAGGGCGGCCACGGCAACCCCGAGGCGCGCGAGCTCGAGAAGGTGAACGACCTGCTCCTGCCCTGCATCAAGGGCTTCGCCAGCGAGAAGGTCTACGAGCTGCTCGGCACCTGTTCGCTGCAGGTGTTCGGCGGCTCGGGCTTCACGCAGGACTGGCCCATCGAGCAATACCTACGCGATCAGAAGATCGACTCGCTCTACGAGGGCACCACGCACATCCAGGCGCTCGATCTGATCTTCCGCAAGATCGCCAAGGATGGCGGCCAGACCATGATGGGCCTCTTGCAGCAGGTGCAGGCCCTGGCCGAGAGCAAGGAGGGTGGCGACGCGCTGGCCGCCGAGCGCGAGGCCCTCGGCAAGGCGCTCGGGCAGTTGCAGGGCATCTTCGGCGTCATGATGCCGCGCATGGGCGAGTCGCTCTACCACGTGGGGCTCGTGGCCAACCGCATCCTGTACGCGCTCTCAGAGGTGCTGATCGGCTGGCAGCTCACTTCCCACGCGGTGGTGGCGCAGAAGAAGCTCGCCGAGGCCGGCCCCGACAAGGCCTACTACCAGGGCAAGGTCGCGTCGGCGAAGTTCTTCGCGAAGGAGTGCCTGCCGAACGTGGCGCTGCACAAGAAGGTCATCGAGAGCGCCGACCTGTCCTTGATGGAGCTGCCGGAAGAGGCGTTCTGAGGGCGCGGCGCTTCCCATGAGCGCATGAGGCCCGCCGCGAGGTGGGCCTCGTCGTTTCTTCGCCTCGTTCATCCAGCCGCGTGCGCTTGGTTCGAGGACTCCTCGATCACCTGCGCGACACCCGAAGAGCGCTCGAGCGCGCGGAGACATCGGCGCGGCAGCCACGGGCGGTACTGCCGGGTCGCAGCTCAGCCGGCGGCGGGCGACCAGGCGTCGTACAGGGCTTGTGTCTTGGTCTCCTGGGCGTTCGACGGGTCGACGCCTAGTCGGCGGAGGAGCGCCTGCAGCTCCGCGGCGAGCGCAGCGCCCCGCGCGCTCTTGTCCTTGGCAGATACTTCGACGACCTGGCGCCCGTTCGGCAGCCGCCAGAGCTCCACGACGATGTCCTCGCTCATGCCGGCCGGCTTGAGCTTCCACGCCGTGATCTCCGCCGGGCCGAGCGCTTGCAAGCGCTGCCAGGGCGGGCGGTGGCCGAGGAGGTCTTCGAGCACGCGCTCTTGCTTGGGCCCCACGATGGTGCGCGCGCCGTGGCGACCGGCGAGCACGTCGCGGATTCGCTTGTCGCTGACGTCGTCGCCAAGGGAGACCGAGGGCAAGAGCCCGCGCGAGGTG
>JADZDP010000223.1 GCA_020850995.1 Deltaproteobacteria bacterium
CACCGACGAGCAAATGCGTGACGTCCGGCTCGAGAGGCACGACTTCCATGGCGACTGGAACTACACGATTCGACCGCGCGGCGTGGCGCTATGATCAACTACGTTGTCCATTCGAGGGCCCTTACCGGACACGAGTCTTTCGAGGAGACGCGAGAAGCGCTCCTGCGAGAGTTCGTCGATGCGAAGGAAGCTCTCGCAACGAGAGCCGCGGAGATCGCGGAGCTGAAGCGTCGCCGCGGGCTGATCGATGAGAGTCGTGTGCGCGACCTGACCGAGAAGCTGCGCTCCGTGGAGAGCAAGATCATCTCGACGAACTCTGAGCTCTCACTGCAGAATGCAAGACGCCAAACCCTGAAGGAGCGGCGCGAGGAACAGGAGAAGCAGCTGCGTGAAGCCGAGCGCGCCGCGCAGGCCTCGGGCGCCCTTGTGATCAAGCGTGACGTAGCAGCGGACATCCTCGGCTTGGCTAAGAGCGTCCTCGAGACCCTCGAGGGTGATTACGTCAAACGTGTGTCAGAACGCATGTCCGCTATCTTCATGGGAATTGTCGGCTCTGACCCGGCCTTTGAGGCGAGCGTGTTCACCGGCGTATCGATCGACGAGAACTACGACATCGTGATCAACACGCATGGCGGGCGACACCTCGATGCCGACTTTGAGCTGAACGGGGCTTCACAACGGGCGCTAACGCTGTCCTTCATCTGGGCGCTCATGGAGGTCTCCGGGGTGATGGTCCCACGCATCATCGATACGCCGCTCGGCATGGTCTCCGGAGGCGTGAAGGCCAGGATGGTTTCCGCAATCACACGTCCGCCAACCGGCAACGAAACGCCCGACTTTCAGGTTGTCCTTCTCCTTACGCGATCGGAAATCCGTGACGTTGAGGAACTCCTTGACGAGCGAGCCGGGGTCGTGACCACTCTGAGCTGTTCGCACCACTACCCAGAGGACCTCGTCAACAATTGGGGCGTCAACCACCCCGTTTCTCGAGCGTGCACGTGCACGCATCGCCAATCATGTCGCGTCTGCGCCCGCCGCTACGACGAGCGACACGGCATCACTTTCCGGGACGTTGGGGGGACTGCGTGACACTTGTGGCGAACAACTACAGCAGTCAAGATCTCTTCCTCGCCGAAGATCTTCACCAGCGCCTCGCCGACTTCGTCTCTCGTGCTACTGGAGATGGCAAGCCTTTCGCGCGGCAGGTCGACGCGTGGTGGCTTGCCATCGGCGTCGGCATCAAGATCGGGCACCGCACTCCGCTCCCTGAGACAACCGTCAAGTTCAACGACGCCGGTATCCTGTCATCAGATCCTTGGCGAATAGTGCAGCTTGAGCTTTTGGCAATTGCCACCGACGGCGAAGCAGTTCTCGAATCGCCAGCGCAAGTCGTCCGCATTGCCAGCGAATACGCGAATACTGGCCTCCGTTGGATACTAGATGCTGTGCTCGGGCAAGCCGAACCCAGCCTCACCCTTCTGTCGCGCCTTCCAGAGTGCGGCTCGTAGGTCACTGTCCCCCAAGCGCGCTCGCCAATTCATCGAGCGCCTTGGCCAGCGACTGATCCACAGCTTCGCTCGGGAGCTGCGCTGCAAGTTCCAGGTCGCCACGGGCGAGCAATCGCTGCCGAAGTGCACTCGCCGAAGAACCAATTGCGCGGGCGATGTGCTCGCGAACGTCGCCTTCTTGGTCGAGCGACGTATATAGCCGCACTACCTCTCGCGGCGATCGGCCGTCCAAGCCCGAGGGAATGCGCTCCGCCATGACCGTGAGCGTTTCAAGGCTGAAATCGAGCCGCAGGCGATCCCCTGACGCGGCGCCAGCACAGGTGGCGGCCCCGCGTGTTGATCCGAGGGCAGGCATCGCTGCGGTCATCGGCCAGCTTGCGACTACTTCGTAACCCGCGCCGCGAAACGATCGCCGGTCACCGGGCCCGACACCAAGTGCTTGGGCAAGCGCCGCCGGGATCGCGCGGCCGCTCCCGCGAAGGACGTCGCAGTCCACGGCGACGACAACGCTAAACGTTGCGGGCCCACTCCGGAATACGCCGCCGCAGTCACCAAGTGATCCCGCACTCGCGAACGGTTCGTCAGCTCGTCGGCGACGAACCATGCCTCCCTCAATAACGAACATCGGCGCTGTTGCGTATACCCGGATCGAGCTTTCCTTCACACCGAACTGGGCACAGAGGTCGGTGACGAGAGCTGACATCGGGGCTCGGCCGCCAGCTGCATCGATGCGCTCTCCGATCTCCGCTGCGATTCCCGAATACTCCTCGAGGCCCCACTGCCGCAGCCCCCACTCGTTGGGTGCCGTGCGCACGACGCGCCGGTCGTCGAACAGGCGTGTCTTCGAGGCTCTCAGGCTGTGTCCTTCACCGACTGCGTCAACGAGGGTCTCGGTCGACATCGGCGCGCCCCGGGCGGCGAGCACGGCGACGCATTTGTCGACGACGCTCCCTTTCCATACTGCGATCTTCCGGTCGAGTACGCGAAACGAGCCGGTGCGTTCCAACCACCGGTCGCGAAATTCGTCCGTGAGACCGTGAGATCTAGCCCACTCCTGGCCGTCGGCCGCCTCGATGAGTCCGTGCTCATCTGCGCGGCGCATCAGCAGCTCTTCAGAAGGCTCGTCTCGATCGCGCAGGGTCCACCACCCGCCCCGCTCCTCGTATGGACCCGCAAGATAAAGGAGCATCGAGATGGTTTTGGGGCCGCCACTAGGCGCGACGTCGCGGACCGCCAGCGACAGGACCTCTGTCGCGCCATCTGCAGGCCAGCTTGAACCGAGCGACCGTCTGAGCTCCATCGCTCGCCACCGCAACAGGCGGAATCTGCGCCGCTGCATCAGCGAGTCAATCGTCTGCTCGGCTTTCGCCTGGATCTGCCGCACTCGCTCCCTAGTTACGCCCCCCAGATCGCCCCTCAGATCTTCCAACGTTGGCGGGTGCGCGGCGAGACATCGACGCTGGAACGCCGTTGCCTGCGCCTCATTGAGCGCAGAGAAAAGCTCGTCGATGAGCTCGTCGAGAGGGACGACTAGATCAGAAGTCAGCTCGTCGATGCTCGCTCCCGCGATCACTGCCCACGCACCCTCGACATCAGTCGGCATGCCCAGAAGCCGATCAATGCAGAGCACATCCCCCGCATGGGACCGGCCGCGCTCGCGCGCCGCCCAGAGCAGCACCGTTCGAACCGCGTCCCACGGCTCGACATCGCTCTCCTCGACTGGTTCTTGCCGCGGTCGTCGTCCCATCACGTTCCTTGGTTCGCCAAGCTGCTTTCGTCCGCCAGCGTGCCACAGCCTCGATCGAGCCAGAATCCGCATCCACACGCTGACACGCGACGGCAGAGCAGATCTAAGTGTTCAATATTGCTGATGTATCTAGGAGGAGCTGGACGGTCGTGCTGTCGGCGTGGCTGAACGCGGTTTTGGGGGAATCGTCGCCTTCGAGCCCTCGTGCGGCCGACTCGGAGCTCCCTTCGACCTCCGAAGTGTATGTCCGGCGATCTGCAGTTCCTTCGACGCAAGCAACGCCAGCCATTCAGTCTGAAAGCCTGGTGCAGAGCCCAGCAGACCTGCGCGCTCCTCCGCCGCGGTTAGCCGCAAGAACCTGCCTCGGTGCGCGTAATCCTCAGAAACAAACGCCTCCTTCCTATGGAGGAGCGGTGGATTCGTCGATGCTGAAAAGTCCCGGAACTGAAAGTCTGCTCTTGGAAGATGAACTCGCAGAGACTTGTCCAGTGTGGGGTGAGCAACCTCATCGAACTGCGGATACCAGAGGAACGACAACGAGCGGCCGTCACGGGCGATCTTGACGATCTCCGCTTCCTGTGGCCCCACCACGAGCCGACCCATTTCGACCACCACCTGCAGAAGCGCAGGCAGCTGCGCGACCGCGCTCCGATGAACGTAGAGGTCCTCCGGCAACAGTTTGCCGACCGCTGACGCCTGGCACGCGATGTTCACCGCGTCGCTCTGGCCGACGAGGAACATGAACTCTTCCGCGGCCGCCTTTGCGCGTTCGTACGTCCCCCAAGCCGTTCGCAGGTCCGCAAGCACGTCGTTCGCCAGCATCGAAGCCTTCGGATACGCCAGCCCACGCAGCCGGCTCGTGACCAAATACGTAAGCAGCGCAGCTTTCCGTTCTTCGCGGAGCGCCGCCAACGCGTCTGGGTCTAGGAGTCTCGCTGCGAGGCGACGCACTCGGTCTTCAGACCCGAAGCGCTCCGCGAGCGCAGCAAAGCCCTCGAACTCGGCTCGACGCAAGACACGAGCACGTGCGCGGCACTTCGCCAGAAGCTCCTGCGCAAGCGCGTCCTTCGCAAAGAGATCAAGGAGCTCTGTGCGGAACTCAAGACGTCGACCGAGCAGACGCGCAGAGAGGTAGGCGTGCCTCGCCTCCTCGCTCTTGAACACGTACGCGACGCCGATTCCGGCAAGTTCAGGCTTCACACCGAGGATCGCCTCGACGTATTCCCGAAATTCCGACTGCGTGAAGAACTTCTGAAAGCCGCCGTGCTTCGTGAGTACCCCGTCTTCGAAGTCCTCCCCGGCAAGGAGGTTCTTCTCGACGCGAACGGCGACAACCAACACGCGACGCGCCAACGCAAACGCGTCGCGCAGCGCGTGCTGCCGTTCTACTGCACGCTCGATCACGTTGAGCACGAAACCTAGGTTGACCACGTCCGCATCAACCTTCTTCTCCGCGGGAGCGAAGTGCGGGTCCCACCCTGTCGCGGCGAAGCCCTCTGCCCGCAAGAGCGCCACATCGACCCCATGGCCGCACCCATAGTCAAAGAACGTGTCACCCTTGCGCAGCACGGACTCGGACAGCGCCTGCGCGGTCGGCCGGGACATTCGCATGCGCTTCATCGCCGTCTTGTGTCGCGCAACGACAACTCCAGAACCCGTCATCCACCGCTCCTAGTAGTAGTCGAGCAAGCTCTCGATAACCCTCGTTGGTCGCAGTTCGTCGAGCGCCACAAGGTCCTGTCCCCGCGGATCGGGGCATGAGCACTCAATGATCCGAAAGCGCGCTCTTCCTTCCCCGACCTCGTCGGCGAAAACCGCCACGGGAACCATTGCCACGTCCTTCGGCACCCGTGACGCGATCGCGAGCATCGGGAACAGCAGCTTGTGCTTCGCGAGGTTTCTTCGCGCGGAACGCGCTTTCGCCTCGATCACGAAAAGAGTGAGCTCGCCGTGTCTACGTGCGCTGAAGATCGCATCCACCTGGACCTGCCCGCGGACGTGCGCGAGCTCCTGCGTCAGACTGCTGTGCGCTCGAAACGAAAACGTGAAGGTCGAAGCACCGGTCGCAGGTGCCGGGAGCCGCGCGTCGCCATCAACGCCGAGTGCCCGCCCGATGAGCCCTGACGAAAACCCGAGGCTCACGAGCGACGTCTCCGAAAGCTTGCCGAGCAAACTAAACGCAAGGAGATCGTCTGACTTCGCACGCGCTCCGTCGAGATGCTCCGTTGGCTCTGCTTCGTCGAAAACGAAGAAGTCGCGGAGCCCCCCAGGAACACGCGCAAGCCCAAACTGCGTACCGGGCTCCGTCGTGCTCGCGCCCAGTCGCAGGACCATCGCTTCGGCAGCACGGAGCTCAGGGTCGAGATCCTCCAGATGATCCACGGAGATATACCGCGCCGTGTCCACACGTTCTGTGTACTGCCCGACCTCGCGCACGTACTCGCGGAACGAACGCGGCCCGAAGAACGACGGCGCCCTAAGGTCGAGCCGTCGAAGCGCATTGGTGAACACCCCGTCGGCCACGATGGAGCAGCCTGCCACCTCCCCGATCGGAGCAGAAGCGGCGGGGGTACGCCCAGCCTGCCCGCCGACGCAGTGCGGCAACGAATTCTCCTGTCCAAACACCCGCGATCCTGTCCCTATAAGTGTAGGAACGATGCTTGACGCTCGTGCTGCCCTTGGGCACGCTCGTGTGCGGTCGGTCCAGAAACGGCAAACGTCGCACCGCTGGTCGGGTGGCGTGGGCATCGGAGGACAGATGGCTGAGCTCTCAGGCGTCAGCATTGACGCGATCATTTCCCTTCAAGACAAGCGCAGGCGCCTCTCCGCTCTGGCGAGTGTTCCTGGCCGCGAGTTCGACGAGGTCGATCATGCGATTGACCTCGTCCTCGACGATCCGCGCCTGAACACCGATTCGCGGACGCTTGCTGACGCCGCGTCCGCAAACGCCCGCCGTGTAATCCGCCGCCGACGATCCTCCCGCCCCCTCCTCGCAGTTGAAGACGCGCCACCCCTCGTGGACCACAGCCCGACGCCCGAGGCCTTGGCCGTCGCCTCTCAAATGCACCAGAAGGCCGCAGCTCGACTGCGGCTTCTCCCGGGCGGGAGCCGGGAGGTCTTCCAGCAGCTCTTGGAGGGCTACTCGGTTGACGAGACCGCGGCGGCGCTCGCAATCACGCCGCTCCGCACGAAATACCTTCGCGTCCTTTCCCGCGCTGAGCTCCAGCTCTGGTGGCAGACGGAGGCAGCGTGACGACCTCCACCCGCCTTCCCGACAGCATCCTCGCGCCCCTTGCGCCGAGCGTCGTCGTCCCGCGCTCGTGCCCACCGCCAGCATTGGCTGCTACGTCACCTTCGAGGCCGACTCCCACAGTGGCGCCGAGGTCAGGCTGCCCGAACGCAAGGAGTGCTGCCCACACACGAAGTTGAGCCGCTGATCACCTGCCGAGTCCGACGCCCGCGCCGATCCAAGTTGGCGGTTCGCGCAACAGCCTGGAGAACGAGATGCAGAACACCAAGAGAATCCCCCTCATCCTGACCGGCCACGCTCTGAAGAGCCTCCGCGACTCTGGCTACACATTGCCTGCAGCTCTGGGAGAGCCGATCGACAACTGCCTTGAAGCGAACGCCAACAACATCCACATCAAGTTTGAAGAGGACTCCGCCGGTGGCAAGAAGCACATCCACGCGATCGCGATCATCGACGACGGCGACTCGATGAACGACGATGTGCTCCAACACTACTTGCAGCTCGGCTACTCCACTCGCTACGGCTCGACGACGACGATCGGCAAGTACGGCGTCGGTGCGAAGCTGGCGGCGATGAACTTCGGCCGCCGAATCGACGTGTGGGCGAAGCTCCGCGCCGAGAAGGAGTACCGGCACACCTACCTCGATCTCGACGAGGCACTTGAGCTCGAGCAGGGCGGCGACGAAGCCGGCATCGGTCCGCCCGATTCGACCGAGCCGCCGTCGTGGGTCAAGAAGATCGCGAACGGCGGACCCGGAACGATCGTGGTCTGGTCAAAGGTCGATCGGCTCGAGGATGGGCGTTTCGCCCCGACCGCCGACGAGCTGCGCGCCGACGTCCGCAAGGAGCTCTCACGGACCTTCCGCGACTTCATCACCGATGGGATCAAGATCACGATCGATGGTGTGCCGCTTCTCGCTCACGACCCGCTGGCCATCCAGAAAGGCACGTGGATCGACACCGAGCTCGCCAAAAAGCCTGAACACAAGAAGGAACGCCGAGACCACTTCCCGGCGTCCATCATCACGAAGGATGAAGAGATCAGCGTCGGAACCGGCACGGCGCTTTTGACCGTCACTGTCTACCCACCCGAGATCGTGCGCAAGCGCGGCACCGGCGGCGATGAGCTCGCGAAGAAGCTGCGCGTTCCCGAAAACGAGGGTGCGATCAGCTTCGTCAGGATGAACCGCGAGATCGCCTACACGAACGTCCCCAAGATTCTGCCTCTGGGCGTGCTCGACATCGATCGCTTCATCGGCATCGAGGTCCGGTTCAAGCCCGATCTCGACGCCTTCTTTGGTGTCCGCAACGTCAAGCGGGGCGTCGAACCGCATGGTGACCTCCGCGCAAAAATTCGCGAGCGCCTTGCCAAGTACATCCCGACGGCCCGGAACAAGGTGGAGGAGATCCGCGGCGCCGTGCAGAAGGAAGACGAGGAGACGACGGGCCAACACGGGGCCGCAACGTCCGCGGTGAGCCAGGCGAACAAGACGTTACCCAAGTCCCGTGCTACCCCACCCAAGGACGAGTCCGAGCAGCAGCGCGTGCTTAAGCTGCTTGCCAAGGACATGGGCATCACCGACGACAAGAAGGTCGAGGACTACGTTCAACGCAACAAGGATCTACCCTTTGTCGTCGAAAACGTGGACTTCCCCGGAACCAATTTCATCGACCTCGTTCATCTGGGCCACCAGGTCGTGGTCCGGGTGAACACGCGCCACCGGTTCTACCGCGAGCTCTGGGAACCGATCCGCGAGACCGCCAGCCGCGCCCCCGGCACCATGACGACTGATGAGATCGCGCGCATCGCCAAGCGCACCGACGAAGCCATCTTCCTCATAATCGTCGCGTACGCCAAAGCCGAGTCGATGCACACGACGCCCGACGCCCACTACAAGGACCTTCGCTCGTTCTGGGGGCAGTTCGTAGATACCCTCATGGACAAGGTCAAGAACGTCTAGCGGAAACCGGACGTGGGGCTCTGCCTCAACTCCGGTGGAGGGCGGGCGGCGTCGGCGTCGCCCGCCCAAGCGGGGCGACGCCAACGGCGACGGTGGAGATGAAGAGCCGAAGCGGCGAGCAGCAGCGGGACGACATCGCGCCGGCTTGATTCGAACGAGCGAGTGGAAGGTCTCTGGGAACGGACTGGGAATTCCCCAGTTTTCTCGTTTTCCGAGGTGATCAGGTGACATGGGCTGACTCCCCGCGTTACGTAACCGCCTGTATTTACTGACCCTGCCTCATCGCGTCGTCGGGCCCGACCCGATTTGGGTACTGGAAGTCGCACGTTCGAATCGTGTCGCCCCGACCATTTACTTTTCAGCTAGTTACAAACCTCGTCTTTCTCACTTTGCTGGGGTGAATTGACGATTTTGCTGGGGTGCACCCCAGCAGACGTCGTCACCACGGGCTTTGTCCCCAGCAAACCGAGCGCAACCGTCAGCGCACGGTTCTTCTCCTCGATCGTCACGTGGCTGTAGTGCTCGGTCATCGCCGTCGTCGTGTGGCCCGTCATCGACCTCGCCACGATCTCTCCCGCCGCCTGGCGCGCGAGGTTGTTGAACGTCCGCCGCATCGTGTGCGGCGTGACGTGCTTGGTCACCTTCGCCCGTTCAGCGCAGCGCGCGAGCGGCTTCGACAGCACGTTCGAGTAGCGAAGCCGCAGCGCCTCGGAGACGACGCCGTCGTCGTCACCGGTGGTCCGCGTCCTCGTCGGCAGGAACAGAAACCCGGACTCGCGCCCGCGGATCCGCTTCTCCTGCTGCCAGCTCGCGTGCGCGTGCAGGATCTCGGCGACGACGGGATGGAGCGGCACGGTGCGGCGGGAACGCGTCTTGGTCGGACCGACGTTCCCGTTCACCTGCGACTTGCGAACGTGGATGAGCCCACCCTCGAAGTCGATGTCGCTCCACTGAAGCGCGCTCAGCTCGCCAAAGCGCATCCCCGTCGTGAACCCGACCCAGATCATGGCGCGCATGTCCGGGGCTTCTGCATGGGTCTCGTCGAGGAGGCGACCGAGCTCGTCTCGCGTCAGCACGTCCTTCTCCGTCGCTTCCTTGCCTCGCACGCGGAACCGAACACCCGCCGTCACGTCCTGCTTCAGGTTGCACAGGACGAGCGCGTCTTTGAGCATGCACCTCAGCGTCGCCCATACCCCCGCGAGGGTCTGCTTCGCGTACTGCTCACCGCTCCTGCTCTTCAGATCGCCGAGGCCCTCCATCCACATCACGAGATCTCTCCTCGTGATCTGGCCGACCTCCATCCGCCCGAGTCTCGGGAGGATGAAGCGTTCGAGCATGTCTGCGTGCTGGTCGACGACATGTTTCCGGTTCCTGCCGCTCTTCTCCACGTGTTCGAGCCAGCGCTTGGCGTAGGCCGTAAGGATCTCCTTCCTCGCGTTGGCTCTCTCGAGGCCAAGCTCCCTCAGCTTGGCCTCGTCCGCGAACTCGCGCAGCAGCTCCTCCCGGAGATCCTCCCGCACGCGAATCGCTTCCGTCGGGGTGCCCATCACCCTCGTCTCTCTCTCCTTCTGGGTGCCCTCCTCGTTGCGGAGCGTGATCCGCACTACGAACCCGTTCTTCCCATCCGGGCGAATTCCCGGATGGATCCCTTTGTTTCCGCGTCTCATCGTCGCTCTCCTTGTCGTCGAGCAACGATGAAGGACGAGGCCGCAGCACATCGATGGTACCGACCAGGAGCTGTCGGTCAAGATCGGCGCGCGTGAAAAGCAACGTCCTTCCTCGACGAGCCGTGGGCACGATCTGTTTGCGCGAGACCGCCATGCGCAGCGCGTTCGTCGAGCGGTAGCCGAGGTAGGCCGCCGCTTCGTCGCAGGTCATGAAGCGGGCATCGATCGCGAGCCTTGCAGCCGGGCCGCCCTTCTTTGACGCGAGCGCGGCCGTGACGTCGCCCCACCGATAGAGCGCTTCGCCGCCGGCCTGCACGGCAGCCTTTACGTGCTGGTCGAGCCACACGTCGCCGCCGCTGCGAAACGGCAGCGCGGCGATCGCCTCGTTGCGCGTTACCAACGAGGCGGGATCGAGCGAGGCGCGCGCGAACACACGGAGGAGGCGCGTCACGTTCCCCGACGGCAGCTCGCCGCTGAGGAGACGCGAAGCGTAGGGCGGGTCAGAGGGGCCGTCAGCATCGGGCATCTTGAACGAGTCGCATCAGCCGAGGCCTGCGCTCGTGATCCAGGTGAATTCGCGCACGAGCGAAGTACGAGCGCGTTCCGCGGCCGCCGCGACTTGTCCGGGCAGGAGGCCGCAACATGCGAAACCGAAGCCGAGCCGACGCCCAGGAACAGGAACAGCAGCGCGAGCGCAGCCAGCCCCCGCGAGCCCAGGCTCGCGAAGGGAGCGGCAAGCGCGAGCAGCCGACCGGGCGCGTCCGCGTCGGGAAGATCCAGTACCGCTTTATCAAGGAGGTCGAGGAGAAGGGCGTGAACGGCGAGCTGCGCATGAGCGCGCTCGCCATGGCCGACAAGATCAAGCGCTACCCGCTCGACGCCCAGCACGTGATGGGCTCGTGGGAGCGCTTCACCAAGAAGGACATCGAGGAGTTCAAGGCGAACCGCGGTAACCACGCGGAGCGCGAGCGCATTCAGGTCGCCTACGCCGTCGTCTTCTCGGCTCTCCGCGACGCGCGACCGGTGGCGAGCGTCAAGGAGCTCAAGCAGCGCATCGACGCCTTCAGCGCCAAGCATCCCCCCATCGGCGCCGACCGCGCCGGGGAGAGCAGGAAGGAGGTGATGAAGAACGATCCGGCTGCCCCGCAGCAGCCGCGACAGCAGAGCCTGCTCGAGCGCGAGCGACCGACCATCGAGCAGCAGATGGAGACCGCCCTCTCGACGGTGCGAGGGCTATCCTCGCCGCTCCGTGGAGCCATCGAGGGCTCGGCGCGCGAGCTCATCGTCGAAGGCCACCACTCGCAGCGCTCGGCACGCGAGGCGTTGCCCACCGCCGTGCGCGAGTTCCAGGCGGACAAGAGCGAGCGCAACACCGTCCACATGCTCACGCTCGCCGTCATCGCCAAGGCGCCCGAGCATCGTGCGTTGCTGCGCGACCTCTGGGACATGCCACGGGAGCAGATGAAGGAGATCGAGGCCGAGGGCCGCTCCCGCCTCGAGCGCTACCCCCCACTCGAGACGGGCCTCGCCGACCTCCGCAATGACGCCGTCGAGGCGAGCGTCCGCGCCGCGGTGGCACCGTCCGCGCCGAACCAGCGCGAGGCGCTCGTGCTGGCGCACGCGCGCGAGGAGCTCGAGTGCCTCGCCGATCCGAAGCGCGCGCAGTGGCAAAATGTCTCGGACGAGCTCGCGCGAGACCTCGCTTGAGCGCCCCTCGCGCTCGCCGCCGCACGTCGAAGGCTGGAGCCATGCTCCTCGCCGTTGCGACCGCCGTCGTTCTGACAGCGTGTCGTGACGATGTGCGTGCGGCGAGCGCGCCCCCTGCTCCTCTGACAGGGCCGCGCCCCCACGACGCCGTGGCGGCGCAGATGCCTGTCGCTTTGCACGAGGACCAGGCGGTGCGGGACGCCGGCGTCTCGCGCCACGACTTCGTCCTTGAGGGCGACGGCATCGACGGCGCGCTTCGTCGTGCAGGCATCGATTCGACAACGCTCGTCGACGCCATCGACGAGGCATTCGTCGGGCGCATCGATCTCTTCGCTCACGCGCGCGTGGGGCGGCGACTCTCGCTGTGGAAGCGCGGCCAGAGGCTCGTCGCCGCCAAGCTCGAAGTCGGGCCTGGCCGGTCGATCTTCGCGGCGCTCTACGACGGTCCTCGCGCGCCGCGCGGCTTCTACGACGCCGACGGGCGGCTCATGACAGGGACTCTCCTCGCCCGACCGGTGCACCTCCGCCGCATCACTTCCCGCTTCGGTGACCGCTTCGACGCGTTCAGCGGCAAGGCGGGCACCCACCACGGCATCGACTACGGCGTGCCCCGCGGGACGGGCGTTGCCGCCGTCGGACGAGGACGCGTCGCGGCGATCGGCAAGTCAAGCTCGTCGGGCAACTTCATCAAGCTCGCGCACGCCGACGGCTACCAGTCGTTCTACCTCCACCTCGACCGAGTCGAGGAAGCGCTCCGCATCGGGAGCATCGTCGAGCAGGGTCAGCACATCGCCGACAGTGGCAACACGGGCCGGTCGACCGGCCCCCATCTCCACTACGAGCTCCACCTCGCCGGCATCCCCGTCGATCCCTTGGCCGTCCTCCCGATGCCGAAGGTGGTGCTCGGTCCCCTCGCGAGGCGTGAACACCTCGCGTTCCTGAAGAACCTGGAGGCAACGCATGATCGAAGAGCAGACCACCAGCAAGACCATCCTCCCCGAGCTGTCCCGTGAGCTCCTCCACCTCCCCTTCGAGCAAGTCGCACCCTCGGAGACGAACCCGCGGCTCAGCGTCGAGAGGGAGCCCTTCGAGGAGCTCAAGAAGAGCATCTTCGCGAACGGTCTCTTGCAGCCGATCGTCGTGCGCCCGCGCGGCGACGTCTACGAGATCATCGGCGGTCACCGCCGCTTCCAGGCGCTCCGCGAGCTCGCGCAGGAGCACCCGAAGGACAAGCGCTTCGCGCGCGTCTCGGCGGTCGCCGTGGACGTCGATGACGCTGCGGTCCCCGTGCTCCAGCTCGCGGAGAACCTCAATCGCAGCGACCTGAGCGCGGCCGAGATCGCCGACGCGGTGGCGCGCGCCGTCGCATCCGGCGTGAAGGCGGCCCAGCTCGCGGAGAGCCTCGGCTGGACCAAGCGCAACCTGAACCGCTACCTCCAGCTCGCCAATTCGCCGGAGTGGTTCCGCGACTACGCGAGGGAGGTGAAGGTGCCGAAGAAGAAGGTCGACGACGCAGGCGAAGTCGTCCTCGACTCGAAGACCAAGAGGCCGGTGATCGAGATCTACAAGTACCCTGGCTTGCAGTTCACGGACCTCACCGAGCTGCTCGCGCTCTACAACCTGATGCGCGAGAGCGACGCGCTCCAGCTCGAGGAGCTCGGCGGTGAGCAGTTCCGGCCGCAGGCCGAGAAGACGACGAAGCGCCTCGCGTTCGCGTGTGCGACGGAGGGGTGGAGCAAGCGCCGGCTCCGCGAGGAGATCGCGCGCGCGAAAGACCCACGCCCGCGCGGCAACAGCGGCAACGACGAAGCACGCGACGAGCGGCCGCCGATCGTGATCACCGCGGACAGGTGCGTCATCGACCTCCGCCAGGCCGGCAAGCTGTCTACCGCCGGGCGGGGCGACCTCGCCGCAGCGCTCACTCGCGCGCTCGCCGGCTTCGGCTTCAAGACCCTGCTGATCGCTCCGTAGCGATCGATCCTCTCCGCTGTGGACGCGGAAGAAGAGGCGGCGCACCCATCGGGCGCCGCCTCTTCTCGTTTCCGCCGTCGCCGACGACGATCGAGGCGGACGCCAGCGTCCCGTCAATTGGTGTCACTTGGTGTCAGAACAATAGGGGGGCGAATGTGACACTTCTGGACCAGCCAAACCACCGAATCCAAACCATGTGACACGTACTGACGTGGTGCCAGCAACCTCCAGCCTCACGCCCACCAAGGGCATTCGTCTGCCGGCACCCTTCGGGTGTCGCTGACGCGACGGGCCGGCACGCGCTGGCAAGTCCGCAACAGCGTCCTCGCCAATCGCTGGCCGCACACGGCAGAGCCGTGTGTCGCTTCGCGACGGGCGGCCGGAGGTCGCTGGCGATCCACA
>JADZDP010000224.1 GCA_020850995.1 Deltaproteobacteria bacterium
GGTCTGGGACCCCGCGGTGCGCTTGTTCCACGGTGGGCTCGCGCTGGTCATCGCCGGCGCCTTCCTCACGGCGGAGGACGACGACACCACCTACCTGCACGCGCGCATCGGCCTCGGCCTGGTGGCGCTCCTGGTGTTTCGGGTGATCTGGGGCTTCATCGGCTCCCCGCACGCGCGCTTCTCTGCCTTCGTGAAAGGGCCGCGCGCGGTGCTCGCCTATGGGCGCGCGCTCCTGCGGGGCCGGGCGCCGCTGCACCTCAGCCACAACCCCCTCGGCGCCACCATGGTCGTGGTGATGATGACCGTGCTCGCGCTCACGGGCGCGTCCGGGCTGCTCGTCTACCTCGGGCCAGAGTTCGAGGGGCCGCTCTCGCCCTGGCTCCCCATGGCGCTGGCCAAGGGGATCGCCGAGCTCCACGAGGCCACCGCCTGGACGTCCACGGTGCTGATCGCCTTGCACGTGGTCGGCGTCATCGTGTCGTCGATCCTCGAGCGACAGAACCTGCCGCTGGCCATGATCACCGGCATGAAGCGCGCGCCCGACGGCGAGCCCGAGCTCCGTCCCGTTCCTCCACGGCGCGTCCGGCTGCGCCCCGTGGCGCTGGTCTCGTCGCTGCTTCTGGCCACGGCGGTGACGGTGATGATCGCGCTGCTCTTCCCCTCGCGGGCCGAGGCCGCAGCCCCCCAGCAGAGCCTGCTCGAGGAGTACGCGGCCGAGGCCAAGGCGGCCAACCCTTCCTTTGCCGGCTTTGACGTGAAGCGCGGTCAGGCACTCTACGTCGAGGAGCACACCAAGGACGGCAAGCCCGTCTCCTGCCAGACCTGCCACATGGCGGATCCAACCAAGCCCGGGAAGTCTCCCGCCGGCAAGGTGATCGAGCCGCTCGCTCCCTCGGCGGCGCCGGAGCGCTTCACCGCTCGAAAGAAGGCCGACAAGTGGTTCGACCGCAACTGCAAACAGGTCTTTGGCCGGCCCTGCGTCGCCGAGGAGAAGGGCCACCTGCTGCAGTGGTTGCTCACGCATTGAGAGAGAAGCGCACCCGACACCGGAGGAAGTCATGAAGATGTTGTTCCAGCCAAGCCAGATCCTGAGCGTCCTGGGCATTGCCGTCGCCCTTGCCACCGGCCTTGCGGCCGGAGTGTCCCGTGCCGACGACGACGAGGACGATGAAGAAGAAGGAGAGGAGGAGGATGAGGAAGGACGATCCCCGAGCGAACGCGGCCAGCGCGGCGCGAGCGAGCATCGCAGCCCGGGCACACAGCCCGGCGTCGTCTCGCCCACCGCGCCTGCCGCAGCCGCGCCCACGACGTCGGCCGCCACGGCGTCGGCGACTCAGTTGCCCGAGGCGGCCGCCTACCAGACGGAGTGCGGTGCCTGCCACCTCGCCTATCCGCCCGAGCTGCTGCCCGCGCGCTCGTGGACCAGGCTCATGGGCGGTCTCGACGATCACTTCGGCCAGAACGCCGAGCTCGACGCCGCGGAGCAGGCCACGATGACGCGCTGGCTCGAGAGGAACGCCGCGGAGCACAGCCCCCGCTCCCTCGCGCGGCGCGTCTTGCGGGACAGCCAGGGACAGACGCCGCTGCGCATCAGCGAGCTGCGCTTCATCGAGCGCGAGCACGACGAGGTGAGCCCCCAGGTGTGGCGGCGTCCGGCGGTGGGCAGCGTCGCCAACTGCGCCGCCTGCCATCGCGGCGCTGAAAAGGGTAGCTTCTCCGAACACGACATCCGGATCCCACGCTGATGCGCCTGCTCGTCGTCGAGGACAACCCTGCGCTGCAAAAGAGCCTGCGCCGCGGCCTGGCGGAGGAGGGCTTCTCGGTGGACGTGGCCCAGGACGGCACGGAGGCCCTGCACCTGGCCGGCGAGATCGCCTACGACGGCATCCTGCTCGATCGCATGCTGCCCGGGCTCGACGGGCTCAGCGTCCTCTCTCGGCTGCGCGCGCAAGGCGTGAAGACGCCGGTGTTGATGCTCACCGCGCTCGGGGAGATCCACGACCGTGTCGCCGGCCTCGACAGCGGCGCGGATGACTACCTCGTCAAGCCCTTCGCCTTCGAGGAGCTGCTCGCTCGACTTCGCGTCCTGTTGCGCCGCGGCCACGGCAGCGCCTCCAACCGCATCGAGCTCGGTCCACTGTTGCTCGACCTCGCGGCACGCACCGCGTCGGTCCACGGGCAGCGCCTCGATCTCACCGCCCGGGAGTACGCGCTCCTGCAGCTCTTCGCGCTCAACCCGGGCAAGGCGCTGACGCGCAGCGAGATCGTCGAGCACCTCTATGACGAGGAGAGCGATCGCGACAGCAACGTCATCGATGTGTTCATCGCCCGGCTGCGCAAGAAGCTCGACGCGACCGGCCTGTCGGGTGCGGCGCTGATCCGGACCCAGCGCGGCGTGGGCTATGTGTTCGATCCCGTGGCGGCGGGCCTGCTGGCCGAGGGGCACGGTTGAAGATGCGGCGGCCCTGGAGTCTGCAGACGCGCCTGGTGCTCTTCGTGCTGCTGCTGGTCGCAGCGCTCCTCGGTGGGCTCGGCGTCTCACTGTCGGTGCTGGTCAGTCGCGTCCGCGATGAGGTCGTCGACGACGAGCTCGCCCGGCGCATCGAACGCCTTGGCCGCCACCTCGAGGTGGGGCACGGCGGCGAGATCTCGCTTGGCGAGCATTCGGACGACCAGGACGGCGACAACGACGACGATGACGATGACGATGACGATGACGATGACGATGACGATGACGACGACGATGACGACGACGAGGGGCGGCGCCGGGGCCGGGGCCTCTTCCAGATCCACACGAGTCGCGGCGCACTGGTCGCCCGGGTGGGGCCTCCGGCGCTGTTCGCGGGGACTGCCGCCGCCCACGCCGCGCCCTCACGGGGCTTCACGGTCCGCAGGGACGACGGAACTAGCTGGCGCGTGCGCGCGTCCACGATGGCGCCGCATCACGCCGAGCGCCTGCAGGCCGGCGAGCTCGTCGTCATCAGCGTGGCCGCGCCGCTGCGCACCTTCTCGGCACTGGTGGAGCGCTTCCAGCTCGCCTTGGGTCTTACGCTGGCGCTCGGCTTGCTGCTGGGCGGGCTCGGCGCCTGGTGGGTGGCGCGGATCTCGCTGCGACCCATCCGCCGCCTCGTACACGACATCTCGAGCATCGAGGCCGCGTCGCTGCACCGTCGCTTGGACACGGAGGGCCTCGATGCCGAGCTGGCGCTCCTGGCTGCGGCCTTCAACAAGGTGCTCGAGCGCGTGCAGGCGGCCTTCGAGCGCCAGCGACAGTTCATCGCGCGCGCCAGCCACGCCCTGCGCACGCCCCTGGCCGGGGTGCTCTCGCAGGCCGAGGTGGCGCTGCGCAAGGAGCGAAGCGCCGCGGCCTATCACGAGGCCATCGCGGACATCGCCGCTGCGGCGCGCGAGTCCGCGGCGGTGGTGGACGGAGTGCTGGCCCAGAGCCGCGCCGACAACGTGGGCGGCGAGCTGCGCCGCGAGCCCGTGGGCATGGACGAGATCGCGCAGGCGCTTCGCCGTCTCTTCTCGCCGCGCGCCGAACAGCTCGGGCTCGCGCTGCGCTTTGAGCTCGCGCCCGCGCTCCTGGTCGACGCCGACCGCGGTCGCCTGCTGGAGGCGCTGGAGGCGCTCCTCGACAACGCCCTGCGCTACACGCCGAAGGGCGGCGAGGTAGGGCTGCGCGCGATGCCCGCCGAGGCGGGCGTCGCCATCGAGGTCTGGGACACGGGGCTCGGCATCAGCGTCGACGAGGCCGGCCAGGTCTTCGAGCGCTTCTTTCGCGGTCGCGCCGCGGCGCAGAGCCAGGCGCCGGGCAGCGGCCTCGGTCTCTCCGTGGTGCGCGCCATCGTCGAGGCCCATGGGGCGCGCGTGGTGCTGCGGCCGCGCGAGGGCGGCGGCACGCTCGCGACCCTGTGGTGGCCGGCGCCGGCGCCGCCAAGCCTGCCCACCGGCGACTGACCCGCCTTGGCCCGGTCCGAGCGGAGCCGGCGCATCCCCATTCTTCAGGGATCCAAGGCACGACCACCGTGCAAGATGCTGAATTTACTGGCAATATAGATCGAGCTTGCTAGAGCTTCGACTGCACTCTAAGATTCAACTCAATATGATAGGTCGAGTTGAAAAGAGGAAGCAGGACACCCGACAGCGCATCGCCCACGCGGCGCTCGAGCTCTTCGCCAAGAAGGGCATCGACGCCACCACCATCGCCGAGATCAGCGAGGCGGCCGACATCGGCAAGGGCACCTTCTTCACCTACTTCCCCACCAAGGAAGACGTGTTCACCGAGGCGGGCTCGCTCATCCTCGAGCGCATCGCCGCGTCCTTGCAGGCCGTGCCCCTCGATGGCGATGGCAGCGCGTCGGTCCTGCTGGAGCGCGCACTCCTGCCAGGCATCGAGTGGCACGAGGCCAACCTCCGGCTCTCGCGCGTCTGGCTCACGATGATACTGCGCCAGAAAGATGTGCTCGAGGTGCGCGACCCGAGCATCGAGGCGTTCGCCGCCGTCGTCACGGGCATCGTCGAGAGCGGCAAGGCCGCGGGCCACTTCCGCGCCGATGCAGACGTGCGTGCGGCCTGCGATCTCTTGCTTGGCCTTTACCTCATGGGCATCGTCGACTGGCACCAGCGCGGCGCCAAGCCCGGCGAGCTCAAGGCCACCATGCGGCGCGGTCTCGATCTGGTGCTCCGCGGGCTGCGTGCATGAGGCGCGCGCTGCTCCTCTTGGTGCTGCCAGCGCTCGCCGCAGCGAGCGCCAGCGCGCAAGGCGAGCTGAGCGTCAGCGGGCAGCTCGACGTCATCGGCGCGGCGCGCGGCCTGGTGCCCACCGACACACTGCTCAACCACAAGAACACCGTGCTGCGCTTGCCGCAGCTGGCCCTTACCAGCGAGGCGCGCCCGAGCGTCGAGGTGCACATCGGCGGGTGGCTCACGGCGGTGGCGCGCCCGCGCCTGGTTGGTGGCTTCGCCATGGCGCAGGTGAACGGCGACTGGCCCGAGGGCGAGAGCGCGCTCGCCGTCACGCTGCCCGAGCTCTACGGCACCTGGCAGGCGAGCGACTGGTTCGCGCTCTCGTGGGGGCTGCAGAACTTCCAATGGGGCCCGGGCGAGCTCGCCAGCCCCTCGAACCGCCTGTTTCACGAGACCGGCTTGCTGCGCGACCCGCTCTATCTCGTGCAGGGCCGTCACCTGGTGCGCGCGAACCTGTCGTCGGGTCGCGAGCTGTCGGTGGTGGGGATGGTGGAGCTCAGCGACACCGACGAGCGACCCTTCGTGGCACGCGAAGACTTCGATCGCAGCGCGCACCTCAAGGTCGAGTACGCCGATGCGACAGGTCGCTGGCTCGTTGGCGTGGTGGGGTCCGCCTGGCTCGAACACGAGCCGACCCTCGGCGAGTACGCCCAGCTCCAGCTCACCGACGTGGTGGCGCTCTACCTCGACGCGAGCCACGGGCGCGAGCGCCGCGCCTGGTATCCGGGGCGCCACGCCTTCGTCAAGCGCAGCATCGACGTCGATGAGATCGAGCTCTTCAGCACCGCGCTGGTGGGTGCGCGCCTGTCCTTCGACGGCGGCGTCGAGGTGCGCGGCGAGTACCTCTCCCAGCAGGCGGGGTGGGAGGCCGACGACTTCGAGGACGCCGCGTTGCTCGTGCTGGCCACGCGCGACCTCGAGCCCTACGTGGCGCCGGGCCTCGAGCTGGTCGGACAACAGTTCATCTACCTCGCGCTGCGTGCTCCCGAGTTGCCACCCATGAAGAAGCTCACCGTGCAGCCGCGCGTGCTGTGGTCGCTCACCGATCGCTCAATGGCCGCCTTCGTCACCATCAGCGCCGAGGCCGGTGAGCGCACCACCGCGTTCCTGTCGGCGTTCGCGTCGGTCGGCGATGTTCACGACGAGCTCGCGCGTTTCGTGCGCGGTGCCGTCACCTTCGGCGTCGTCAACACCTGGTGAAGCGTGCACCAGACAAGGAGCGCAGCATGAGCCAACAACCCTTCCTCCGCCTCGACGACGTCCACAAGCGCTATCGCCTGGGCGAGACCGTGGTGCACGCGCTGCGCGGCGTCTCCTTCGACTTGCAGCAAGGCGCCTTCACTGCGCTGGTGGGTCCCTCGGGCTCCGGCAAGAGCACGTTGTTGAACCTGGTGGGTTGTCTGGACGAGCCCGACTCGGGACGCGTGCTCCTGCAGGGCAACGACGTGTCGCGCCTGTCTGACAACGAGCGCAGCCGCCTGCGGAACCAGCACATCGGCTTCATCTTCCAGTCCTTCAACCTGGTACCCGTGCTCGACGTCTACGAGAACGTCGAGCTACCCCTGCTCATCAACCCCAAGGTCAGCGCCGGCGAGCGCGCCGAGCGCGTGCTGCAGGCCATCCGCGACGTCGAGCTCGAGCCGCAACTGCGGCACCTGCCGGACAAGCTCTCGGGCGGCCAGCGCCAGCGCGTCGCCATCGCCCGCGCCCTGGTCACGCACCCGCTCCTGGTGGTGGCCGACGAGCCCACCGCCAACCTCGACTCTGGCACCACGCACCGCCTCATCGACCTGCTGCTCGAGCTGAACGACAAGCGCAAGGTCACCTTCCTCTTCTCGACCCACGACGAGAAGCTGATGGCACGCGTGGCGCACGTGCTCCACCTCAAGGACGGAGCCTTGCCGTCATGAACCACGCCTGGCAGCTCGCGCTCAAGAACCTGCGCCGCAATCGTCGCCGCAACGTGGCCACCGCGGTGTCCATCGCGCTCGGCTTCGGCGGCCTCGTACTCATCGGCGGCTACGCCGTGCGCGTCGAGCGCTTCCTGCGAACCAACACGGTGTACCTGCAGCAGACCGGGCACCTCTCCATCTACAAAGAGGGCGGCCTCGAGCGCGGCACTGCCCAGCCCGCCACGTACGCCCTCTCCGCCGAGGAGCAGCAGGTCATCGCGACGGTGCTCTCCGCGCGACCCGAGGTGGAGTTCTTCGGCCGCCACCTCGTCGGCATGGGCCTCGCCGGCAACGGCTGCACGACGCTGCCCTTCGCCGCGCTCGGCGTGGAGCCCGGCGTGCAGGCGCGCGCGCTCACGCACCCCGAGGTGCTCCTGGCCTCACCGGAGCTGTCGCGTCCGGTGAAGGGCGAGCTGATCGCGCGCTATCCGGCAGTGGAGGGCGCGGTGGCGCTGTCCGCCGGCCTCGCGGAGCTGCTCGGCAAGACCCGCGTCCACGACGAGGTGCCCGCGGCGGCCGCGCAAGCGGAGGTCGTGCTGCCGGACTGCACGACCAAGGAAGGTCGAGGCGCGCTCGCCCACGACGCCAACGTGCAGCTCGCCGGGCTCACCTGGTCGGGCTCCATGTCCGCTGTCGACACTGAGGTGGTGAACGTCTTTCACACGCCCTTGGCCGAGACCGACGACGGCACCGTGGTGGCGTCCTTGCAGACGCTGCAAAGCCTCTACGACACCGATGCCATCAGCTACCTCTCGGTGTACCTGCGAGACGCGCGCGACACCTCGCGCATGCGGGGCATCATCGAGGACGCCATCCGCGCCGCCGGCGTCCCCGTGCGGGCCTACACCTTCGACGACGAGCGCGTGGGCCCTTACTACGCGGGCACCATGCCCTTCCTGTCGTCGCTGGTGGGCTTTATCGGCCTGCTGGTGGCGGCGGTGGTGGTGCTCTCCATCGTGAACGCCATGACCTTGTCGATCCTCGAGCGCACGCGCGAGCTCGGCATGCTGCGTGCGCTCGGTTTCAATCGCCGCCAGGTGCTCGGCCTGTGTCTACGCGAGGCCGCGCTGCTCACCGCCCTCGCCGTTGGCGTGGGGCTGCTGATCGCACTGTGCGTCGCAGCCATGGTCAACAACGGCAACGTGCGCTTCAGCCCGCCCGGCGTGCCCGGCACCATCCAGTTCATGCTCACGCCCACGCCCGCGTTGTGCGCCGCGCTGGCGGCGTTCATCGTGCCGCTCTCGGTGGCGGCCGCGTGGCTGGCCGTGCGGCGCACCACGCGCGCGGGCATCGTCAGTCTGCTCTCGTCGCACTCCTCGTAGTCCCGGTCCGCGCTCTCTCGTCCGAGAAAGGGTTTCACCATGCTCCTGGCCATCACCGCCCTCCTCACCCTCGGCGCGGCCCAAGCGCCGACGCCGGCGGCCAGCGCCACCGTCGACGTGGTCCAGATCCTGCGCGACTCCGATCGTCTGCGCGGGGGGCTCAAGGACGGCATCACCTGGTCCATCGACGTCGAGTCCACGGAGGACGGCGTCACCACCAAGGCGAGCTACCTGGTGAGGTCTCGCGGCGACGATGCCCTGGCCGAGACCCTGGCGCCGCCACGCTCCAAGGGCGAGAAGATGCTCTTCAATGATCGCACGCTGTGGTTCCTGAAGCCCGGCCTCAAGAAGCCGGTGTCCATCTCGGCGCGGCAAAAGCTCTCGGGCCAAGCGGCCAACGGCGACATCGCCTCCACCAACTACGCGCGCGACTACGACGCCACGTTGGCAGGCGAGGACCCCGTCGATGGTGTGCCGTGCTGGCGCCTCGAGCTGAAGGCCAAGGCGGGCAACGTCACCTACGACCGCATCCGCTACTGGGTCGCCAAGGACCAGCGCCGCGCGCTCAAGGCTGAGTTCCTTACGGTCTCGGGCGAGCTCTTCAAGACCGCGACCTTCGCGTACGGCAACGTCGTCACGCTGGCCGGGGCGCCGGTGGACTTCATCAAGGCGATGACCATCAAGGACGCCATGGGCTCGGGCGCGTCGTCGGTGCTGCGCTTTGGGTCACCCAAGAGCGAAGCGCACGCGCCGAGCGTCTTCAACGTCAACAACGTGGTGCGCTGATGAGCAGCGGACTGCTCGCGCTCGCGCGCATGGCTGCGCGCAACGTGCGCAAACACTGGCGCCACTCGCTCGGCTCCATCCTGTCTATCGCCGTGGGCTTCGTCGCCATTGGCTTGTTCTCGGGCTACCTCGACGACCTCGCCTGGCGCCAGATGGCGCAGCTCTCGAAGAAGAGCATGATGGGCGACATCATCATCGAGCACCAAGACGCCAGCGATCGCGCCCATAGCGACGACGTCTGGGGCCACCAGCTCGGCGCCAACGAGCAGGCCTTCATCGACGCGCACCTGGCGCGCGAACGATCCCAGGTCGCGACGCGCGCCCGCTTCCTCGAGGTGGTGGGCCTTGCGAGCACGGGCAAGGCGGGCGTGGTGTTCCTCGGCCAGGGCCACGACGTCGCGGAGGGCGCGCTCTTGCGCGGGGATCTCCGCGACAACGCCAAGGTGGGCGCGCCGCTCGATCCCGGCGCCGACGATCAGGTGCTGCTCGGCCAGGGGCTCGGCGCTGCGCTCGATTGCGCCCCGGCCGAAGCGCTCGCCCCCGGGGCCGTCACGCGCGCGCTCGCCTGTCGGCGGGCGCGCGCGCAGCTCACGGCCACCACCGAGAGTGGCCAGCTCAACGTCATCGAGCCGCGCGTGGTGGGTCTGACCAGCGTGGGCGTCAAAGAGTACGACGCTCGCCTGCTCGTGATGTCGCTGCCGGCGGCACAGCGGCTCATGAACACCGGCGCCGTGTCTCGCTATCACGTGCAGCTCACCCCTGGCGTCGATGCCGCGGCATTCGCGGCTCGCCTGGAGCACGCGGCGCAGGCCGAGGGCGTGCGGCTGCGGGCACAGCGTTGGCAAGACCATCGCTTCGGCGACCAGTACACCAGGGGCATGACCTTGCTCTCCATGTTTCGCTCCTTCGTGGTGGTCATCGTCGTCGCCATCGCGGCCATGTCGGTGTTGATGACCATGATGCGCGCCGTGGCCGAGCGCACCCGCGAGGTGGGCATGCTGCGGAGCCTCGGCTTCTTGCGGCGCGAGGTGATGCTGCTCTTCCTCCTCGAGGCCGGCATGCTGGCGCTCGTGTCCTGCGCGGTGGGCGCGCTCTCCACCGCAGCACTGACCTGGGCATGCAACCACGCGGGCATCACCTACAACGCGGGCATGCTCTCGGACGCGATCCCCCTCGCCGTCGCCTTCGTGCCCTCGGTGTGGCTCACGGCGCTGTGCTTCCTCTCGACGGTGGCGATGCTGGCAACGGTGCTCCCGGCGCGACGGGCGGCGCGCATGCCGATCCCGGAGGCGCTCGGTCACGTGTGATGCCGAAGGATCGATGATCAGCGCAGCGCGAGGTGGGCGGCGACGTACCCGGTGCCGGGAACCGCGCGCCCCATCAGCGCGCTCCTGACGCACACCGATGCGCCTTCCACGGCGCGCACGCTGCCGTCCGTGACGCGCACCGTCAGATCCACGGGGAAGTCGCCGTCACACGCGAGCAGCGCAGGCGTCGCGCGGAGCAGCGCGCGGCGCGCGGCCGCGCGATCGAGGTCGGTCTCCACGACGTCGACGCGGAGGTCGCGCCTCTCCTTCGCCGTGAGCGCGCCGCTGCCGAACCCGCTGCCGTACCCGCTCCCTGCGCCGCCGCCGCCACCGTGACCGATGGTGCCGAGGCCACCGAGCCCGATGGACGCGCCACCGCCACCACCCTCGACGCCGCCGGCCACGCCTACGCCGGACAGCCCGAGCCCGCCGTAGCCGAAGCTGTCCCCGATCTGGTCTCCTATGAGCGCGCCGAGCACGGCGCTGTCGTCGTTGCTCGACAGGGTGCCGAACACGTCGCTCGACGGCGCGGAGCCGAGGATCGCGAGCAGGCCGACCTCCTTGGACAACAGCGCGCTGTCGACGGCCTTCGCCTTCTTGGCCTTGGACGCGTTCGAGGCGGGCGCCTCCACTGGCGGCGGGATCTCCTCGATCACCGGCGGTGGCTCCACCTCGACGATGGCCATCTCGACGCGCTCCGGCGGCCGGAACGACACGTGCTTCACCTGGCCGCAGGCCAGCGGCAGGAAGGGCAGGGGCAAGAGCGTGAGCACCAGCGCGAAGCCCACGGCGCAGGCGTGGAGCACGCCCGAGATGCCACCAATGGAGACCAGGAAGGTCGCGGCCAGCGCGCGCTCCGACGCGTTGCGCGCGCCGATCCAGGGGGCGAGCGGGTCCACCTGAGCCGACACGCCGGCGATCTCGAGAGGAGTGGCGGTCGGCACGGGCGCGCAGCATGCGCGAGGCGCGCGCGGGCGCCGATGAGGGGGATCACGTGGGCCGGGGTTGCCCCCGCGCCATGGGTGCGCTCGCGCAGGCTCGGTGTTGTCAAGGCCTGGCTTCCGGTGCGGCCGGTCGTATCACCAAGAAACAAGACGGCGGCCCTTGCTCGCTCCTGCTCACGATCGACCGTTACCGTGCCACTGTCGGCATGGAGGAGGGGGCCCTGTGTCATCGGGCATTCGTCAGGCCGAGCTGCTGCGCCGCCAACGCGCCGTCGTTGGGTCGGCCGTGGCCTGCCTTGCCGTGGCACTCGTCTTCCTCCTCCTCACGCTGGTACGAGGTGAGTACCGCGTGGTGCCCGTGCTGCTCGGGGGCCTGATGGTCATCGCCGCCGCCTACGTGGCGGGGCGGCGCGGCCACGTGAGCGCCGCGGGCTACACGCTCTCCCTGTTGGTGCTGGTCGGCGTCACTGCGGGTGCCCTGGCGCGCGGCAGCACGGGCTACACGCCCTTCTTCCTTCCCCTCGGCGTCGTGCTCGCCGCGGCCACGCTGGCCCCTCGTGACGTCTTCGTCGTCACCGTGGTCGCGCTCTTGGGCGACGGCGCGCTGGCGCTTTGGTCGAACCCCGACACGGGCCCGGCGACGCTCGCCAACATCTTCGTCGAGGGCGCGCTGGTCTCGGCGGTCGTGGGCGGGATGGCGATCCTCACGAGCGCGAGCATCGTGCGCCTGGTGGACGACCTGCGCCGCCGCGACGCCGTTGCCCGCGACGCAGAGAACCGCTCCGACCTGCTCGCCACCGAGCTCGAGCGCGCGCAGCGCCTCGAGTCGCTGGCACGCCTCGCGGGCGGCGTCGCCCACGACTTCAACAACCTGCTCACCGTCATGCGCGGCTGCGCGACCCTGCTCGAGAGCGAGATCACACCCGGCACCCAGGCGGCCACCGACTTGCGCGACCTGAGCGAGGCCGTCGATCGCGGCGCGCAGCTCACGCGCCAGCTCCTCTCATTCAGCAAGCGCGACGTCGTGCAGCCGGCCTTGCACGATCTGCACGGCGCCATCGAGGGCATGCGGGGGCTCTTGCAGCGCCTGGTAGGGCCCGACGTGCGCATCACCATCGACGCTGCGCAGGGGCCCTGGCCGGTGTGGGCCGCGCTCTCGCAGATCGAGCAGGTGGTGATGAACCTGGCCGTCAACGCGCGCGACGCGATGAAGGGCAAGGGCGAGCTGCTGTTGCGCCTCGAGCGCGTCGCCGACCACGAACGCGGCGGCCTTGCACGCCTGTTGGTCAAGGACACGGGCGAAGGCATGAGTGACGAGGTCAAGGCGCGGCTGTTCGAGCCCTTCTTCACCACCAAGGGCCCGCAGAAGGGCACGGGGCTCGGGCTCGCCACGGTCCACGTCATCGTCACGCGGCTCGGCGGCCGGGTGCAGGTCGAGAGCAGCCTCGGAAAAGGCGCGACCTTCACCGTGACCCTGCCCCTGGCGGCCGCCCATCACGTTGCCGCGGTGCCGGCGCCTGGCAATGGTCGCGCGCCCGCCGCGCTGGCGGTGTGGGTCGTCGATGACGAGGTCGCGGTGCGTAACCAGATGGCGCGCATCCTGGGGGGCGCCGGCATGACGGTGCAGACCTTCTCATCGGCCGAGGCGCTGCTGGCCGCGGGCGAGCTCGTGTGCGACGTCGTTGTCACCGACGTCAACCTCCCGGGCCTGAGCGGCGTGCAGTTGGCGGAGCAGCTCCGTGCGCGCCGCCCTGGGCTGCACGTGGTGCTGGTGTCCGGCTTCACCGCCGACCCGTCGACCACCACGCGCCTGCTCGCCGAGGGCGTGCCGTTCGTGGCCAAGCCCTTTCAGCCGGCCGCGTTGGTGGCTGCCGCGTTGGGCGCGCCGCCGCCCACGGCCACAGAGCACGCGGTCAGCGCAAGGGTGTAACGCTCGAGGCCCCGCTCACAAGGGTCGCTCGAACCAGCGATCACACGAGTGGTGGCCGGTGCAGCCACGGGGACGATCGAGGGGCGCGAAGCCGAAGGAGCGGTACAGGTGCTGCGCCGCGTCCATGCCCGTGAGGGTCTCGAGGTAGCAGCGCGCAAAGCCCCGCGCCTTGGCCTCGTCGAGCAGACGGGCGAGCAGCATGCGCCCGGCGCCGCGGCCGCGCGCAGCCACGCGGAAGTACATCTTGCGCAGCTCGCAGGTGCTCCCGTCGCCGCCCGAGAGCGGCGCGATGCCGCCGCCACCGAGCACGGCGCCGCGGTCGTCGACCACCACCAGGTACGCACTGCGCGGGTCGGCGTAGGCTCTGCTCATCCATGCGACCTCGGGATCGTGGATGGCGAAGCCCGCGCCGCTGGCGCCGAACTCGGTCATCACCTCGCGGATGATGCCGGCCATCACCGGATCATCGCCCGGCGCGATGGGACGAAGCGAGAGCGCGGGCGTCGCGTCGGTGGTCACGCGGCCATGCTCCCCGTCAGCGCTTGGATCGCACGAACGCGAACTCGGGCTTGGCGCGCACCAGCTTGCCGCCCACCTCGAGCACCGGGTACGCGAGCATGTTGATGGGGCCCGACGACGGGCTCGGCTCCACCACCAGGTCGCGCCCGCGGCTCAGCTCGATGCGGTTCGCAGGATGGTGACCAAAGTAGTAGGTCGCGAGGTTCGAGTACTTGTCGCCCTCGCTGATGTCTACGGGCCACCATTTTCCCTCGGCGAAGAACTCCGCCCAGCAGTGATAGCCGTCGATGCCGCCGTCGTTGCGCTCCGAGGGAATGGCGGCGCCGATGGCAAAGCGGGCCGGAATGCCCGAGGCCCGGGCGAGCGCGATGAAGTACGAGTGGAAGTCCGAGCAGTTGCCGGTCCTGGAGTCGCAAGCGTAGCTCGCGTCGCCCACGCCCCAGCCCTGGCCGTACTTCATGTAGCGCAGCTGATCGATGACGTGGTCGTAGAGCGCGCGCGCGCGCACCATCTCGCCCTTCTTGCCCTCGAGCACCTTGCTCGCGATCTCGGCGAACTTCCCGTCGGTGGGCACCTTGGCCTCGGGCGCCAAGAAGCGCGCCACGTCGACCGCCGGCTCTTGGTAGGCCGCTTTCTCGCGTCGTCGCACCGTGAAGCGCATCTCCACCGGCTTGCTGCCGTCCGCGGGGGCGAGATCGAGGAAGAGCACGCGGTTGCCGTGCGCGCGATCCGTGAGCATCTGCTGCTTGCCCGGCGCGTTGATCGACTGCACCGCCACGGTCTGGAACTGATCCGACGACGGCATGGGCAGCCACAGATGCGCCTGTTCGGTGAGGGCGGGGATCTGGAAGCGGTAGATGAAGGTGAACTGGTCCTCGCCGGTGATGAGGCCGAGGTGCTTGGGATCGGCGGCGTCGACGGGGATGCGTCGCCAGGTGCCGTCGTCGGCTTGGTCCCAGGCGTAAAAGGGCTGACCGTTCTTTTTGTGCACCGTGGTGGCCGTGACCTCCATGCTGCCCGGGTCGCCCTTCATGAAGAAGTCGACGTCGAACACGTCGCCGCTCACATCCACCAGGTCGACGCATGCGAAGTGCTCGCGTGGCCCCAGGTTCGACAGGTACTCGAGGTGCACGCGCACCAGGTGCAGCTGCAGCGTGCGCCCCTCGTAGGGGAGATTGAAGTAGCCGCCGCCCTTCTCGACCTCTCGATCGACGTGGGCCTCGATGCCTTCGGCGATGTCGGCGGTGACGACGTTGGGGATGGGATCGATGGCGCAGCTCGCGGCGTCGTCGCCGGGGCTCGTGGCGGGCGCCGGGGTCGGCGTCGTGGCGCAGCTCGCGATGCCGAGGGCAGTCGCCGCGAGCGCAAAGAGCGAGGGGATCTTCATGGTTGGTCCTGGTGGCGAGACGCGCGCGCCGGCACGGACGCATAGCGTGTGGCGTCGGCCGCTGCCAGACCGCCCAGGATCACGCTGGATGTGCGCCCGCGCGCAAGGGCAGGGGCGTGATCGACGGCACGTCGTTTCCCCGACAATACGCGCCAGGCCGTTGACCCCCCTGACCCAGCGCGCGAAGGCCGCGCGGGGAGTGACGCATGACCAGACGCATGACCGAACGCCAGCTCGGGCTGTTGTGTCTCCTTGGGCTCTCTGCTGCCTGTGACTCGGTCGAGCCCTTGGTGCGCCCCGGCGCCACCATCGCCGGCGTCGTGTGCGACTCCCTCACCGGGCGCCCGCGGCAGGGGGTCGAGGTGTCGTGCCGGGTGGGCGAGCACCGCGTCGATGTGGAGAGCGACGCCACGGGGAGCTTCGTGTGCCCGAACATCGCGGTCACCGAGCTCGAGGCTACTGTGCGCATCGACGAGGGCGGCGAGCGCAAGGCCCGGCGCTATCAGGTCGAGATCACGCCAGGCGAGCAGTCGGAGATCCACGACACCGCCTGCCGCGAGGGCCCGGGCGAGCCCGGCCTCGGCGACATCGACGGCCGCGTCTGCAACCGCCACACCGGCGAGCTCATCGTGCATGCCGATGTGTCGCTCTTGTTGAGCGTCGACGGCGAGGAAGAGGTGCGCACCCAACAGTCGTCGGGCGAGCCCGATCCCGGGCGCTTCTTCTTCGCCGCCGTGCCGGTGGGCGAGTGGGTCATCGTCATCGACGCCGCGGGCTTCCACCGCACCGTGGGCGTGACCGTCGAGGAGGGCCAGGTCGCCGAGGTCGACCTGGGCGTGTGCGAAGACGACGACCTGACGGGTGAGGGCGAGGGCGAGGGCGAGGGCGAGCCCGGCGACACCGGCGGCGTCAGCGGCCACGTGTGCACCTTCGACGGCACCAGCCTCGGCGGCGCCACGGTCAGCGTCACCATGCCCGACGGCTCGGTGCGCAGCGTGACCTCGAATGACGTGGGCGATTGGCTGATGCTCGACCTGCCGCCGGGTGAGTACACCTTCCGCGTGCAGGCCGGCAGCTACAGCGCCGAGCGCACCGTCACCGTCACTGCCGGCTCGGTGGTCGACCTCCCCGACGACGAGTGCGAGCTCGACCAAGACGACGTGCGCATCGCCGTCATCGAGGGCTCGTGGGACGACGTGTACAGCGTCTTGGTCAACGTGGGCGTCGATCCAAGCATCGTCGACAACTACCCCTCGTACGGCGGCGCGCAGACCCTGCTCGGCGATCCCGCGCTGCTCGCCACCTACGACGTCGTCATGATCAACTGCGGCGCCGACGAGTACGACTTCCAGAGCGACCCCGTGCTGCGCCAGAACCTCGAGGACTACGTGCTCGCGGGCGGCAACCTCTATGCGTCCGACCTCGCCTACGACTTCGTCGAGCAGACCTTCCCGGGCTTCATCGAGTTCTTCGGCGACGACCCGACCTTCGACTCGGCCCAGGTCGGGGTCGAGGGCGACGTGCCGGCCACCATCCTCGACTCCTTCCTGGCCACGGCCATCGGTCGCAGCTCCATTACCTTGCACTACCCGTACGCCATCTGGGCCATCGTCACCGGCACGTCGAGCGGCGTGCGCGTGCTCATTCGCGGCAACGGGCCCTACGACGACTCCCTGGGCACGGGCGGTACCGGCACCATCAGCAACATCCCACACACCCTGCTGTTCCACCCCGGCGGCGCCACCGGCGGCAAGGTGGTGTACTCGTCGTTCCACCAAGAGCCCGGCATCAACGTCGACCAAGAGCGCATCCTGCAGCTCTTGATGTTCCAGCTCTGAGGGCGCCCGCGGCGCTCCCTACGCGGCCTCCTTCGACAGATCGCGCAGCGCTCGCTCCACTTGGTGCTCGGCCACGCGCGTGGTGAGCTTGTTGGCCTCGTGGCGATCGCGCTCGCTCTTGGCGAGGGCGAAGCACGACGAGACCGTGAACCACAGGCCGATGCCGAGGAAGGCCTTCTCCCATGCCCCCACGGGCAGCCACCAGATGCCGACGCTGGTGGCGAAGAGCGAGAGCACGAAGGCGGCCCAGGTCTGGAAGCGCCAGGCGGGGGTGTCGGCGGTGAGCGGGATGGTCGAGCTCATGGGACCTCTCTTTCTGCGCTCGGTAACGCAGGGTCCGTGCCCGACCAGCGCCGCGATAACTGCCTGAAATTGCATTGAGCACGCGTTGCCGCTGTGTTCGGTATGTTCATATGATGTACAGTCGATGCACACCAGATGTCCAGCGCGATGACCCCGCTCCACCAACGACAAGCCCACGCGCTCGCGCGCTTGGCCAGCGCCAACCCCTTCTCCGACGCCTGGACGGCGCTCGAGGCCGAGGCGCTCGGGGAAGCGTTCGCGCACCGCGCGCGCCCGTGGAGCCTCGGCGCCGACGCCGCGGCGCGCGCGCAGAACCTCGGCGCGCTCGAGGCGCTCACCGCCGACCTGGTGGCGCGTCTGCGGCGCCGGGTCGAGGCCGGCGTTGGCGGCGCCGATCTGCTCGCGCTCTATCGAGAGCTCGCGCTCTTCCATCTCTACAACCAGGCGATCGCGCCCCTCGACGAGCTGATCGCTGGCGACGCCACGCGGCGCGTACCCGCCTACCGCGAGCTCAAGCGCGCCTACGAGCTCGCCTTCGCCGTCGACGCGCGCGCCCATCCTGGCTTCGACGCCGCCCACTGGTTCGCCGGCTGCTACCAGCTGCGTCGCGCGTTCTTCCACATCTTCCGCTTCATCGTGGGCTCGAGTCGCGCCAGCGCGCGCCTGCGCGGCGCCGTGTGGGAGGCGATCTTCACCGCCGACGCCGGGCGCTACCGCCGCGCCCTCGTGCTGCGCATGCGCGACGTGCCCACGCTGGTGCTCGGCGAGACCGGCACCGGCAAGGAGCTGGTGGCGCGCGCCATCGGGCTGTCGGGCTTCGTGCCCTTCCTCGAGGATCGCCTGCAGTTCGCCGGCGATCCGAACGCCGCGTTCCTGCCCATGCACCTGGCGGCCCACGCGCCCACGCTGGTCGAGAGCGCGCTCTTTGGCCACAAGAAGGGCGCCTTCACCGGCGCCCTCGAGGATCGCGAAGGCGTGTTCGCCGCGTGCCCGCCCTGGGGCGCCGTGTTCCTCGACGAGGTGGGCGAGCTCGAGCTGGGCGTGCAGAGCAAGCTCTTGCGCGTGCTCGAGACGCGCGACTTCGCGCCGCTCGGCCGGCACCACGGCGGGCAGTTTCGCGGGCGCCTCATCGCCGCCACCAACCGCGATCTGACCGGCGACGTCGACGCGGGGCGCTTTCGCGCCGACATGTATTTCCGCATGGCGGGTGTGGTGGTGCAGACGCCGCCGCTGCGCGCGCGCATCGACGACGACGCCGAAGAGCTGCCGCTGTTGGTGCGCTACTTGGCGCAGCAGATCGCCGGGCCCGACGAGGGCGACGCACTGGCGGCGGCGGCGCTCGCGGCGCTCACGCGCGTGCCCGAGGGCTACCCTTGGCCGGGCAACGTGCGCGAGCTGGCGCAACAGGTGCGCGCGGTGCTGGTGCACGGCGCGCTCGACGCGGCCGCGCTTGCGAAGGCGACGCCCGCCGATTGGCTCGCGCGGGCGCGCGCCGGCGCCCTCACGGTCGACGAGCTGATCACGGGCTACGTGCGGCACGTGCACGCGCAGGTGGGCAGCTACGACGGCACGGCCAAACGCATCGGGCTCGACCGGCGCACGGTCAAGGCGCGCCTGCAGGGCGGGCGCCCGTGACCACGGCTCAGCGCACGTACAGCTCGAGGCGCGTCACGGCGAGGTCCTCGTCGCCCTGGCCTTCGTTCAGCAACACACGAACCTCGAGGGCGTCGGTGCGCTCGACGGCGCCGAGCGAGGCGATGAAGTAGCCGTCGACGAAATCCGCGGGCGCGCACGCGGTCGCTGCGGCGTCCCACAGCGGGGTCACGTCGTAGGCCGAGCCGGGGCTGGCCGCCGGTCGATCGCAGACCCAGCGGTCGCCAACGAAAGCGTTCGGGCTCGGGCCGCCCTGGCACGGGCAGTCATTGTCGGTGCTGACGTGGCTCGAGGCCAAGGTGAACAGGTGTTCGCGCGTGCTGCCGAGCGCGCTCACGCTCACCCCGTCGACGTAGTTGTCGTCGACGGTGGTGCCGCCCGGACCAAAGGCGTCGGGGCTATCCATGGCGCGGCCCTCGATGGTGCCCAGCGCTTCGCGCCAGGGGATCACCGACGGCAACAGCACGGCGGATTGCGCTTCGTTGCCCGGACGGTGGCACGCCGGAGCGCCAGCGGCGTTCACCGAAACCCAGGGGCTCGGGCATGCTACCGCTGGATCGACGAGGGCGATGCGCGTCCAGCCGCCGCCCTGCCGGCTCATCTCGCAGTACACCTGCACGGGACCGGTGCCGGGATCGATCCACTGCGCGCCCGACGCCGTGGCGGGGATGGCCTGCAAGAGGGCGCGGCAGCTCGTGGGCATCGGCTCTCCCTCTCCCTCTCCCTCTCCTTCGCCCTCTCCCTCTCCTTCGCCCTCTCCCTCGCCCTCTCCTTCGCCCTCTCCCTCGCCCTCTCCTTCGCCTTCGCCCTCTCCTTCGCCTTCGCCCTCTCCTTCGCCGTCGCCCTCTCCTTCGCCGTCGCCCTCGCCCTCGCCTTCTCCTTCGGCGGCAGGCAGACAGAAGCCATCGCGGCATTGGGCGCCGGCGGCGCAGGGCGAGGCGTCGTCGCACGGCACGCCGGTTGTGAACACGCAGGTTGCGAGCAGGGCGCCGAGCGTGAGCGACGTGGCGAGCGCAAGGACGGCGCGGGCGGTCATGGTGTGCATGATAGCCCGGCGTGCTGCCGGTGGTCTGCGCGCTGCGCCCCTCGACCACCTCTTCAGTGGATCTTGGCGGGGAGCTCCACCTCGGCCGGCAGCTCGGCGTCATTGCCGACGCCGCCGTCGGCGCCGAGCTGCTCGAGCGCGCGGCGTCCGGCGCGCTCGAGATCGGCGAGCACGCGACGATCGGACAGCGACTCGGCCTCGGCGATGGCCGCCGACAGGCTCTCGAGATCGTCGGACAGGCGTGCCACTTGATCGGCCACCGCGCTCACCTCCACCGCGAAGCGCTCGCGATCGGAGACGCGGTGCTGCGCCACCGCCAGGCGCAGGCGCTCGAGCAACGCGACCTGCGCGTCGAGCGCGGCCTCGGCGCGGCCGGTGCCCACCTTGAGCCCGTCGATGGCCGACTTCTGCGCGCGCAGGGCCTGTGCGGCGCGCAGCAGGTGGCCCTTGGTGACCTCGTCGCTGGTCTCGTCGATGCGCTTCTCGAAGTCGGCGAGCTTCTCGGCGATACCCGACAGGCGCGGGCTCGAGAGGTCGTGATGGATCTGCTTCCACGTGTGCGCGGTCTCGAGCATCGACTCGACCAGCTTGCGCGCCTGCCGTACGGCCTCGGCGGCGGTCTCGGGCGACATCTGGCCGTCCTTGGTGATGCCCTCGTTGATCTCGGTCCACGTCGACAGGCCGTCCTTCACCTTGGCGCGCGCGGGCTCGGCCAGATCCTCGAGCACGGCGGCGCTCCGCTCGATGAGCGGATCGCGCACCGCCTCGATGCGCCGCAGGCCGCTTGCCGCCGCCACCCACAGGCCGAGCACACCGGCCATGGCGGCCGCGGTGAAGCCGATGGGTGCCGTTTCGGAGGTGGCGAAGGCCGCGATCTTCTCGAGCGCGAAGGCGCCAACGGCGCCCGTGGTCGCCGCTGCTGCCAGGCCCGCCACCTGCGAGCCCACGCGCTTTCGATCTTCCGCCGACAAGAGCGCGCCGAGCGCCAGGCCGCCCAAGGCGCCACCCACGAGCGAGCCCGCGACCCCGAGCCCGAACACCGCCGAGAGGGCGGCGAAGCCGGCGGCGGCGAAGGCCCCGCCGACCATGCCGATGACCCCGCGGACGACCTTCTGCGCGGGCTTCTGGCGCGTGAGGGCAGCGCCCACCGAGCCGCCGAGCAGCGCGGCGCCACCGGCCGCGGCCACCACCGGCAGGCCGAGCGCCGCGGGCCCGATGACGCCGACCGCGACGCCGGCGGCCACCGAGCCCCCCGTGACCGCGAGCGTCTCGCGCCAGAAGCCGGGGGCGTCACGGAAGGTGAAGGTTGTCGACATCGCGCACTTCCTCTCGTGCTCGTCGAGGTGCCAAGGGCGGGCCGCGATCAGCGGCGCAGCGTGAAGGCGCGCGCCTTCTGCTCCTTGATCATGTCCTGCGCGGCCTCGCTGGCGGGCGCCGGGGCGGCGGCCACCGCCTGCATCACCTGGTCGAAGTTCGCGACCTCGGCGGCCAGGGCGACGTTCTTGGTCTTGACTGCGAAGGCGCCGAGCTGCTCCTTCTTCTCCGCAAGCTTGCGGCGCGCGGTGGTGGCGTCACCCTTGGCGTAGTCCTGCATCGACTCGGTGAGCGCCAGGCTCGCCTCGACCTGCAGCACGCGCACGCGCACGTCGTCGCGGCGGCTGTCGTCGAGCTGCGCGAGGTCGGTGGTGGCAAAGACGCGGAAGGGATCCGCGCGGTGCGCCAGCAGCGCCTGCGCGCTCTGGCCGGCCTTCTTGTACGTGAGCTCGGGGGCGCCGAAGGCGGCGATGTCGGCGATGGCGCCGGCGTGCAGCTTGACCAGCACGTGCCGCTCTTCGCCGGCGGCCAGGTCGCCCACGTCGATCGACACCTGTGAGCCGCCGCGGTTGATGCGCGCGCCCGGCGCGTCGAGCACCTCGACCACACCGCCGCTCGGGAAGAACAAGCGCGTGCTCGACGCGATGACCGCGGCGCCCTGCTGCAGCTCGTTGTCGAGGATCTGCGCGAGCTGGTTCACGTGGCGCAGGTAGTGGTAGCGGCCACCGCCGTCGACGGCCATGCGCTCCATCAGGTCCTCGTTGTAGTCGAGCCCGAGGCCGAGGGTGCTGGTGGTGATGCCGTGCTCGCGCAGCGACGCGGCGTGTCCGGCCAGCGTGGCCTCGCGGCGGTCACCCTCGGTGGGGCGGCCGTCGGACACGAGCACCACGCGCGCCACGCGCCCCGTCAGCTCGGCGCTCTCGAGCATGCGGCGCGCCGCCGCCATGCCGCCGTCGATGTTGGTGCCGCCGCCCTCCTCGATGTTTTGCACCACGCGCAGCGCGCGCGCCCGCGAGGAGCCGTCGATGGCGGTGAGCGGCAGCTCGGTGGTGACGTCGGTGCCAAAGGTGATGACGCCGAGCTGATCGCCCTCGCGCAGCCCGTTGACGAAGCGCTCCGCCGCCATGCGCGCGCCGTCGATCTTGTCGCCCGCCATGGAGCCCGAGCGGTCGACCACCAGGATCGCCGTCAGCGGCGCGTGGGTCTGCACGCCGGTGGCCTTGATGGCGACGTCCATCCACAAGGGCTCGTCGGCGCGGGTGTCGACGTAGCCGCGATCGAGGCGTGCGGTCACCGCCAGCGTGTCGTCGGCGTACACCAGCTCGGTGACGGGGCTCGCGGCGATGGGGGTCGGCCGCGGCGTGGGCTTCGGCGGATCCGGCGCCTTCATGCGCGGGGCGAGCAGCAGCGCCCCCACCAGGGTCGAGAGGGCGAGTCCGAAGATGAGGGCGGTCTTTTGCATTGCGTTCCCCGAGGCGGCGGCCGTACCCGGCATGGGTCGGCGTGGAGAGGGTCTCTCGTCAGACAACCGCGGGCGGCCGGCGGTTCATCCACGGGAGTGCGCTCACAATCGACAGTATGAACGAGCAGCGCGGGCGATCGATCTCGCCCTGGATCACTTTTTACCCTTCGATCACGCTGTGATGACGCGCCGATGTAGGTTGCCGAACCACACCGGGGCGCGCCTACTCGGTGACGCGGCCGAACTGCACGTCGCGATCCTCGATGACCGACACCTCTGACGCGGCGCAATACATGAGGGTCTGGCTCGACTGCGCGCCGCCGTCGCCCGTGAGGCAGTCGCGCCCGGGGAGGCCGCAGGTATCGGCGTGATCGCTCGGCTCCTCGAAACAGACCTCGTCGCCGGAGCAGCCGGTGCCGCCCGCACAGGCCACGCCCGAGCTGCCCTCGCTCGGCTCGTTCGGATCCTCGTAGTCGGCGCAGGCCAGGGGACCGAAGGCGACCACCTCTTGGCACACGAAGCCGCCGCCCGCCTCGGCGCACTCGAGGTCGGTCTCGCAGCGCTTGGTGCAGTAGGGCCGGCTCCCGTCGGTAGAGAGGCAGTAGCCCTGGGTGCAGTTGTCGAGGCGCACGTCGAGCACGAGGTTGTTGGTGCCTGCCACTTGCTCCACGAGCTGGTCGACGAAGTCGGTGTCGGGGTCGCAGGGGCTGCCGATCTCGGGCTCGCATGCGAGGGCGAGCGGCAGGGCAGAGCAGGCGAGGGCGATGGCGACGATACGCATACGAGCGGCTCCGAGGTGCACGATACTCGCTGCACCCGTGGGGCAAGTCAGGTTTCCGGTCCGGTGGGCCGGTGACCCGAGTCGATACCTTGCCCTGGATCTCTACCACGCGGGTCGCGCGTTGGAGTAGGCGAGGGCCCCGTGGGCGTCCCGGTCGCGTCCGGGTCAGGCGCCAAGCTCGCCCGCGCATCCGCCGATGGGCCGAGAGCTTGAGAGGCGATCGCCGGGAGTGCTAACAGCGAGTGTGGGTTGTGGCGTCGAACTACGTCGACGCCGAGGGGCTCGAGCGTGAAGCGCACAGGCTTGGTGGCAATCAGCGTGTTGGCGATGTTGGCGTCGACGACGGCGACGGCGGACGACGCGGCCGCGCCCGCGGCTGCCCCCGCCGACCGCGATCTGGCGAAAGAGGACGAAGAGACGCAAGAGGCCGACGAGACCGGCACCGGCAAGACGCTGCAAGAGCGCATCCGGGCGGTGTCGCGCCGGGTCTTCCTCAAGCGGCAGCGCTTCGAGCTGGTACCCCTGTTCGGCTTCACCACGAACGACCCGCTCAACCGGGCGTGGTCCTTCGGCGGCCGCGCCAGTTGGCACTTCAACGAGGAGCTGGCCATCGACGTCGGCGGCGGCGGCGGCTTCAACCAGCAGTTGCAGGACCTGCGCATCCTCAACCCCGACGAGGACGCGCCCTTCCCCACGGGCCAGCCGCAGATCGGCTACGCCGACGCGGGTGTCACCTTCTCGCCCTTCTACGGCAAGCTGGCGCTCATGGCCGAGCAGGTCGCGCACTTCGACGGCTTCATCTCGGGCGGCCTGGGCGCCGTCTTCACGGAGACGGGCAGCATCGTGAATCCCGCGTTCGAGATCGGCCTCGGCACGCGCGTGTTCCTGAGCCGCTGGCTCACCTTGCGCGCCGACCTGCGAAACTACACGTACACCGCCGACGTGGGCGGCAAGCTCACGTTCCCCAACTCGCTCATCGTGTCGATCGGCGCGGGCATCCATTTCCCGCTCGACTTCGACTACTCGAGCGAGGTCATCGGAGGCAAAGAATGACCCGCGCGCACTTGGCGCTCGCGCCCATCGTCGCCTCGCTCCTCGTGCTGGCGCTGCCTGCAGCCGCGCAGGAGGGAGGCATGGAGTTCGGCGCCGAGGAGGGGGCGGCGCCGCCAGCAGAGGGCGCCTCCGGCGCCGCGGCGACGGGCCCGGTGGAGCCGGCGCCCGCGCCCGACGCCAACGTCAGCGCGCTCGACGAGGGCATCAACCTCACGCTGCAGGACCGCATCAAGGCGGTGAGCCGCAAGGTGTTCTTGAAGGCCAACCGCTTCGAGCTGTTCCCCGCGGTCGGCGTCACCACAAACGATCCCTTTTATCGCACCTGGTCCATCGACGGGCGCGCGGCGTGGCACCTCAACGACGCCCTCGCCATCGAGGTCGGCGGGGCCTACGTACCGCCCTTCTTCGTCGAGAAGTTGCCCATGGTCGACCTGCTGCGCGAGCAGGCCCAGCTCATCAACGTCGACGCGAAGTTGCTCGGCCGCGCCGACGCCGGCGTCACCTTCTCGCCGCTCTACGGCAAGCTCGCGATCCTGTCGGACGCGATCATCCACTTCGATGCGTTCGCCATCGCGGGGGCCGGCGCCGTGTTCGACACCAACCAAGACCTCGTGCACCCGTCGATGGACGTGGGGGCGGGCCTGCGCGTGTTCCTGCTGCGTTGGCTGGTGGTGCGCGCCGACCTGCGCGACTACGTCTATCCGCAAGATCGCAGCGGCATCTCGACCTTGCAGAACCTGCTCACGCTCAACCTCGGCGTGGGCTTCTACCTGCCGCCGGACTTCGAGTACCAGTACGAAGCCGCCAAGGTGAGGAAGTAGGCATGACGATGTTCCGCAGCCTCGTCGCCGCCGCGACCGCCGCCATGCTCCTGGGCGCCCCCGCCACGTTTGCGCAAGACGACTTCAGCTTCGACATCGTCGAGGACAAGGTCACCGACACCGACAAGCAACGCGTGGAAGATGCCAAGGACCTGGTGGCGCAAGAGCGGTTCGCCGAGGCCTTGTCTACCTACGAGAGCGTGCTCGCCGACCCGAAGCTCAAGAAGTACCACGAGGCCGCCACCTACGACGTGTGCAAGGCCTACTACAAGATGAACGCGTTTCACGCGGCGCTCACCTGTTTCGAGGGCATCCTGGAGGAGGGCCCCAAGCACTCGATGTACGGGCAAAGCCGCGAGTGGCTGTTCTTCACCGCGCGCAAGATCAAGGACGAGCTCGCAGCGCTCGAACCCATCGCGCGCTACGTCAAGGCGGCGGAGATCCCCGCCGAGTACCAAAACGAGCTGACCTTCTCGCTCGGCCGCTACTACTTCTTGGTGGCGCTCGAGCTCGGCGCCAAGGGCGTCGAGACCGAGGAGAAGTCGCTCGACGAGGCCAAGGAGCAACCTGACGCGCCGCTCGAGTTCGAGGCCGGCGACGCCGACAAGAAGGAAGAGCCGGCGAAGGAGCCCGAGAAGCCCCCCGAGGAGGACGGTGGCTTCGACTTCTCGGCCGACGAGGGCGGCGGTGACGTCGAGACGGGCGCGCTGCGCCTGGCGCGCGCGCAAGACGACGGCTTCGACTTCGGCGAGGTCAAGGTCAAGGACGACAAGAAGAAGGGCAAAGGCAAAGACGACAAGAAGAAGGGCAAAGGCAAAAAGGAGGAGGAGAAGAAGGAGGAGGAGGCGCCGCCGCCGCCGCCGCCGCCGCCGAAACCCACGCACACCTTCGAGGGCCCGAAGGACCCCGACGCCGCGCTCAAGCTCGCGCTCGAGAACCTCAGCCGCGTCAAGCCCGAGTACGAGCGCTACGCACAGTCCGTGTACATCAAGGGCCTGGTGCACTTCACGCGCGGCGAATTCGAGCCCAGCGTGAAGCAATTTCGCGAGGTGGTGCGCCTCACCAACCCGCGGGGCGGCACCGTGAAGAACGAGCGCCTGCGCGAGCTCGCGTTCTTCTCGCTGGCGCGCATTCACTACCAGTTCGAACAGTTCCGCTACGCGATCTTCTATTACGACCGCGTCAGTCGCGACTCCGAGGCGTGGCTCGAGTCGCTGTTCGAGTCGTCATGGGCCCACTTCCGCCTGGGCGAGTACCAGAAGGCGCTCGGCAACCTCGTGACGCTGCAGTCGCCCTTTTTCCAAGACGAGTACTACCCGGAGGCGGCCATCCTGAAGGCCATCACCTTCTACGAGAACTGCCGCTACCCCGAGGCGCGCGCCTTCCTCGGCGAGTTCGAACAGAGCTACGGCGGCGTGCTCGCCGAGCTCAAGCGGCTCATCGGCGAGGGCGGCGGCAGCGGCGAGGCGGCCACCGGCGGCGCCAAAGGCGCCAAGGTCGACGTGCGCTCGGCCGAGACGCTGTTCGACGAGCTGACCCAGCTCGAGGCCAAGGTGGCCGACGGGCAAGACGACAAGAGCGGCTCGTACGCCATGACGGCTCGCCTGCTGCGCCTGGCGCTCTCCGACAAGCGCGTGCGGGGCTATCGCGAGGCCATCGACGAGGTCGATCAGGAGAAGGCACTGCTCGACGGCCTCGACGCGCCCTACAAGGGCGGTAAGCTCTACACCGATGCCATGCAGGCCATCGGCGCGCGGCGCGCGGCCTTGGTGCGCCTGGCCGGCACGCTTCTGCGCGACAAGCTCACCGCCGAGAAGGCCTTCCTCGAGGATCTCACCGGCAAGCTCTTGCGCATCCGCTTCGAGATCACCAAGGGCGAGAAGGAGTCGGACGAGGCGGCGCTGCAAGGGAGCAGCCAGACCGTGGTGCTCGGCGCCTACGACGACACCGCCGCCACCGACGACGAGCGCCTCTACTGGCCCTTCCAGGGAGAGTACTGGCGCGACGAGCTCGGCACCTACCAATACACGCTCACGCGCGGCTGCCGTCCCGCGACAGAGACGACGATCACCGGCAACTGAGGAACCGTGCTCATGAAGCGATCCGTCTGCGCCGTCGCGGCCGCACCTGCCTCCGTGCTGTTGGCCACCGTGCTGTTGGCCGCCGGAGGTGCCGCCGCCGACGACAAGGGTGGCGGCGCACCCGCCGCCGACGACAAGGGCAGCAAGCTCGACGCCGACGTGGAGAAGAAGCTCCAGGACGCGTGGAAAGACGACAAGAAGCGCGAGATGCGCGCGCCCGAGATCAAGGAAGAGGACAAGGCGGCCTTCGAGAAACGCGAGAAAGTGGAGACCGAGAAGGGCGGCAACCTCCAATACGAGGTGTTCCGCCGCACCAAGCAGCTGCAGATCCAGGCCAAGCGCCTGCAGCTCATCGCCGACCTCGACAGCATCCTGAAACAGAACCCCCCCGAGGCCGACAAGCCCGACCTCTTGTTCCAGAAGGCCGAGTTCTTCCTCGAGGAGGCGCAGTTCCACTTCTTCGAAGGCATGGAGCTCGACACCAAGATCGCCGAAGCGCTCGACAAGGGTGACGACGGCGCGGTCATGTCGACGCAGGAGGAGAAGGAGAAGCTCCTCGAGGTGTCGAAGAAGTGGGGCGGCGATGCGCTCAAGATCTACGAGACCATCGAGAAGAAGTACCCGAAGTACGAGCGCATGCCCGACGTGCTCTACAGCATGGGGCAGGCCTACTGGGATCGGAACGACTACAAGAAGGCGCTGGTCGTCTATCGGCGCCTCATCAAGGACTTCCCGAAGTCGCAGTACATCCCCGACGCATGGCTCGCCTTCGGCGAGTTCTACTTCCAACACGCGCCCGATGAAGAGAAGGACGTGAAGAAGGCGCTCGACGCGTACGTCGAGGCGGCCAAGAACGAGCAATCACAGATCTTCGGCTACGCCGTCTACAAGCAGGGCTGGTGCCACTACAACCTGACGCGCTTCGACAAGGCGACCGAGAAGTTCAAGGAGGTCATCCTCTACTCGCAGGTCGACGCCGCCAAGCTCGGCTCCCGCGGCATCGGCCTCGCGAAAGAGGCGCGCAAGGATTACGTGCTCGCGTACGCGCAGTGGGGCAGCGGCGACAAAGCGCCGGCCGAGTTCAAGCAAGTCGCCGAGGACGACAACAACCTTCGCCAAATGCTCGAGCGTCTGGCCGACATCTACTACGGCGACGGCAAGGACCGCGACGCCATCATCACGTACCAGACGCTGATGAAGTTGGCGCCGCAGTCCACCAAGAACCCCCTCTATCAGGGCAAGATCGTCAAGCTCGCGTCGCGCATCGGCGAGAAGCGCCAGGTGGTCGGTCAGGCGCGCAAGCTCCTCGAGGAGTACAAGCGTGTGCGCGCCATCAACGCCGGCCTCAAGGACGGCGACCCAAAGAGGGACGAGATCAACGCCGATCTGCGCGCCGCCGACGACCTGTCCGACAACACGCTGCGCTACCTCGCCACCACCTGGCACAACGAGGCCAAAAAGACGCTCCAACAAGAGACCTTCGAATACAGCTACGAGCTGTACGGCGACTACCTCGACCTCTTCCCCGAGCGCAAAGAGTCGTACGAGATGCGCTTCTTCTACGCCGAGCTCTTGTTCCGCCTGGAGAAGTTCGAGCAGGCTGGCGAGCAGTACGTCAAGGTCTACCTCGCCGACAAGAAGGGCAAGTGGGCCGAGGCCAGCGCCGAGGAAGCGGTGCGCTCCTACGACGAGGTCGTCAAGGACTTCGACCGCGCCAACAAGGGCAAGGCCGCCGCCGGTGGCGCCGACGGCCTCAAGGAGCGTCCCATCCCCGAAGTGAAGATGAAGCTGATCGCGGCGTGCAAGAACTACGTGGAGGCGTATCCGAAGGGGAAGGTGGGCACCGAGGCCGAGTACAAGATCGCGCGCATCCTGTGGGAGTACAACTACTTCAAGGAATCGACGCCGCGCTTCCTCGAGTTCGTCGACAAGCATCCCGAGCACATGAAGATCGCCGGCAACGACGCGGCGACGAAGGAGCGCGTGGAGGCGCGCACCATCCAGGCCGCCAACCTCGCGCTCGACACCTACGCGCAGCTCGAGGACCACGAGAACATCAACAAGACCGCGCGCAGCTTCCTCAGGTACCCGTTCCTCACGAAGAACGAGGACTTCCTCAAGGTGCTCAAGGAGGTCATCGAGAACTCGAGCTTCAAGCTCATCCAGCGCTACGAGAACGAGAAGCAGTGGGAGGAGGCCGCCAAGCGCTACCTCGCCTTCTCCGACGAGTTCCCGAAGAGCGTCTACGCAGACAAGGCGCTGGCGAACGCGGCCGCCACGTTCACGCGCGCCGGTCAGCTCGATCGCGCCATCAAGGTGCGCATCCGGCTCGTCAACGAGTTCAAAGACAGCCCGCTGGTGCCCGATCAGATGTTCGCGGTCGCCGCCACCTACGAGCAGATCGTCGCCTACAAGGACGCGGCCGCGTGGCTCGAGAAGTTCCACGAGAAGTACGCCAAGGACCCGGCCAACAAGGACCGCGCCAAGGACGCGCTGTTCAACGCCAGCATCTATCGCCACGGCACCGGCGACACCAAGCAGGCGGTGGCCGATCGTGAGCAGTACTTGAAGACCTATCCCGACGCGAAGGACGCCGAGGACGTCAGCTACTCCATCGCCACCTCGTGGGAGGAGGCGCTCAACTACAAGAAGGCCGTCGAGGCCTACGACGCCTTCGCCGACAAGTGGCGCAAGAAGAACCCGGCGCGCGCGCTCAACGCGCAGTACAAGGCGCTGCGGCTGCGCGAAAAGGCCAGGGCCTCGAAGGGCGAGGTCGACAAGGCGTTCCGCGCCGTGGAGATCCAATCCAACCAGTATCGCAAGTCGGGCAAGCCGCTCGACGAAGTCGGTGACCCGTTGGCGCTGGTTGCGTTCAAGAACGCCGACGAGGTGCTGGCGAAGTACAAGGCGCTCAAGATCGCCAAGCCCGACAAGCCGGCCGAGTTCAAGAAGACGCTCGAACAGAAGCGCAAGGCCAAAGAGGCGGTCGACGGCGCGTACCTCGAGGTGGTCAAGCTCAAGAGCGCCGAGTGGGCCGTGGCGTCGCTGTTCCGAAACGGCGAGGCCACCGCCGACCTGGTGGGCGCCATCCTCGCGGTGCCGCCGCCCAAGGGGCTCACCGACGAGCAGTCGAACCTGTTCAAGTCGAAGCTCGAGGAGCAGACGCTGCCCATCGAGGAGGCCGCTGCCAACTACATGGTGCTGTGCCTCGACAAGAGCGCCGAGTTCGCGGTGTTCAACGAGTGGACGCGCAAGTGCCTCGGCTATCTCGAGGAGCACCGACCCAATACCTACCCGAAGAGCTCCATCGAGCAGCGCGACAAGATCGTCGTCACCACGCGTGTGCCCGAGGCAGGGCAGGGCATGATCCTCGAGATCCCGAAGACCGGCGAGAAGGCCAAGGTCGACTCCGGCAGCGCGCCGCCGCCGCCGCCCGACGGCCTCAAGGTGAGCGCACCGCCGTCGGCGACGCCGGTGGCCGACAAGGGCAGCATGGACTTCAGCGAGGGCGACGGAGGTTCCCAATGACGCGTCGAGGAACACAGCTGATCGCGCTGCTGGCGGTCGCTCTCGTGGGCAGTGCCTGCGAGACCACCGGTGGGTCCGGTGCCGGCGGCGGTTCGGTCGGCACCGGCCCGGCCACAGGCACCAAGACCACCGAGGACGCCGCCATCGCGTTCGCGCGCGCGGCGGATCGCGCCAAGAGCAACGACCTGGGCGGCGCCGCCGATGCGTTCCGGGCCGCCGCCCAGGCCGACCCCAAGCTGGCCGTGGCGAGCCACGACCTCGGCGTCATCGCCGAGAAGCAAGGCAACACCGACGAGGCGGTGCGCGCGTATCGTGCCGCCGTCGACGCCGACGCGACCATCGATGCCTCGGTCAACAACCTGGGGCTCTTGCTCGAGCGCGGCGGGCAGACCGAGAGCGCCAAGGCGCTCTACCTCGACGTCATCGATCGCAACCCCGAGGCGGTGTCAGCGCGCATCCGCATGGCGCGGCTCGCGCGCGCCGAGGGCGACGCCAAGACCGCCGCGCGCCTGTGCCGCGAGGCCCTGCAGTACGACGCCACGTCGCTCACCGCCTACCGCCTGTTGGCCCGCGTCTACGCCGAGGAAAAGAAGCCGCAGCTCGCGCGCCTGATCGCACAGCGCGGCTTCAAGCTCTCGCCCGACGACCCCGAGCTCAATTTCGCGCTCGCGATCGTGGCCAAGAACGAGAAGGACGTGGCCACGGCGCGCGCGCTCTGGACCAAGGTCGTCGAGAAGGACCCCGCGCACGTGGAGTCGCGCGTCGAGCTCGCCGAGCTCGCGCTGGCCAACCGCGACTGGAAGACCGCGACGGCGCAGCTGCAGGCGCTGGTGCAGGTGGAGCCGAAGAACGCGAACCTGCACAACAGCCTCGGGCTCGCGCTCAAGGGCCACGGCAAGTTCGAGGAGGCGCGCGCGTCCTACCAGCGCGCGCTCGACGCCGACGACGCCTTCGCCAACGCGGCGCTCAACCTCGGGATCCTCGAGCTGCGCCACCTCCAGAACCCCGCGGCCGCGCAGCAGGCGCTCGAGCGCTACCTCGCCAAGACCTCGAGCCCCATCAAGGAGGCGGACGAGCTGCTCAACGAAGCGAAGATGCTCATCCAATCGCAGTCCGAAGAGAAGCGCATGCTCGAGGAGGCCAAGAAGGCGGAGGAAGAGGCGGCCCGCCAGGCGGCCGAGGAGGCCAAGAACCCCAAGCCTCCCGAGCCGACCGAGGCCGCGCCGCCCGCCGAGGCGCCGCCCGCCGAAGCCGCCCCTGCAGGCGAGGCACCGCCCGCCGAGGCCGCGCCCGCCGAGCCGCCGCCCGCCGAAGCGGCGCCCGCCGAGCCGCCGAAGAAGAAGAAGAAGAAGTCGAAGGAAAAAGCCAAGGACAAGGACAAGGCCCCTGACAAGGACGACAACTTCTACAAGGACTGAGGGCGAGCGGCGTGGGTTCTTTCCCCACACCTACGCCTCCGTCGACGATCCGAGCCTGGCGCCGTTCTGGCGGCCGCGCGAAGGGCTCGTGCTAGTGTCATTCTGCGCTGGAGGTGCGTGATGCGTGCGCGTGTGCTCGCGGTGGTTGCGGTGTTGGCGCTCGCCATGCCGGCCTTCGGCCAAGACGGCAAGGACGTCGTCAGCGAGGGGGGCGTGTCCTACAACCGCAAGACCGTGATCAACTTCGAGGACGACACCATCGAGGGAGATCTCAAGACGCCCGACGCCGTTTACCTCGAGGCCCGGAAGAAGATGCGGCACCGCAGCTTGATCCGCATCCGCACCGACTTCCGCAGGGAGGTCCTCGGCTCCATCGCGAACCTGTGATGGGCCGGCCCTCGAGAGGAGCAGGATGAAGGTACTGATCATGGTCGCTCTGGGATGCACGTCGCTGGCGCTGGCCTCCCCCGCGCAGGCGCAGGAGAGCGGCAGGCAAGGGGCCGACCGGCGCACGGTCATCGACATGGGTGAGGACGTCATCGAGGGCAGCCTGCGGGCCCCCGACGGGATCGTGGTTCCACCTCCAATTCGCAATCAATTCAGGTCCTTGATTCAGCTGAGGCAGGACTTCCGCCGGGAGATCCTGGCCTCGGGCGCGCAGCTATAGGCGGGGGATCCCCGTCGGAACCCGCGACCGCGGGAGATGGTCTGAGTCGGTGGTACGTGGGCGGTAAGGCGTCGAGCGCGGTCTGGCGGAGGAGTGCATGGCACGGTCGATCGGCATCAAGGTGCATCGCGGGACTGACCTGGTGGAGAGCCAGGTCTTCGAGCGGGACATCATCAAGATCGGGCGCCTGGCCTCGGCCCACCTGCGCCTCGAGGACCCAAAGGTGTCGCGCATCCACGCGGTCATCGACATCGCCAACGGCACCGAGGTGTCGATCATCGACATGGGCTCCGCCGAGGGCACGCGCGTCAACGGCGAGAAGGTGAGCCGCGTGCGTCTCAAGCACGGCGACGAGGTCGGCCTGGGTGACTCGCGACTCATCGTGGTGCTCGACGATGGCGAGATCGCGGCGCTCCGGGGGGCGGGCGCGCCGGCCTCTGCGCCCTCGGGCCAGACGCAGGTGACCGAACAGGTCGCCGCCCCCTCCCCGTTCGAGGGCGGCCTGTCGGCGCACACCGGCGTGTTCACTCCGCCCGCCGCGGTGGCCGCGGGCTCCACCGGCGCCAGCGGCGTCTTCACCTCCGGTGACACCGACGTGGCGGCGCTGCGTGCCGAGCTGGCGGCCACGGCCCCGCCGGCCCCCACCACCGACGTGTTCGCTGGCGCGCCCCCCGAGCCACCGCCGCCGCCGTCCTTCTCGGCACCAAAGACCGCCGCGGTGCCACAGCCGCCGCCGCCCCCCGTCACCGCGCCGCCAGCGGCGCTAGCAAAGCCCGCCGCCCTTGCAGCGCCAGCGGCGTCGGCTCCACCGGCGGCCGCCAAGCCGCCGCAGCGCCCAGCTGCGGCCCGCGCGGTCAGCGCGCCGCCACAGACCGCAGAGACGGGTCCGCAACCGGCGTTGATCGTCGCCGCGCCGCCGCTGCCCCCCATCCCCGAAGATCGCATCACGTCGGAGAACCGCTACGTCGAGGTGTCGCTGCGCTGGGGCGCCGACGTCATCGAGTGCAAGCGCATTCGCAACGTGCCCAAATTTTCCATCGGCACCGCCAAGACCGACGACCTCCAGATGCCGCTCGAGGGCGTGGCGTCGTCGTCGAGCTTCGACCTGTTGCGCTCCTCACAGGGCGGGGGCTGGACGCTGCGCTACACGCCGCGCATGTCGGGCAACCTCACCCGCGGTGACAAGAGCGTGCCACTGGCGCAGGCCGGTGGCACGCCGGACGGCGAGGGCGCCGCGCTGCCGTTGACCGACGACACCGTGGTCACGCTGTCGTTCGGCAACTTCACCCTCGAGGTGCGGGTGGTGCCGAAGTCGCGTGTCCTGCCCATCGCGCCCATCTTCGACGTGCTGTGGGCCAACACCGCGGTGGTGACGATGTTCGCCACCGCGGCCACGCTCGCCGTCGTCACGCTCATGCCGCTGGGCCTCGACTCGATGGAGGACGACCTCCTCACCAACGCGTCGAAGTTCCAGACCCTCATCTTGAAGCCGCCACCCAAGGACAACAGCTTCCTGAACAAGCTGAAGGGCCCAAAGCAAGAGAAGCAGGCCCACAAGAACGACCAGGGCAAGGCCGGCGACAAGAAGATGAAGGAAGACACCAAGAGCCGCATGGCAGTGAAGGCCGAGAAGCCGAGCGACGAGCAGGTGGTGGCGAGCAAGCTCTCGGCGCTGTTCGGCGACCAGAGCGGCGGCATCGCCCAGATCTTCGGCGACAACTCCGGCGGCGGTGAGCTCGAGGCCGCGCTCGGCGGCATCGACGGCGGTCGCGTGGGCGCCTCGGCTGGCATGGGTGGCCTCGGCCTGCGCGGCGGCGGCCCGGGCGGCGGCGGCACCGGCATCAACACCCTCGGCACTGGCAAGATCGGCACGCGCGGCCGCGGCAGCGGCGAGGCGGGCTACGGCTCGGGCGAGGGCGGCCTCGGCGGCAAGACCGACCGCGACGTCACCATGACGCAGGGGACGCCCGTCATCCTTGGCTCGCTCGACAAGGAGATCATCCGGCGCATCGTGCAGGAGCACGCGTCGCAAATCCGCTACTGCTACGAGAAGGAGCTGACCCGCACGCCCGGCATCTTCGGCAAGATCGTGGTGAAGTGGGTCATCAACGGCGAGGGTAAGGTGACCCAGGCGCAGACGGCAGAGACGCAGATGCGCAACGCCAACGTCGAGGGCTGCCTGGCGACCAAGATCAAGACCTGGGTGTTCCCGAAGCCCAAGGGCGGCGGCATCGTCATCGTGAACTACCCCTTCGTGTTCAAGCAGAGCGGCTGAGCCGCGACCGAGCAGCGGGTGCTGCCGCGGAGGCGGCGGGGGCAACCCCGCCGCTTTGCGTCTCTCGAGCGCCCGCCAACGACGGGGGAGCGGCGCGCGCGCCATCGCTGCCGGTGTGCTGATGGCAAGCGTGGGTTTGCGCCCTCATAGCTTCGCTGGGCCGGGCCCCGGGGAATTGGCGGCCTGCGGGGAAAACGCGCTATAGCCGAGCGAACAGCGAGGACGGCACATGGCATCTGCGCACGGCAGATCGCTCGGGTTTTGGTGTGCGGCGATGCTTTGCGCAGCGGGGGTGGCTCGCGCGCAGGGCCTGTCATCGAACGCCGAGGAGCCGCGGGCGGGCGAGGAGATCAAGGGTGACACGCGCGTCGCCGAGATCGACGAGATCGAGCGCGGCTTCTACCTCTCCGTCGACTACGGACCGAACTACTACCTGAACCTGCCGGGCGCGGGCTTCGTGGAGATGAACCCGAACTGGGTGCACCCGGGCACGCGCATGGGCGTGCGCGTCGGCTACGACGTGCTCAACAACGTGCAGCTCGAGGGCTTCGTGCTCGCCAACTTCAACGAGGGCGAGATCGACGCCGAACAGGCGCAGCAGGGGCAGCTCACCGGCGACCTCGCGCACTTCGCGCCGGGCGCCGCCGTGCGCTTCGACTTCATCACCTCCGAGGACCAGCGCTTCTTCTCCTTCGTGCGCGCCGGCGTCGGCTACGCGCTCTGGTTCCCGTCGGAGCTGGCCGGCGGCTCGGTGGGCAGCGTGCACACCGACGCGTCGCTCGGCATCGAGTACTACACCAAGCTGCGTCACCTTTCGGCTGGCCTCGAGGTCGACTTCCAGGCGCTGCTTGCGCCCATGGCCTTTGGCTTCCAGATCTACCCGACCCTCAAGTACACCTTCTGATGAGCTCGACCCCGCCCACCGCGCAGCCCGAGTCGATCGAGCTGGCCCCGCCGGCGGACGGCGTCGACGTGCGGGCTGCCCTGCTGTCCGCGTCGCAGGCCATCGCCAGTGGTGACGCGAAGGTGGGGTTGTCCAAGCTGGCCGAGGCGCTCGGCGGCGTGCGCGACCTCGCGAGCGCGGTGCCCATCCTGGTGCAGGCGCTCGAGGCACATCGCCAGGCGCCGGGCGAGGTGGAGAATGCGGTGGCGCTGTTCGTGCGGGCCGAGGAGCGCTTCGGCTCCACCGCCGACATCCTGCTCGGGCGCGCCGACCTGCACGAGGCCGCGGGCCACTACGAGGCGGCGGTGGCCGCGCTCCAGCGCCTCGCTGCCATCGTCACGGACGACGGCAAGAAGGCCGCGCTCCTTGAGCGCATGGGCGACGTCTCGGCCGGCCCCCTGGCGCAGCCGCAGCAGGCCCTCATCCACTACCAGGCAGCGTTCCGCGCCGACCGGAGAAACCGCACCGCGGTACGCAAGGCGACGCGCATCTATCTCGAGCAAGGGCGCGAGGAGCAGGCGAAGCAGTTGCTCGACCTCGAGATGGAGCAACTCGCCGACCCGAGCCTCGGCGGCGGCGACGAAGCAACGCGCAAAGAGCTCGCCGAGCTCTACCTGCGCATCGCCGAGACGCTGCTGGTGCGGCCGAGCGCGCACGTCATCGCGCGCGATGCGGCGGTGCGTGCCGAACAGTTGCAGCCCGAGCTCGCGCGTGCCCGCACCCTGCAGACCGACGTCGACGCCTTCCCGCAGACCTGGAAAGAGCACGTGCGACGCCTGCGCGACGCGGCGCTCGACGCGCGCGACAAGCGCGAGGCCGCGCGGCGTTACCTCGCCATCGCGCAGGTCTACGCCGCGTACTCGCCCAAGGACGCGCAGATCGACCAAAACGTCGAGAAGTGCCTCTTGCTCTCGCCCGGCTACCGGCCGGCGCTCAAGTTCCTCGAGCACCTGGCACGCGACGAGGGCAAGCTGCCGGAGTTCATCGAGCGCCTGAAGAAGCAGGCGGAGGCCGTGCGCGCTGTCGACGTGGCCGTCGACATGTGGCTGTTCGTCGCGCTGTTGCTCGCGGAGCGCGGCGCGCCACCCGACGACGTGGCCGCAGCGTACGAGAAGGTGCGGCGCGTCGACCCGCGCAACGTCGCTGCCATCCACGCGCTCACCGAGCTGCACCTGGAGCAGGGCCGCTACGACAAGGCCGCGGTGGTGATGGAGGCCTTCCTCCAAGAGACCAGCGATCTGCCCGCCAAGAAGGCGACGCTGCGGCAGCTGGCGCGCTTGTACGAGGCCGAGATCAAGGACCACACCAAGGCCGCCGAGCGCCTCGAGCAGCTCCACGAGCTCGAGCCCGACGACGACGGCGTGGTTGCGCAGCTCGCGGAGCTCTACGACCGGCAGGGCCAGGAGCCGAAGCTGGCGGAGATGCTCGAGGAGCAGCTCAAGCAGGCGCGCAAGCAGGATCCGGCGTTGGAGGCGCGCCTGCTCGAGCGGCTCGTTGGCTTGTACCAAGGCAGCCTGGCGGCGCCCGACAAGGCGTTCAACGCCGCGCGACGCCTGTTCGTGCTGCAGCCGCGCGAGAGCCTCGAGGCCGAGCTCGGTCGCCTGGGCGACGCCCTGGCGCGCACCGGCGACCTGGCGCAGACCTACCTCGAGGCCGCGCAGCGGGTCCCAGCCGACAGTCGTCGCTTGCGCGTGCGCGCCGCGCAGCTCTTCTTGGGGGCCGGCGACCGCAAACGCGCGCGCGCCGTCATCGACCTGCTCCTCGAGGCAGACGCGCGCGACAAGGACGCCCTGTCGTTGCTCGATGCGCTGATGGCGCGGGACGCATCGCCCGAGGAGCACGCATCGGTGCTCGAAGGTCGCCTCAAGGCCAGCGATGACCCCCGGGAGCGCGCGGCGACCCTGTTGGCGCTGGCCGAGGTGCTCACGAAGCTGCGCCGCACCGATGACGCCGTGGCCCGCCTGCACGAGGTGCTCGAGCTCGACAGCGGCGTGCGCGCCGCTCACGAGAAGCTCGAGGCCTTGCTCAAGCAGCATGAGCGCTGGCCCGAGCTGGCCGACGCCCTCGAGCGACGCGTGCGCGTCGAGCAGGACCTCGCGAGCACGCAGCCTGCGGCCGAAGCCGAGGCGCTCGCCGCCATGGGTCGGCTGGCACGCATCTACGAGGAGAAGCTGGTACGCGGCGACGATGCCGGCCAGCTGTACCTGCGGCTGCACGAGGGCAAGGCGAGGGCAGGCGAGACCGACGTCGAGGTGCTGCGCGCGCTCGAGCGTTTCCTGGCGCGCGGCACCCTGATAGTGCCCATCGCCGAGGCGCTGCAGCCCTACTACGCACAAGTGGGCGCGTTCCGAAAACAGGTCGAGATGATGGCGTTGCGCCACGCCGCCGAAGAGAACCCGCAGCGGCGCGCCTCGCTGGCACAGGCCATGGCGGGCATCCTCGAAGACCGCTTGCGCGCGCCGCGCGAAGCCTTCGACGCCTGGGCCGAGGCCCTCCTCGATCAGCCCCAGAGCGCCGAGGTGCTGGCCGAGTGCGTGCGCCTCGCGCAATCCGCCAACGCGTATGCGCGCTTTGCCGAAGTGTTGGCCAAAGCGGCGGATCGGCTGCCCGACGGACCGCAGAAGAACCAGATGATGGAGCGCCGCGCGCAGCTCCTCGACGGCGTGCTCGGCGATCAGGCCAGCGCCATCGACGCCCACAAGGCCATCCTCGAGAAATCCCCCAACGCGGTGGCGTCGCTCGACGCCCTCGCCGACATCTACGCCAAGCGCGACGCCTGGACCGATCTGGTCGACGTGCTGGAGCGGCGTATCGCGGTGACGCCCGCCGATGAGGCGGGGCCCTTCGCCGCGCGCTTGGGGCTGGTCGTTGCCGAGCGCCTCGACGACGTCGCGGCGGCGCGGCCCTGGCTCGAGCAGGCCCTCAAGAGCAAGAAGCCGCCCTCCGGCGACGCGCGCAACGCCGCGCTGCGCCACCTGATCGCCGTCTATCAAGCGCAACGCGACGCCGGCGAGGAAGGCGCCCTCGAGCAGCTCGCATGGGCGCTCTCCGAGATGGCGAGCCAGCTCGCCGGCAAGGAGCGGAGCGCCGCCCGCGCCGAGCTCGGCGATGTGTTGCGTGCGCAGCAGAAGTTCCGTGAGGCGCTGCAGGCCTATGAGGCGGCGCTCGCCAACGACGAGGGACAGGCGCTCGCGCTGGCCGGCATCCGCGCCGTGCTCGACGACGCGAACGCCTCCACCCCCGAACGCACCGCCGCGGCCCGGTCACTGCTGCAGAAGTACGACGCACAAGGCAATGTGGTCGGTCGCGCCCACGTGCTCGAGGTGCAGCTCGCGCTCGAGTCGAGCCCGCAGGTGCGACGCGCATTGGTGGGCCAGATCGCCACCCTGCTGGTCGAGCAGCTCGAGCAGCCCGACGAGGCCTTCACGCTGCAGCTCAAGCAGCTCGCGGCCGACCCCGAGGACGAGCAAGCGCGCGCCAACGTCGAGGCGCTCGTGGGCGCGCTCGGCCGGGTCGAGGAGCTGGCGGCCCTCTATCAAGAGCTGCGCAGCCACGCGAAACCCGATGTGGCGCTGCGCTATGCCGAGCGACTGGCCGAGCTGACGGTGCAGCGCGGTGATCTCGACGGTGCCATCGAAGCGCTGCGCTTCATCGCGACGCTGCAGCCGAACGCCACGGGCCCCTGGGAGCGCATGGCGGCGCTGTGCGAGCGCCGTAACGACGCTGCGGGCTTGGCGAGCAGTATCGAGAAGCTCGCCGAGCTATCGACCGGGGCGCAGAAGCTCGCGCACCTGCTCGATCTGGCGGAGGTGTACTTCGAGTCGCTCGAGGACGATCCGCGGGGTCTCGACACGCTGCGCGCGGCCCATGCGCTCGCACCCGAGGACGACGGTGTGCTCGCGCGCCTCGAGGCGCGCCTGCGGCTGGGTCACGCAGATACGCCCGAGCTCGCGGCCGTGCTGGAGCGGCGCGCACTCTTGCAGACCAACCCGTCAAACAAGGCGGCGTTTCTCACCGAGCTCGGGCTCTTGCTGCTCCGTGGCAACGACATTGGCGGCGCCGTCGCCGCGCTCACTGAGTCGTTGCGCGTGGAGCGCGACGGCAACAACACGGCGCGCGCCGGCGAAGCGCTGCAGCGTATCGCCAGCCGCGACGACGAGGCGGGCCGACAGGCGCTCGACGCCATCATCGAACATCACCGCGCGCAGAAGGCCTGGCAGCCGCTGGTCGACTCGCTCGAGATCGCGGCCACCAAACGCGCCGTTGGCGAGGAGCGCGCGCACCTGCTCGACGAGATCTCGCAGATGCACGAGAGCGCGCTGCGCGTACCGCAGCTCGCCTTCATGGCGACCAGCCGCGCCCTGCGCGACGCGCCCACGCCGGAGCGACTGGCGCGCCTTCAGGCCCTGGCGGAACAGACCGACGCCTGGGCCGACCTGCTCGAGGTGCTTGAGGATGTGGCCGAAGCGAACGTCGAGCACGAGCGCGAGACCGCCATGCACTTCCTCCGCGAGGCAGCGGCGGTCGCCGAGCGCATCGACGACAAAGAGGCGCAGGTGCGCGTGGCCGAGGCGGTGCTTCGCCTCGACCCGGCGGATGGCACAGCGCTGAGCGCGCTCGAGAAAGTGCACCGCGCCGAAGTGGACAAACGCGCGCTGGTGGAGGTGCTCGGGCGCCGAGCGGCGGCGGCCGCCACTCCGGCGGCGCGCCGCGACGCGCTCTTCGAGATGGCGCGCCTGCTGTTCGTCATCGACGACGCCGGTGCGGAGCACGCGCTTCGCCAGATGCTCGAGATCGACGAGCGCGACACCGAGGCGCTCAAGGCGCTCGACGACCTGTACGAGCGCACGGGCAATTCGGCGGCGCTGGCCGAGGTCATGAGTGCGCGGATCCAGATGGAGCCCCTCGCCGAGGCGCGCGTAACGCTGCGCGCCCGCCTCGGGGTGCTGCTGTTGCGCCGCCGGGGTGACCCTGCCGGCGCGCTCGATGTGCTGCGCCAGGCCGTGCGCGAGGCGCCCCACGTGCAAGACCTGCGGCCCGCGCTCGAGGTGCTGGTGGAGCACGCGCGCACGCGAGGCGCGCCCCCGGTGGGCGACGCCGCCGCGCTGCTCGAAGACGTGCTGCGCGCCCAAGGCGACCTCGTGGGCGTGCCGCAGATGATCGAGCTGCGGCTGTCGGCCGAACCCGACCATGCTGCGCGCGCCACCTTGCTCCTCGAGATCGCGCAGGTGCAGGAGAAGCTCGGACAGCCGGCGCTCGGCTTCATGACCATCTGCCGCTCCATCAAGGAGCTGCCTGACGACCCGTCGCTGCGCGCGGAGGCCGAGCGCCTGGCGAACGCCACCGACAACCTCGAGGCGCTCGCGCTGGTCTACGAGGATGTGCTCGACTCGGTGCGCGACGCCGCCACGCGCATCGCGTTGCACAAGCGCATCGCCGACGTCGCCGAGCGCGTGCAGGGCGAGCCCGAGGCGGCGCGCGAGCGTTTGCTTGCCGCCGTGCAGGCCGGCGCCGACGACGTCGGCACGCTGCAAGACCTGGTGCGGCTCACGCGCCGCGCCAACCGCGCCGAGGACCTTTCGGACGCGCTTGGGCGCCTGGCCGCCGCCGCCGCCCGCAACGGCAACATCGAGCTCGCGAAGGAGACGCTCGGCGAGCGCTGCGACGTCGACGAACAGCTCGGCAACCTGACGGACGCCATCGAGTCTGCGCGGCAGGTGATCACGCTCGACAACCGCGACCAGGGCGCGCGCGTCACGCTCGAGCGCCTGTACAACCGCGCTGAGCGCTGGCCCGAGCTCGGTGAGCTCCTGGGGTGGCTCGCGCAAGAGGCGGCGACGCCGGACGAGCGCGCGGCGGTGCTGGCGCGCCTGGTGTACCTGCAGCTCGAGCGCCTGCGGGACTTCGGGGGCGCGCTCCACTCGCTCGAGGAGCTGGCGGTCGCCAGCCCCTCGTCGGAGTCGATCACGGCGCTCGGTACCCGCGCGCTGCTGCTGCTGTCGTCCGACAACCGCCCCGACACCGTACAGCTGCGCGGGCAGCTCGCGGTGCTGCTCGAGCCGCGCTTCGAGGCCGCAGCTGCGTGGGGCGAGCTTTGCCCGGTGCTGCGTCTGCGCCTCGACGTCGAGCGCGACCCGAAGGAACGCAAGCGGCTCTGGGTGCGCATCGTCGACATCGAGGAGCGCATGCTCGACCGCCCCGAGCAGGCGATGCTGACGCTGTCGCGCGCGCTCGGCGAGGATCCCGCCGACGACAAGCTGCGTGAACGCGCGGAGCGCGTGAGCGTGCGCCTGCACGACCTCGAGAGCCTGCTCGGGCTGTACGAAGACATCATCGAAGCAATGCCGATGGAGCACCCGCAGCGCGTGGCCTATGCGGTGCGTTGCGGCGAGCTCTACGAAGGCGGCGTGGGCCAGCCGCTGCGCGCGGCCGAGTTCTACGACCTCGGCCTCCAGGCGGCCACCGCACAGCACCACCCCGACGGTGAGCGGCTCAAGCTGCTCGAGCGCATCGAGCGCCTGTACCGCGTCTCGGCAGAGCTGGCGCGCCTGGCCACCACGCTCAAGCGCAAGGCTGAGCTGGTGCGCCCCACCGACGTCAACGCCGCACGCCATTTCCTGTCGGAGGCGGCGACCCTCGAACAGAACCAGCTCAAAGACTACGCGTCGGCCATCGGCACCCTCGCCAAGGTGCTCGAGCTGGCGCCGCAAGACACGGGCGCGCTGCGGGCGCTCGCCGACGCGTGCGAGCGCGAGGGGCGCTGGCCCGACGTCGCCGAGGCGCTCGAGCGCGAGCTGGCGGCGCTCTCGCCGCACGACACCGCGCGTGCGCTGCAAGCACGCTTCCGCCTCGGCATGGTGCTCGACACACACCTCGGCCTCGGCGAGGAAGCGCTGATCCAATTCCAAGCGGTGCTGCAAGAGGCGCCAGAGCACAAGGAGACGCGCGAGTACCTCGAGAACCGCCTCGAGCAGCGGCACACCGGCAAGTTCGATGGCGCCATCTACTTGATGCAGTCGTACGAGCGCACCGGCGACTTCGAGAAGGCCGTCGAGATCCTGCAGGGGCAGGTGCCGGAGACGGAGCGGCAGGGCGATCGCAAGGCGCTGTTTACCCTCCTGGTGCGCATCGCCGATCTGCAAGAGCTGAAGCTCGGCGCGCCCGACCTGGCGTTCATGACGCTGTGTCGCGCGCTGCGGGTCGACCCGAACGATCCGGGCCTGCGCGACCGCCTCAACCGCCTGGGTGCGGCGGCCGACGTCCTCGACGAGCTGTGCGAGCTCTACGAGGAAGAGGCGCTCTCGGCCGAGCTGTCGGGCAAGAACGCGCTCGCGGCGGAGCTGCGCGAGGCCGCTGGCGCGGCGCTGGCCAGCAACGATCAGCCCGACAAGGCGGTCGCGATCTACGAGGCCGTGCTCGAGAAACAGCCAGGGCGCCTGGTGCCACTCGACGCGCTGTCGGCGCTCTATCCGCGCGTCGGGCGCCACACCGACCACGAGAAGGTGCTGCGCCGCCGGCTGATGTTCAAGGACGAGCCCGCCGAGCGCGTGCCGATCCTGGTGGAGCTGGCGAGGAGCCTGGTGGGCCCGCTGGCGCGCCCCGACGAGGCGCTGCCCATCCTCGAGGAGGTCCGACGTCTCGAACCCGCGAGCGCAGGCGCCCGTACCCTGCTCATCGAGCAGCTCGAGCAGCGCGGCAACTTCGAGGGCTTGCGCGGGCTGCTCGACGAGGAGATGGCCTCCTGCAAGGAGGGCGGGGACGCCGAGGGTTTCGGCCGGGCGCGTTGGCGCATGGCCACGCTGCTCGCCGATCAGCTCCAGGACGTCGCGGCGGCCATCCCCTTGTGGGAGGCGCTGCGCGCCGAGGCGCCGGGCCGCGGCGCGAACGACGCCACCTTCGCCACCCTCGAGCGCCTGTACACCGCCGCCGAGAAGTGGGCGGAGCTGAAGGCCATGTACGAGGCCGCGCTCGCCGTGGAGCGCGATCCGGCACAGGTGTCGGCGCTGACCACCAAGGTCGGCGAGGTGCTCGTGCACCTCGGCAGCAAGGAAGAGGCGGTGGAGCGGCACCAGAAGGTGCTGGAGCTCGATCCGCAGAACGTCGGCAGCTTGAACGCGCTGCGCCGCCTGTACGCCGACCTCGGCCGCAACGAGGAGCTGGTGGCGCTGATCCGCAAATTGATGCGGACCACCACGCACACCGAGCAACTCAAGGACCTGCGCTTCCAGCTCGCCGAGATCCTCGGGCAACGGCTGGGCAAGCGCGCCGAGGCCATCGAGACCGGGCGCCGCATCCTCGACATCGAGCCGCACACACCGGAACAGCTCGAGCGCCTGGCGGGCATCTTCCGCGCCGGCGACGCGTGGGAGGAGCTGGCGGACGTGCTCGAGAAGAGCGCGCAGCAGGCCGAGGGGCGCGCGCGCGTCGCCAAGCTGCTCGAGCTCGCGTCGCTGTTCGAGGAGAACCTCCGGCGCCCCGCGCTCGCGGCGGGTCCCTACGAGCGCGTGTTACAGGTGGAGCCGCGCCACGAGCGGGCCTACCAGCGGCTGTGCGAGACCCTCACCGCGAGCGAGAGCTGGCAGAAGCTCGTGGCGGTGAAAGAGGAGCGACAGAAGCACGCTCCCGACGTCGCCAGCCGCATCGGTTTGCTGCAAGAGATCGGCGCCATCTACGAGGACAAGCTCGGCCAGCATCCGCTCGCGTTCCTGGCGGCGTGTCGTGCGTTCCGCGAGGACTACGATGATCCTGCGCTCGCGTCGTGGATGGATCGCCTGGCGCTCGCCACCGACAGCGCCGATGAGCTGGTCACCATCTACGACGACGCGCTCTCGCAGATCACCGACGAGCGACGCATCGTCGACATCCACCTGCGCATGGCGGAGCTGGCCTGGAAGCAGCTCGGCAGCCCCGCCGACGCCGAGCTGCACTTCAAGCGCGCGCTCGAGTACGACGCCGCGAGCCGGGGCGCGCTCGACGGCATGGTGGCGCTCTACGAGTCGCAGGAGCGGTGGCGCGACGTCGTCACCATGTTCGAGCGGCGCGCCGAGCAGGCGGGCGACGTCGCCGGGCGCATCGAGATGTTCCGGCGCGTGGCGCGCACGCTCGACGAGAAAGCGCACGACATCGAGGGCGCCATCGGCGCCTACAAGCGGATCCTCGAGCTCGATGGCCGCGACCCGGCCGCCACGCGCGACCTCGCCGAGATCCTCGAGCGCACCGAGCGTTGGCAACAGCTGGTGGCCGTGCTGCGCCGCTCCGAGGAGCTGTGCGAATCCACCGAGGAGCGCATGGCGGTGCGCATGCGTACCGCCGCAATCTGGGAGGGGCAGCTCGCGAGCACCGAGCAGGCGATCGCGACCTATCGCTCGATCCTCGACGAGGAGCCCGGCCACGTGGGCGCGCTGCGCGCGCTCGAGCGGCTGTACACCAACCTGCATCGGCCGCAGGAGCTGGTGCAGATCTTCGAGAAGCTGGTCGCGCTCGCGCCTGGCGCCGCCGAGGCGATCCACCTGCTCTTCAAGATCGGCGCGACCTGGGAGGAAGGGCTCGACGACACCGGCATGGCGGTCGACGCCAACCGGCGCATCCTCGAGGTCGATCCGCAGAACGTCAAGGCGGCCGAGAACCTCGAGCGGCTCTATCGCGCGCGCAAGCAGTGGGAGGACCTGGTCGAGATCATCGAGAAGCACATCGCGTTCGTGCGCGACCCGCGCGAGATCGTGCGGCTCTACGTCGAGATGGGGCAGGTGTACGCCGCCGAGCTCGATCGCACCGACAAGGCGGAGCAGGTCTACACTGCGGCGCTCGACTTCGATCCAGGATCGCAAGACGCCATCCACGCGCTCGGCGCGCTCTACGAAAAGAGCGGCAACTGGTTCAACGCTCTCGAGAAGCTGCAAGCCGAGGCGCAGCTCCTCGGCGCCTCCAAGGAAGCGGTGGAGATCTACCACCGCATCGGCACCATCAACGAGCAGATGCTGCTCGATCCGGGCAACGCCATCACCGCCTACAAGGCGGCGCTCGACATCGAGCCCGGGCACCTGCCGTCGATCCAAGCGCTCAAGAACCTCGCGGCGCAGCGCGGCGACTCGCAAGAGCGACTGCTGTGGCTGCGGGCCGAGGCCGCCTACACCGAAGACGAGCTCCGGCGCACCGAGCTGCACACCGAGACCGGCGTGTTCCTGCAAGACACGCTGGCCGACCTCGAGGGCGCGGAGACGGAGTTCGAGAAGGCGCTCGCAATCACCTTCGACCATCTGCCGGCAGCGCGCCCCTTGGCAGACATCGCGTACCGCGACGAGAAGTGGCAACGCGCCGAGCAGCTGCTCGACATCATCGTCGAGCGGCTCGACCCGCAAACCGACGCTGCCGAGCTGTGTCGGCAGCACTACCGCCTCGGCTACGTGTGCGAGCGGCTGGGCCACGAGGCCAAGGGGCTGAAGAGCTACCAGCGCGCCTACGAGCTCGACGCCACGTACTTGCCGGGCCTCGAGGGCCTCGGCTCCGCGCTGTCGCGCGCAGGTCGTTGGGAGGACGCCGCCAAGGTCTACCAAGCGATCCTGATCCACCACCGCGACGGCCTCACCGACGCCGAGGTGGTCGACTACTACCAGCAGCTCGCCGACCTGCACCACAAGCTCGGCCAGAACGATCGCGCCGCCAAGAACCTCGAGAAGGCCCTCGAGCTCGACCCGAGCCACCCACCGTCACTGCGCCTGCTCGCCAACATCCACCTGGCGGGCAAGGACTACGAAGAGGCCTACGAGACGCTGATGCGCCTGGTGCCCTTGGTGTTCGGCGACGAGCGCTCGGCGCTCTTGATGGAGATCGGGCGCCTCGGGAAGGGGGACCTCGACGATCCCTATCGCGCCATCGACGCCTTCGAAGACGCCAACCGCCAGAAGCCTGGCGATCAGGAGATCCTCGAGGCGCTGCTCGGCCTGTATCGCCAGACCCGGCAGGGGCCCCGCGCCGTCGAGGTGCTCGAAGAGCTGGTGCGCGTCGAGCAAGACGAGAAGGCGCGCGTGCGCCTCAACCAGACCTTGGGCGAGGTGTATCGCGACGAGATCAAGAACGAAGCGCGTGCCGTGCAGTACTTCAACGCCGCGCTCGATCTCGACCCGACCTTCGTCAAGGCCTTCGAGTCCCTCGAGACCATGCTGTCGTCGACCGGCAACTGGCCGGCGCTCGAAGAGAACTACATCGCGATGCTCAAGCGCATCCCCGACACACGCGCGGGCATCAAGGAGGTGCTGTGGAAGAACCTCGGCGACCTCTATCGCTTCCGCTTGCGTAGCCTCGAAGGTGCAACGCAGGCCTATCGCGTCGTCGTCAAGATGAAGCCGGATGCGGCCGAGAGTGTCGAGGTGCTCGCCGACCTGCTGGCGCGCAACCCGCAGACCTCCGACGAGGCCGCCGCCGCCTACCAGCGGCTGCTCGCTCTGTCGCCGCAGAAGTCCGGGCGCGCGCTGCACGAGCTGTTACGCATCGCGCTCGCGAAGAAGGCGCTCGATCGCGCGTACGTCTACGCCCAAGCGCTCAAGGTGCGCGGCGAAGCGCAGCCGAGCGAGATCGAGGTGATGCAGCTGTACGCCAAACAGCTCCCCGGTCAGCCCAAGCGCGCCATGACCGACAAGCTGTGGGACAACCTGTTGCTGCACCCGTCGGCGCGCACGCCGGTGGCGGCCATCAGCGCCATCCTGTGGCGCACCGCCGGCAGCGTGCTGGCCTACCAGCCCAAGGACTACGGACTCGACAAGAAGCGCGGCAGCGATTGGGAGCGCGTCGACCTCGACGCCCCCGTGCAGAGCTACTTCGTCAACCAGCTCAAGCTCGTTCGTGGCGTGCTCGCCACCGGCGGCTTCGAGCTGTTCGCCAAGGCCAACAGCGCCGAGCCGCTCGCGCCCTTGTGCCTCGAGCAGCCCACGCTCGCCATGGGCAAGGCGAGCCCGCTCCTCGGCGAGACCAACCGCGCTCGCCTGTGGTTCACCATTGGTCGACAGCTCTGCGCGCTGCGACCCGTGTTCGTGTTGCCCCGCACGCTCGGCGCGCAGCGCTTCAACACCCTCGTCGATGTCGCCGTGCGCTTCGTCGATCCGCGCTACCCCGTCCGTGGTGATCCCGCCGAGATCCAGCGCTTCGAGACCGCGCTGTCGCGGCTGGGCGCGCCACTGCAGAACGCGTTGCGCCCCCAGGTCACGGAGCTCTTGAAGCTCAAGCAGGCAGTCAACACCAAGCCCTTCCTCGAGGGCATGGAGCACACGGCCGTGCGGGCCGGCTACGTGCTCACCGGTGACATCGAGCTGTGCGCCACGCTCGCCAAGATGCCGGATCCTGCCGCCATTCCCATCCGGCCCGAGGACAAGCTCGCCGAGCTCTTGCGCTTCGCCGTCGGCGACGAGAGCTTCGAGCTGCGGACGCGCCTTGGCACCGCCATCGGCTCCTAACCCCTGAGGCCACTTGCATCTGCACCGCTTCGCTTGGTCCTGGCCACGATCTCTGCGTCGCGTGCTCTGTCCATCCCGACGGGGATGGCCCTCCGCTGCTCCTTGACCTCGTGGCCATGCCCTTCGCGGATCAGTGCAGATGCCAGTGAGCTCAGGGGTGAAGTGCGCCGGACAGGCGACATGGCGGCTACGGTGGGAGCCGCGCTGCGTCGACGGACATTTGACCTTGGTGTTTGCAGGTCGTTAGCCTTCCAGAAGAGCGGATCAGATCGACGTGGCGCCCGCGTCGTTTGACGTGGGATGGCCCGGGGTTGACGGCCTCTCGATCGGATTCCTGGGCACGGGTGGACGATGAAATTCGAGTGCGACTCTTGCCACGCCCAATACATGATTGCCGACGAGAAGGTCGGCAAGCGCGGCGTCAAGGTCAAGTGCAAGAAGTGCCAACACGTCATCATCGTGCGACCGGGCAAGCACGGCGACAAGGCCGCAGCGAAGGACGCCGTCGACAAGGCGAACGACCGCGCGGCGGCCGAGGACGCGCGCGCTTCCGAGCGCGACGACCCGCCCGCGAGCGATATCGACGATGGCCGCACGGAGCTGTCGGTGAGCGCAGCGGTGCCGCCGCCGCCACCGCCACCGGACGACTCCACGCAAGCGGGCGCTGCTCCTGACGGCCTCGATGCCTTGCGCGCTGCGGTCTCCGACGGTGCCCCTACCGACGATCAGGATCCGTTCAGGGCAGGCGAGCACAGCGCGTTCGCCGCAGGCGGGCCCACCGACCCCGCGGTGGCGGCCCTGGCGCCGCCGCCCCCGCCGCCCGAGCCCGAGCCGACGGGCAATCACCGCGCGCCCGCGCCCATCTCCATGTTCGGCGACACCACGCAGTTGAGCGCGCAGGCGCAGGCGCCGTCAGAGCCCGACGGTGAGCCGTCGGTCGACCGCACGGAGCTCGGTGCGCCGCCGCAGATGACGGTGCCGCCGCCGGTGGCGGATGAGCCCGTGGCGGCCAAGGCAGCGCCGCCGCCAAACGAGGACCTGCTCTCGGACCAGCTCAGCGGCGCTTTCAATGCCATGTTCGACGCCCAGGGCGCCGCGATGACCGCGCCCGAGGCGCCGCAGGACGATCACCGAGGGCCGACCCGCGTGCTCGACGTCAACGCCATGGCCGCGCTGCGCAAGAAGACCGCGCAGCGCACGGCAGAAGGCACGCTCGACGACTCCGCCGAGGGCCCGATGGGGCTGGCGAATGGCCCCCCACCCGATCAGCCGGGCGACGGCTTCGTGGTCAAGCCGCCCGCCGGGGCCGACGACGGACCCGCCGATCAGGTGTGGCACGTCGCTATCGACGAGCAGGAGGTGGGGCCGCTCTCCATCGCCGAGATCGGCCGGCACATCGAGGGCGGTCGCGTCGATCGCGACAGCTTGGTGTGGAAGATGGGCATGGACAATTGGGAGCCCGCGGCCGACGTACCCGAGATCCGCGCGCTGTTCGACAAGGTGCCCATGCCGCGCATCAGCGTCGAGGACGATCGTCCGCGCGCGCGCGCGTCGGCAGCGCCGGACCTGGGCACCGACTTCGGGGACTCCGAGCCGGGGTCCGGCAAGAGCCCCTTCGACGAGCAGCCCGACGACCCGGCGTGGCGACCACACGGCCTCACCGACGTCTACCAGGCGGCGAACCTGGCCGAGGCCGCGGCCGGCATGGGGCTCGGCAGCCTGGGCGCAACACTCGCGCCCAAGGCCTCGTCGTCGTCACCGCCCTTGGCCGCGCAGGCATCGGCCGAGCCCGAGTGGCGGCCCGGCGCCGCCAGCGCGCTCGCGTCGCTGGCGCAGGACGAGATCAAGCGCATGGACTCGCCCTTGCCCCCCGCCGACGACGATCTGCGGCCCGCCGACGACGCGTCGCTCAACGCGCCCATGTTCGGCGGCCTCGGCGCCAAACCCGACCTCGACGCTGGTCCCGAGATCACCGATCCGATGGCGTCGCGTCCGCCGTTGGCGCCGCGCTCGGGCTACGAGCCGCCGCCCGTGGCGCCGACCTTTCCGCCGCAGGCGGGGTTCCAGACGCGGCCGCCGGCCGACGGTGGCCGCAAGCCGTCGCCGCTCGTCATCGGCGGTATCGCCGGCGGAGGCGGCCTGCTCCTCGTCATCTCCGTGCTGGTGGTCGTGATGGCCACCCGTGGCGGCGACGAGCCGAAGAAGGTCGTGGGCCCCGACGGCAAGGCCTACGTGATGGTGGACGGGCAGCTCGTGCCCATCGGCGGCGGCGCCGAGGCCAAGCCCGAGGTGAAGCCCGAGCTGAAGCCCGAGACAAAAACTGCGCCGACGCCCGGAGCTTCGGCGGACCCGTTGAAAGACCCAGCGGCGCCGCCGGACGCGGCAGACAAGCCGCCGGCCCTCGCGGTCTCGGACAAGCCGCCGGAGGCCGGTGACGCCGCGGCATCCCCGTCGGCCCCTGACGCCGACGTCGACAAGGCTCCGGAGAAGGCGCCGCCAAAGAAGGCCACGCCAATCGCCAAGAAGGTCGACAAGAGCGACAAGGCACCCAAACCCCCACCTGTGGTGGCCGCGGCGAAGGCGCCGGGCAAGGGCTGCGACCCGGTGCTCGACTTCGACTGCAAGCCCGGCGGCACAGCGACCAAGCGCCCGCCGCAAGACGACGCCTCTCTGCCCGACACGCCGTCCAAAGCGGAGGTGCTGGTGGCGGTGAAGGGCGCGCTCCCCAAGGTGGCGGCCTGCGGCAAGAAGACTGGCCAGACCGGCATGATCTCGATCGGTTGGACCATTGCGCCGAACGGCAAAGTGACGACCGTGAACGTGAAGGACAAGTTCGCGGGCACGCCGACCGGCTCCTGCGTCGCCGAGGTCGTCAAGGCGCTCAAGTTCCCGGCGTCGAAGAAGGGCGTCCCGGTCAACTACCCGATGAAGCTCAACTGACGCGTGATGGGAGAGGTGGCCGAGCAGAGCGGTTCGTTTCCGCGCCGCCCACGGCTGCGCGCGATGACGCTCGCCGAGCTCGAGCGCGTGCGGCTGATCCTGCGCGGCGGCTCCGTCGTCGACTGGTATCGCTTGCTGTTCGACGGCGTGGACCAGGCGCGCGCCTTCGTGCGCCTGCAAGGCGGTGACCCCGACGACCCCGCCGACCAGGCGCGCATGCTGGCGCTGCGCGGCGTCGCCGCGCGCTACCTGCATGACGAGCACGCCTACCGCGTGCCCGCCGAGCTGCTCTCCTGCGACCCGCTCGAGCTGTTCCTCTACGCCTCGGAGAAGCGCGGCCGTCGCCGCGATCGGTTCTTCGCCTGCCTGTTGCTCAAGACCATGCACATCGTGCACCACATCGAGGCGCGCGAGCTGCGTTTCCGCCTGCCGCTGTCGCAGTCGCGCCTCGCCGACCTGCTGGCGGAGAAGGTCGATGCGTTCGCGCGCGACCTGATCGCCGACGGCTTCGAGCTGGTGCGCTACTCGGGTGGCGAGAAGTCGCTGTCGAGCCTGGTGACGAAGCTGCTGGTCAAGAAGGAGCACCACGCGGCAACCATCCACGATCGCGTGCGCTTCCGCTTCGTGGTCGAGCACCCCTTCGACATCGTCGAGCTGTTGGTGCGCATGACCCAGCGCCTGTTCCCCTACAACTACGTGGCGCCGGGGCAGACGGTGAACGGCTTGGTGAACTTCACCGCTATGACCGAGAGCCACCCGCACTTGCGCGCGCTGGCGTCGGGGTTGCAGGTGGGGCTCGGCCACGAGGAGGCGGCGCTCCAATCGGAGAACGAGTTCTCGGGGCCGAGCTATCGCGTGGTCAGCGTGGTGGTCGACGTGCCCATCCACGTCCCCGACGACGTGCTCGCACGCATGGAGCGCGGCACGGACTTGGGGCGCGTGGTGTTCGGCCTGGCAGAGCTGCAGATCGTCGACCGCGCCACCGACGACGAGAACGAGCGCGGCGAGAACCGCCACGACCGCTACCGCGCGCGCCAACTGCTCAAGGTGCGCGACCGTCTCGAGCGCGGGATGCGCGGCGCGCGGGAGGACGAGCCTTGATGGCTGCGCCCAAGCGCAGCGCCAGCTCGCCCGAGGCGCGCGCGTCGGCGAGCGCGCGGTGCGCGCCGTCGAGCGCGACACCGTGGCGGCGGCACACGTCCACCAGCTTGTGACCTGCCGCGCCGGGGTTGAGGCGGCGGGACCACGCTAGCGGGTCGAGGAAGCGCACCGCGGGCAGCACGGCGCCGACGCGCTCGAGCTCGGCGCGCAGGAAGCCCATATCGAACGGAGCGTTGTACGCGACGGCGAAGTCCACCAGGGCGAGCGCCTCGAGCAGGTGCGGCGCCACGTCGGCGAAGCGCGGCGCGCTCGCCAGCTCCTCGTCGGTGATGCGCGTGAGCGCGCGGATGACGCGGGGGAGGGGCACGTCGATGCGACAGAGCGAGGAGCGCTGGTCGACCACGGCGCCGCCCTCGAACCGCACCCAAGCCACCTCGATGACGCGATCGCGTTGGGGCACGAGCCCGGTGGTTTCGACGTCGACCGCCAGGAAGCAGGCGCGTCGCCAGCGCTCGTCGTGGTCCTGGTCGTCGCCGTGCTCGGGGGCCATGGCCAGAGCTTGTAGATCAGCCGTCACCTTTGGCTATCCGGGGCTGATCCGGCGCGTTTGCGCGCTACCCCTCTTCCACCGCCAGCTTGCTCTTGCCGACCCACAGCACGTCGCCGGGCTTGACGTCGACGTCGCGCACGGGCTGGTCGTTCACCTTGGTGCCGTTGGTGCTCATGAGGTCGACGACGGACGCACCGTCCTTGTCGACGAACACCAGCGCGTGGGTGCGGCTGACGGAGCCGTCGCGCAGCACGATGTCGGGCCCGCGCTTCTTGAAGCTGCGCCGTGTTTGCGGGCTCTTCGCTTGGAAGTAGCTGTCGACGAGCTGCGACTGTTCCTTGTCGAGCGCCCGATCGCCGTCGGGCGTCATCTGCAGCGTGCTGTTCCGTTCGTCCTCGGCGCGCGCGATCACACGGTAGGCGCCTTCCTCGACGGACCACCGCATGCCCCGATCGGGTCCCTCGACGGCCACCAGGTCGACGAAACGCGCCATGGACACAGCATACAGACCTTCCCTATGTTCCCAACATGGCTCTGAAGACGGCCTTGGTGGTCGAGGACGACAAGGCCATCCAGGGCCTCCTGCGCGAGACGTTGGAGCAAGAGGGCTTCCAGGTCTTGTGCGAGAAAGACGGCGAGTGGGCGCTCAAGGCGCTCGAGCGCCGCCTGCCCGACGTGCTCATCACCGACATCCTATTGCCCACCTTGGGCGGCTTCGAGGTCATCGAGCAGCTGCGGCGATCCCCCGGCGGCGCGCACGTGCCGGTCATCTGCATCTCAGGCATCTATCGTGCAAGCAAGCACAAGAAGGACGCCCGCGAGCGGCTCAACGTCGCTGCGTACTTCGACAAGCCCTTCGAGGTGGCTGCGCTCAAGGTCGCGCTGCAGGAAGCCATGGGCCACGACTACCCGAGCGCCCGCCGGCCTGCCACGCGCTCGCGCGTCACGCCGCCGCACGAGGTGGGCGACGATCCCCTGGCCGACTTCGACACGCGCCTCGAGCAGCGCGAGGTGGAGAAGGCCGAGTCGAGCTTCCCCACGGCTAGGAGCGCGCGCGGCAACCTGAAGAACAAGCGCTTTCCCGAGGTGCTCTCCCAGCTCTATCGCTGGAAGGCCACCGGCGGGCTGCTGCTGCGGCGCGACAAGGTGAAGAAGATCGTGTACCTGAAAGAGGGCTACCCGATCTTCGTCAAGTCGAACCTCCTCTCGGAGTGCCTGGGCCGCGTGCTGGTACGCGAGAAGATGATCTCCGACGAGGAGTGCGAGCGCTCGCTGCAGCTCATGAAGGACCGGCCGGGGCGCCAGCAAGGGACGGTGCTCATCGAGATGGGCGCCATCTCGCCGCACAACCTGGTGTTCTCGTTGCAGTTGCAGATGGAGCAGAAGCTCTTCGACATCTTCGGCTGGCCCGACGGCGAGTATCAATTCAACCCCGCCGTCGAGATCCCGGCGCAGACCGTACACCTCGACATGTCGCTCGCCACCATCGTCTACGAAGGCGTGCGGCGCCGCTTCAGCGAGAGCCTGCTCGACGACCTGCTGGCGCCCTTCCTCGACTCGTACGTGGCGCCCCACCCCGACCCGGCGCACCGCTTTCAGGACTTCTCGCTCGAAGCGGACGAGCGTCGCGTGCTCGCACTGGTCGACGGCCGGCGCACGCTCGCCGAGGTCGTCGACAAGAGCGGCATGGGCCGGGTGCAGGCCAAGCACCTGCTGTACGCGCTCATCGCCACCGAGACCATCCAGCCACTGCCGCGTCAGGCCAAGCGCAAGGACGCGCTGGAGCCGCCGCTGCGTCCGCCGTTGCCGTCGCCCACGTCGCCCGTGCGCGCGCGCCCGCCCCCGCTCAAGCGTCGCTCCGACATGGTGTTCGCGGCCCGTCCCGGCGACGCCGCCCCCGCCGACGACGTGCGCGCCAAGCTGGTGGAGCGCGCGCGCGCCATGCGCAAGCAGAACTTCTTCGAGATGCTCGGCGTGTCGCGCTCCGCCGGCGCCGATGAGGTGCAACGGGCCTATCACGCGCTAGTGCGCGAGGTGCACCCCGACAAGCTGCGCGGCGCGGTGACCGCCGATGCGCGCGCGCTGGCCGAGCAGATCTACCAGCAGCTCGAGACCGCCTTCGAGGCCTTGTCCGACGCCAAGCGGCGCTCCGAGTACGAGCGCAAGCTCGATCAGGGCCAGAAGACCGGGGTGTCCGACGAGCTCGGCAAGATCCTCACCGCGGAGAGTCGCTTCAAGAAGGGCGAGGTCGCGCTGCACGCAGGCGCGTACGCCAAGGCGGCCGCGCTGTTCCGCGAGGCCTCCGAGCTCTACCCCGAGGAGGGTGAGTTCCATGCGCACCTCGGCTGGGCGTTGTTCCTCGAGGCGCCCGACGACCCCGTGGTGCAGGCCGACGCCGTCAAGCGCCTGCAACACGGCGTGGAGCTGAGCCCGCGCATCGATCGCGCGCACATCTTCCTCGGGCGCGTGTTCTCGCGCATGGGACGCACCGTCGACGCTCAGAAGGCCTTCGAGCAGGCGCTGGTGTGCAACCCCGACTCGTCCGAGGCGTTGGCTGAGCTACGTTTGGCTGGCGTGCCGACCAGGCAGCGCAGGTAGCCGGGGGTTCGAGGTCTGCCCTGAACGACGAGAGTCACCCCGATCTCCGGCGCCCCTATCTACGCGAGCTGCAGACTCGCGAGCTGGTGTTGATGCGCGCCACGCTCGCCGACCCAGCGTGGCTGGCGCCCCATGACGAGGCGGCGCTGCGCTGGGCGTTGTCGTTGGCGCGCCTGTCGGCCGTCGACGTCACCAGCGCCGAGGGCAGCGCCGACGTCGTCGACGTCGACACGGCCATCAACCAGTACCGCGGTCGGCTGTATGGCCTGCTCGAGGGCGTGGTCGACGGTGAGCGCGTGCTGTCACGCGACGGCGTGCGCGCGCAGATCCCCGCCGTGCGCGCGCTCTGTGCCCAGGAGCGCAAGAGCCTGCTCGAGCTGTTCGGCAGCCGCATGCCGGCGCGCGCGCTCGACCGGTGCACGCGGCGGCGGCCCCTGGCGTTGGCGCTCGGTGGCGGCGGTGGCACCGGCTACGTGTACGTGGGCGCCATGGCCGTGCTCGACGAGGCCGGGCTCTCGCCCTCGCTCATCGCGGGCACCTCGATGGGCGCCATCATCGCGGCCTTCCGCTGCAAGCAGCAGTCGTTCTCGCTCGGCGACATTCGCCAGCTCTTGGCCCGACTGTCGTGGCGCAAGGTCTTTCGTCTGTTCGAGACCGAGAGTCGCTTCGGTCTGCCGGCCACGCTCAAGCTCTACCTGCGCGAGGTCATCGGCCACGAGTTCGAGCGCGAGGGGCGCTTCTTGCGCCTGTGCGACCTCGAGATCCCGTTACGCGTCACGCTGGCGGGGATCTCCCAGGGGGAGCGCCCCATGGAGAGCTACGCGCACCTGCTCGACGAGGCGGTCGACAACCCGCGCGCGCTCCGCTGGCGCGCGGCGTCGATCGCGCGCGCGCTCAACGAGATCACGCGCCAGCCCGTGCGGCCCATCTACGCCGGCGGCGACGAGCTGACGCGCGAATTCGACGTGCTCGACGCCATCGGCTTCTCGTCGGCGGTGCCGGGCATCATCCACTACGACATCCTGCGCGACGACCCGCGCATGGTGGAGCTGGTCACCGAGCTGGTGCGCCGCGAGGGCGTGGCGCGCCTCGTCGACGGCGGACTGGCCGACAACCTGCCGGCGCGCGAGGCCTGGCGCGCGGTGCAGGCGGGCGCGTGCGGGGCGCGCGATCCCTTCGTGCTGGCGCTCGACGCCTTCGCGCCGCAGCTCACCACGCGCCACCTCTTGTTCCTGCCGCTCATGCGCATCGCCGCCGAGACCTCGAAGGCGGGCCGCCAGGCGGCGCACCTGACCATCACCTACCGCCACGTCTTGTCGCCGCTGACGGTGGTGCCCACCACCACCGAGTTCCTGCGCGCCGTCGAGAACGGGCGCAAGGAGACGGAGCCCGAGGTGGCGCTCATCAGAAAGATGGTGGGGCCCATCCCGGACCCGCCGGGGATCCTCTCGGAATTGGCGTAGCGCGAGGCCGGTTGCGCGCAGCGCGTCCGGCGGCAGCTCAGGGTTTCCCGGCACCCGGGACCCTGCTACCGATCCGCCCCATGGCGCAGATCCCCGACGTCGTTCCCGAGAACTTCAAGGTCCCCTGGGCGTGGCTCGACGGCAAGCTGGTCGACAACCAGAGCGCTTCGGTGCCGTTGATGGCGTACACGCTGCACTACGGCTTGGGCGCGTTCGAGGGCATCCGCGCCTACGAGGGCGACAAGGGCCCGGCGGTCTTTCGCCTCACCGAGCACATGGAGCGCCTGCACCGATCGTGTCGCATGATCCGCATGGAGCTGCCCTTCTCCGTCGACGAGCTGTGCAAGGCCGCGTGTGAGACGCTGGCCGCCAACAAGATGCGCGCGGGGTACGTGCGGCCCATCGCCTTCGTCGACGACGGCAAGCGAGGCCTCGGCGCGCTCAACAACCGCGTGCGCGTGGGCATCGTGGTGTGGCCTTGGGGCGCCTACCTCGGCGACGAGGGCATCAAGAAGGGCATCCGCTGCCAGATCGCCAACGTGGCGCGCATGAGCCCGCGCTCGTTCTTCCCCAAGGGCAAGATCTGCGGCCAGTACGTCAACTCCATCCTGGCCAAGCGCGCCGCCATCTTGTCGGGCTACGACGAGGCCATCCTGCTCGACGACCAAGGCTTCGTCGCCGAGGCCAGCGGCGAGAACATCTTCGCCGTCAAGGGCAACCGCCTCACCACTCCGGCGCCCTCGTCGCCCATCCTCGAGGGCATCACGCGCGACAGCGTGCTGCAGATCGCCAAGCAGCTCGGGCTCGAGGTGAAGGAGCAGCGCTTCGCGCGCGAGGCGCTGCTCATCGCCGACGAGGTCTTCCTCACGGGCACGGCCGCCGAGGTGACGCCGGTGCGCGACATCGACGGCGTGGCCGTGGGCGCGGGCACCCGCGGTCCCGTCGTGGAGCGCATCCAGAGCGCCTATCGCGACGCCGTCACCGGGCGCCTCGCGGGCTTCGAGCGCTGGCTGACCCCGTACAGCGCGTGAGCAGCGCGTGACCAGCGCGTGACCAGCGCGTGAACGCCGCGCAGGCCGCTGATCCAGGCGCGCACGCCAAACCGATCGGTCACCGGATACGGTTTTCGCCTGCTGCGACGCGTCACGATAAGCCCTTGGGAAAACAGCGGTTTCCGGGCCCTTTTGTTTTGACAGGTCCATCACAAGACCCTATGGCCCGCCTACTTTTTTTGTGAGGTGCGCCGCTGGCGAGGGCCAGGGGCGGGGCGAGAGGCGAGCCGGGTTGTCCGTGCCGCCGCTCGCTCGCAGACGGGTTCCGGGGAGTCCCGATCGACGTGTTTCACCCGCCCAGCATGGGCGCCCTTTTTGGGGGAGCTGACTCAAATGTCCTTCGACTTCGACGACTTTGATGTCCGTGCACGCTTCAGCGATCTCGACGACAAGGGGGACGAGCTCAACCAGCTGCTGCGGGATCTTCCCGACGAGCGGGCTGACTTCGACGAGCGCTGCAAGATTGCGTACATCTACCACGACTGTGCCCTCGAGGGCATGGTGCTCACGTACCACGAGCTGCGCGCCGCGGTTGATCGCAAGATCGCATCCGATACGTCGCTGATTCCGACGTACCAGGAGATCAAGAACCACAGCGACGCGCTCAACGTCATCCAGGAGCACTGCCGCGAGGAGACGGCCAAGAAGATCCGCGTGCGCAACCCCAAGGTGACCGTGCAGCTCATCCATGACCTGCACGTGCTCCTGTCGCGCGGCCTGCCGCGTCGTCAGCCGGGGGCCTTGCGCAAGGACATGCCGCTGCACCGCACCTACTTCCACGACATCTACGAGCCCCAGCACATCGAGCCCGGCATGCAGGAGGTGTGTGACGGCGTCGATAACCCCGACTTCCGCGCGCAGCACGCCATCAACCAGGCCTGCCTGTTCCACTTCAACTTCATGAAGGTGTTCCCGTTCACCGACGCCAGCGGCAAGGTGGGCCGCTTGTTGATGAACTACTTCCTGATGCGTGGTGGTTACCTGCCGGCGGTGATCCACGCGAGCGATCGCCAGGCCTACTACGAGGCGCTCAAGGTGGGCCCCGAGGCCCTGCGCATCATCGTCATCGACGCCATGGACCAAGCCGTCGACGCCGGCATCCGTCACTTGCGCGATCGGCTCAAGTTGCGCTCCGCGGTCCGCTCGCGCGTCGGGCGCATGGCCAACGGCTAACCCGATGTGACACCAGGAACCGCTCGCGGGTTCTCGACGAGGGCGCGGCGTTGGCCGCGCTCTCTTTTTGTGCGTCGATCGGGTTGACACGCCCCGGTCCCTGCGGTTGCCTCGGCCGGTTCCCGACGGAGGCACTCGATGGCTGGACCCTCGCCCGCTGGCTACAACCGCAACGTCAAGCGCGAGACCGGCGTGAGCGCGCTGGTGCAGGTCGTGGTGGTGAGCGCCTTGGTTGGCGGGGGCGTGTTCCTGTACTGGAAGTTCCAGTCGGAAGAGAAGCGCATCATGGACCTGGCGGTGGCGGCCAAGGAGCTCACCGGCGGCGACGACGCGCCCGCCCTGCTCAAGGCCAAGAAGAAGCTCGCCGAGATCCCCGAGGATCGCATCGAGAAGAACGACGCCATCTTGTCCACCGCCGCGGAGCTCGAGTCGCAGCTCTTCCAGGCCTACGGCGTCAAGGAGTCGAAAGAGCGCGCCCAGCGCTACGTCGACGAGCTCAAGGGGCGCGAGGTCAACAGCGCCGAGCGCTACGCAGCCGAGGCCTACCTGTTGCTCGGCGACGGCCGCGCCAACGAGGCCGAGAGCATGCTGATGGACCTCGTCAACAACCGCGGCGCGCGCCACGCCAAGCTCTTGCACGCGCTCTCGGTGGCCAAGCTGCAGCAGGGCAAGGGCAAGGAGGCCGTGGTGGCCGCGCAAGAGGGCCAAAAACTCTCGACGCAGCTCGTGCGCCTGCCCATCGCCGAGGGTGACGCGCTCTACGCCGTCGGCAACGTGCCGTCCGCGGCCAACGCCTACCTCAAGGCCAAGAAGCTCAACGCCGACCACATGCGCGCGCGCACCGCGCTGACGCTGCTCGCGGCCATCACTCGGCAGGCCAAGAGCAGCGAGCTGCTCAAGGAGCTCGATCGCCAAGTGCAAGAGACACAAGAGCACCCCGACTACGGCGGCAACCCTCCGCCGCGCGTGAAGGGCTTCATCGAGTACGCCAAGGGCGAGGTGTACCTGGCCGACAACAACGCCAAGGACGCGCTGGCGTTCGCCGAGGCGTCCCTCGGCACCGATCCCGGTCAGCCCGCCACGTACGCCCTCAAGGGGCGCGCGCTCGCCAAGCTCGGCAAGCTCGACGACGCGCGCGCGTCGTTCGACGAGGCCCTCAAGATCGCACCCTCGTCGCTGCCCATTGCCAAGGCCGCCTACGACGTGCTGGCGCGCGCCGGCAAGGCCGCCGACGGTATCGGCTACCTGCAGCGCGTGGTCGAGGCGAACCCCGAGAACGGCATGTCCTACGTCGAGCTCTCCTTGGCGCAGTCGCTTGCCGGCAAGGGCAAGGACGCCCTCGCGTCGGCCGACAAGGCCATCGAGAAGCTCGGCAACGCGCACGACTTGGCCGTGTTCGCCAAGGGGCGCGCGCTGCAGGCCGACGGTCAGCTCGACAAGGCGCGCGAAACCTATGGCGAGGCGCTCGGCTACCACAACAACCAAGACTGGGCCGAGCTCTACTTCGCGCTCGGACAGCTGCGCTTCGCCGAGAAGAACTACGACGACGCCGTGGGCACGCTGGCTCAGGCGATCAAGATCTGGGACAAGACCGGCGCCTCCATCGATCTGGTGGCCGACGCCTGGGAGCTCACCGGCAAGTCCTACGACGCCATGGGCAAGAAGCACCGTGGCGACGCGCGTGAAGCCTTCCAGAAGGCCGATGCGCTGCGTAAGGGGCAGGCGAAGGGGCCGGCGGAGGCGCCGTAGCAGCCGTCGGGGTCGCGGTCTCCATCGTCGCCATCGTGGCTCGGCCAGGTTCTCTTGTTGAACCTGGGGCTTGTGGTCGCTCGTTCGTGGGCGATCACCGCGCTGTCAAGAGCGGCGATCGTCGACAACGCCGTACCGACAAGCCCCAACAAACGAGCGCCGGAACCGCCTCAGCGCGCGCGGGCCGACCGCGCCGCCTATCAGCCCGTGTGCTTCGCGATCATCTCTTCGAGCTTGCGCTTGGGCACGGCGCCCACGATCTGATCCACCGGCTTGCCGCCCTTGAAGAGGATGAGCGTGGGGATCGAGCGCACGCCGAACTTGCCGGCGACGCCCGGGTTGTCGTCGATGTTCACCTTGCCGACCTGCAGCTTGGCGACCTGCTCGTTGGCGATGGCTTCGACGTGCGGCGCGATCGCCAGACAGGGCGCGCACCAGGTGGCCCAGAAGTCGACGAGGAAGGGCTTGTCTGCCGTCAGCACCGTGCTGTCGAAATTGGCGTCGGTGACCTCGGTGATGTTCTGTGCCATGGGGCCGTTCCTTTGGTTGATTGCGGACCCTAACGTCTCGCCGCAGGGGAGGAAAGCGCCTCGACGCGGGACGCACGAGGGAAAACGGGACGTCGACGGCCCGGGTTGCTACGGTGGTGGGGCGGGGTCACGTTGGAGTCGTAGTGGCTGCGGTCTTCCTCTCGAACGCCATGCTCACTCAGTGGTCGGACGAGGGGAAGGTGCGCCTCGAGGACACCACGCTCTTCCTGCTGCAAGAGAAGCGCACGGTCACGCTCAAGGCCGCGGTGCGCTTCACCAAGGTGATCGACGACGCCAAGGATCCGAACGCGCTGCTCGGGAAGGTCAAGACCACCGAGCAGCTCACCGAGCTCGGCGCCGAGCACTACCTCGACAGCGTCATCCTGGGCGACGTGGGCTACACCGTCGTCGAGGGCTTCCTCGGGGACCTGTCGCCGCCGAAGAAGGCGCGGGCCGCGCGGCCGCCCGCGGCGACGCCGGCGGCCGTGGAGCTGACCCCGCCGCCGACCACCAACGCCGAGGCGCCTGCTCGCTCGCCGCTCGAGGACGAGGCCGAGGAGCTCTCGCGCCTGTTCCTCAACACCGTGAAGGGTTGAGGATCAGCGCGCCCGTGCGCGCGCCCAGAGGGCGGCCACAACGAAGGCGACCAACGCGAGCGCGTTGCCGATCGCACCTGCCTGGCGCAGCGCGGCGTTTGGCAGCAGGTCACCGGCGACGCGCAGGGCCACGCTCAGGTGCAGTCCGCATAGCGCCACCAGCAGCGCAGGGTGGTAGGGCAGGGCGATCTTCGCCACCGAGGGCAAGATGATGGGCGCGTGGGCGAACACCATCGACAGCACGTAGCCGACGAACACGCCGTGCAGCTCGGCGTCGTAGAGCGGGCCGGCCGGCGGCATGGGCAGGAGCATCGTCACCGCGCCCGTGACGAAGAGCCAGAAGGCGGCGGCCAAGACGCCGAGGGCGGCGAAGCGCGCCAGCCCTTGCGTGCGCACCGTCAGGCGCGCCAGGTCGAAGCGCGCTTGCCACGCGGCGATCAGCACCATGCAGAGGCCAATGAAGCGATGCGCCACGTCGACGATCCAGGTGGCGGTACAGGACACCACGGCGAAGGCGAGCGCGACCGCGATGAGCGCGTTGCCGGCCCACCGCGGCGTCGGCGTCAGGCGCGACATCTCGAGCCGCTCGGCGACGATGGTGAGCACGAAGAAGGCCACCCACGCGTGGATGACCTCGAAGACCGGCACCCGCAGCGCCCAGCTCAGGTTGCCGAAGGCCAACGCCAGCGACCCGATCAGCATGAGCCAGGTGAAGGGCGCGCGCTGCCGTCGCACGATGAAGGCGTTGACGCCCACCAACGCGAGCGCGCCGACGGTCGCGAGCCAGGGCGCCCAGCCCAGGCCCGCGATCATCGCGATCGAGGCGGCCGCGACGGCGCCGGGCGCCACCAGGCTCCACCAGCGCGCCACCGCGACGGCGCGCTCGAGGCTGATGACGGTGCCGAACACGGCCAGCACGAAGAGCGGGCCGTGGATGGCCGAGACCGAGGGGCCCCACGCCAGCGGCACGCCGATGCGTGTGAGCCCTGCCAGCACCGCGGTGAGCGCCGAGGCGCCCGCGACCACCAGCAGGCCGCGGCGCACGAAGAGCTCGGTCCGGGTGTCGCGCGCGCGCGGCGCGGACGCCTGGACGGGCGCGAGCGGAGCAGTCATGTGCCCCACCCGAGCGCGTGCCGTGCCGCCGGCGCCATGCGCTCGGGGCTCCAGGGTGGATCCCACACGAGCTCCACGCCGACGTCGTCGATGCCGGGCAGGGAACGAACGCGCTGCTCGGCTTCGGCGGCGATCTCCTCGCCGAGCGGGCACGCGGCCGAGGTCATGGTCAGGCGCACGTGTACGCGGCTTCCCTCGACGTCGACGCCGTAGACCAGCCCAAGGTCGACGATGTTGATGCCCACCTCGGGATCGACGACGCCGCGCAAGGCCAGCAGCGTCGCCTCGCGCAGCTCGTCGGTTCCCGTGGGGCGCTGCTCCATCGGCGGCCTCCGTTCGGGCGACCCCTAGGCGTCGAAGCGCGGCTTGAGCACGTTGTTCTCGAGGTGGACGTGGGCGAACACGTCGCCCTCGAGCTGCTGCAGCTCGGAAAACAGCGTGCGATAGCTGTTGCACGCCCAGGGCGGCAGCGTGAAGTCCTCGCTGGCCGCGCGGATGCGCTCGAGCAGCTTGGCCACCGCCAGGTGCTCTTGGTGCATCGCTGCGAGCAGCGTGGCCTGGCGCGCGCGCTCGGGCGCGGCGGCGGTGAGCGAGGGGAACAGATCGTGCTCCTCCTCGTCGAGGTGGGGGCCGAGCGCCTCTGCGAGCTCGCGCACCGCCACGTCGAGCACGGGCAGCTTCGGGTTGTGGTCACCGTGCACACGCGCCACCTTGGCGGCGAGCATCTGCACGAAGGGCAGCGCCTTCCGTAGATACTGATGGTGCTTGGCCACGATGCGCTCGATGAGCTGCGGCGTGGCCAGCTCGCGCGGATCGTCGCCGCCGCCGCGGCGCTCGTCGATGGCGCGGCCAAGCTCGGTGAGGAGCGCCTCGAGGTCGACGCCCTTGGCCCGAGCGGCAGCCTCGATGCTCTGTTGGCCGCCGCAGCAGAAGTCGATGCGGTGCTGCTGAAAGATCGCGGCGCACTCGGAGTGGTCGAGGACGGTGGCGGCGACGGTCTGCGTGCGATCGAGCATGGTCTCTCCTCTGCGCCTCGGCAGGAGGCGGCTGGCGTCGGCCCCGCGCACGGAGATCGGCGCACCTGGGTGAATGGCTAAGCACGGCGCGTGCCCGGCCGACCGGAGGCGCCGGCCGCGTCCGGATGAGCGGCAATGACGCGCGAGCTTGACGTGGTTCACGCAGTGTTCAACAATGAAACATATGGAACAGCACGCAGAGGAACACTGCAGCGTGTGCGGCCTGGTCCCTCTCGCCCGCCGTCGCGGCGGCAGCTCGCGCGTGGTGGCGCAGAGCAAGGCCATGCAGGCGGTGCTCAAGCGCGCGGCGCGCTTCGCCGGCAGCGACGCCCCCGTGGCCGTGCTCGGGGAGACCGGCACAGGCAAGGAGGTGGTGGCGCGCGTGCTGCACGAGAGCTCGGCGCGCGCGCGCGCGCCTTTCGTGGCCGTCAACGTGGCGGCGTTGCCGGCCGAGCTCCTCGAGAGCGAGCTGTTCGGGCACGGCAAGGGGGCCTTCACCGGCGCCGCGACTGCGCGCCAAGGGCTGTTTGAGGCTGCGCACAAGGGCACGCTCTTCCTCGACGAGATCGCCGAGATGCCGCTCCCCTTCCAGGCCAAGCTCTTGCGCGCGCTGCAAGACGGCGAGGTGCGCCGCGTGGGCGAGTCCACCTCCTTCGCCGTCGACGTGCGCGTCACGTGTGCGACCCACCGCGACCTGGCGGCGCGCGTGCGCGACGGCTCTTTCCGCGAGGACCTCTACTATCGGCTCAAGGTGCTGACGCTCGAGGTGCCGCCCTTGCGCGCACGCCAAGACGACATCCTGCCGCTCGCGCGTGAGCTGCTCGCCGAGGAGCGCGCGCGCGCCCGCCGGTTCACGCCGGCGGCCGAGCGGCGCCTGCTCGCGCACGCCTGGCCGGGCAACGTGCGCGAGCTCAAGAACGTGGTCAAGCACGGCGCGGCGCTCGCCGAGAGCATCGACGTGCGCGACGAGGATCTGCCCGAGGACCTGGCGCGGGCGCCGCAGTCGGCAGCCCCTCGGGCACCGGCCGACGCCGCGACGCTACGCTCGCTGGCCGAGGTGGAGCGAGAGCACCTGCTGCGCGTGCTCGACGCGTGCGGCGGCGCGCAGAGCGAGGCGGCGCGCGTCTTGGGGCTCTCGCGCACCACGCTGTGGCGCAAGCTGCGCGTCATCGAGGCCGCGGGCGCGCCCCCGCTCAGTCCGCTGGCGCGATCGTCGGCGCGCTGAAGCTCGTGGTGGGCGCCTCGTGCAGCGCCGTCAGCTGGCCGCGGCCGTGCGCGAAGGTGCGCAGCGCCGGTGTGCCATACACGATCTTGGCGCACTCGAGCTCGCACAGCCCGCAGCCCACGCAGCGCACGTAGTCGACGGCCTCGGGCCGGCGCGGCGTGCGCGCGCCCTCGCTCTCGACCACGAAGGCCTTGGTGGGGCAGATGTCGAGGCACTTGGCGCAGGGCGTGTCTTCGGTGTGCGAGATGCAGCGACCCTTCTCGAGCACGGCGGTGCCCATCTTGGTGGCCCACTTGGAGCGCTCGTCCTTGGCGAAGTCGGGGATGGCGTCGGTGGGGCAGGCCACGCTGCACGCGTTGCACTCGGGCACGCAGCCGCCGACGGCGGGCGTGATGGCGGGCGTCCAGAAGGCGGTGAAGCCCGCCTCGAGGTGCGTGAGCTGCAGGGTCTGCGTGGGGCAGGCCTGCACGCACATGGCGCAACGGATGCACTGGTCGGTGAAGGCGTCCTCGTCGAGCACGCCGGGCGGTCGCACCACGCCGGTGTCGGGGTTGCGTGGCGCGCTCGAGAGCGCGGCCATGGGCGCCAACGCCAGACCGGCGCCTGCCGAGGCGAGGAAGGCGCGGCGCGAGATGGCGGCGGGCACGTCCTCGGGGTCTTGGCGCAACACCGTGCGCGGCTCGACGTCGAAGTGGATGGCCTGCGCGTGGCAGAAGCTGCGCCCCGACATGCAGCGGATGCACTCGTGGTTCTGCGTAAGGTGCGGGTTCTGCGCCACCGCGCCCATGCGGCAGCCGGCGACGCACTGCTTCTGCGTCTGCACGCCGGTGCACGCGTCGCACCCCTCGACGCGGCGGCGCAGCAGCGGCGCGCGCGACAACAGCCCATAAAAGGCGCCCAGCGGACACAGGTACCGGCAGTACGAGCGCGGCGCGATGGCGACCGCGGCCAGCGTGGCCGCCAAGAGCGCGAGCGGCCCGAAGGTGACGCCATGGAACGCCTGCCACAGGGTCCCCTGCGCCTCGGGATCATCGTGTGCCAGCGTGGCCACGGGCCATACGCCCACGGCCAGCGCGCGGAACAAGAGCACCAGCGGGTCGAGCAGGTAGAGCCACTGCGCCGAGCACAGCGCCCCGGCCACCATGACGACGAGGATGAGGTACTTCGCGTATTGTAGCTTCGTGTGCCATGCCAGCGGCACGCGGTCTTCGGGCGTCTTGAGCGCGCGGTTCGTCAGATCGAAGAGCGTGCCGAGGGGGCAGATCCAACCGCAGAAGGCGCGCCCGAACACCAGCGTGAACAGCACGAAGAACAAACTGCCCACGAGGAGCGAAGGCACCAGCACACGGGCAGCGCCGATGGTGAGCAGCGCCACTAGCGGATCCGTCTGGAGGAAGAGCGTGGGTGGCAGCGGCGCCAAGCCCTGATCGCGTGTGACCAGAAAGAGCGCGAGGAAGAGCACCAGCATCACGAGCTGCACCGCGCGGCGCGCGTGGCGCAGGCCCACCCTCGACGTGGTGCGGTAGTAGGCCTGGTCGCCCACGATGGGCAGGCCCTTGCCGGTGCTGCTCACTGCTTGCTCTCGCCCTCATCAGGCGGCAGTTGCGCCGCGCCGTCTTTGCCTTCCTTCTTGAGCGTCTCGCCGGTCTCGATGGCCTTCTTGATCTTGGCGGCACCCGCCGCGCGGCCGGCCTTCACCTTGTCGTCGACCGTCACCTTGGCGTTGCCGCCAAAGAAGAGGTTGTGCAGCGACACCGCCTTGCGCGCCGCAGTAGAGGCGGCCTCGGACGAGAGCGAGGCGCCGGTGACGCCGTCGATGTCGACCTTGATGCTGAGCGCGTCGGCGTGCGTCTTGTCTTTGAACTGCTTCAAGAACGCCTTCTTGTTGATGGGGAAGCTCCGCGGGCAGGTGAGCTCGATGATGACGCTCTCCAGGATCTTGCCGTTTGGTGCCACGCCCACGGCATATTTGTGAAAGCAGGTGTTGAAGATCTCGGGCACCACGAACACGTAGCCGAGCACCTTGCTCTCGTCGGCCTTGTCGACGCCCTTGAAGGCCACGTACTCGGGCTCGGTGGCCTCCCAGCCGTAGTCGTCGAGGAGCCGCTTGCGCTCGTCGGCAGAGGGCACCTTGGTCACCTTGAGGACCTTGGCGTCGGCGGGCAGGAACTTCTTCACCGCGTCGCCCAGCGAGAGGTACTTGACCGCGCGCGCATCGGTGGCGCCGAGCAGCGCACCCAGTGCGGCCAGACAGCCAAGCGCAAGCATCGAACGCAAGCTCATGCGGGTCTCCTCGGAGCCGGGGTCTTCATCCTGCGGCGCGCCGCAGTCTCGCGCCGTACGCGCGCGTCGCGCCAGTCGACGTTCCACGCGATCACCAAGGCGAGCACCAGCGGGCACACCAACAACCAGGGCGTGGTCTGTAGCTCGGGCAGCGGGATGGCGGGCTCGAGCTCGTCGACCTTCACCTCTTCGACGGTGGTGCTGCCGGCGGCGAGCGCAGGTGCGGGTGCACCGTGCTGCGCTGCCGCTGGCGCCGGCGCGTCGTCGAGCGCGTCGAGGTCAACCTCTTCAACCTTGTCTGCTGGCGTGTCACTCATGCTCGCGTCGGGGGTCGCTCAGGGGCAGGCGCCGGTGGGGCAGTACTGCACACGCAGCGCGGTGCCGCTGTCGTCGAGGCTTTGGTCGAAGTAGCGCACCACGTTGCCGCCGCCCGCGTTGCCGTTCGGGCTGAGCGGGCAGGGCCAGGTCGTGCTGCCGCCGCAGCTGCATTTGATGTAGTCGGTCCCAGACTCGAGGCCAGTGCTGCACGCGGGCACGAGCTCGGTCGCCTTCTCCGCGATGGGCGCCAGCGCGGTGGCGCCATCGGGATCGATCTCGGTGGCGCCGTCGAGATAGATGGGCACCTCGAGGCGGTGTTGGCCGCGGCTGTCGTCGGCGGGATCGTCCCAGCAGGTCTCGACGTCGTTGGGCAAGAAGCGCTGTGACCAAAGCGTCTGCGTGGTGGAGGTGGTGCCGGGGTTGTTCTCGTCGTACTCGGCCTCGACGTGCAGGATGTACCAGCCCGGGCGCACGCGCTGGTTATTGTGGTCGCTGAGGTTCCAGCGGAAAGTGAAGCGCTCGTGCCAGTCGGCGATGGACTGGCCGCGGCACTCGGCGCCGGCGCCGACGTTAACCGAGATCATGCCGTCCTTGCACACGGGGTTGCCGTAGCCGTCCTCGCAGCGACTCTGCCCGGTGTCGCAATTCGCCCATGCGCCGCAGTCGGCGTCGTCCACACAGGTGCTGAAGGCGCCCGCGAGCTTCGGGTAGCACCACACGGCGCCACCATAGGGGGCTTGCCAGGTGGTGTCGGTGTCGACGCAGTACTCGTCGTCGGTGCACACGCTGCAGGCCAAGAGGGGCGAGCTGGTGTTGAAGTGGTGGGGGTTGACCGAGGCCATGGTGACGCCGTCGACGATGGGCATCTGCTGCAGGCGGGGCTTGGTCTCGACGGTGCCCGTGCCGGGATCGTCGAAGTACAAGGCCGGGACCGAGAACTGGTGGCTGCCGCCGACGATTGCGTGGTTGTGTCCGGTGCTGTCGCGGCGGTCGGCCGTGGCGGCGAGCGGGAAGGCGGCGCCCGCCCAGCGACCGCTCTCGATCAAGGCCGCCGCCCAGTTGGCGTGGGCTGCCTCGGGCTCCCAGTGGAAGCCATTGCAGGCGTTCGGGTCCGTGGGGTTGGTGAGCGAGTTGCAGCCGCCGGCGCCGCGCGGGTTCTTGTTGTAGGTCGAGTGCGCGATGGTGCGGGTGTAGCGCGTGTACTTGCGCTGGAAGCTCGCGTCGTCGAACAGGCAGGGCTCGGGCGCGCCGCCCACGTCGTTGAGCGGCCCCTCCACCCACACCATCAGGCCGAAGTGGTTGAGGTCGGTGCCACCGGCGGTGCCCGCGTTCGACTCGTCGCCGATGTTGGCCCACTGGCTCACCAGGTTCAGGTCGATGCGCAGCTCGCCGGCGGGCAATGCGCTTGGCTGGTTGTAGGTGATCGCGTCGCTGATCACGTTGGACGTGTTGTTGGCGCCGTCACGCGCGCGGATGCGCACCAGGTTGATGCCGCTGCCAAGCGTGAGCAGCGCGTCCCAGGTGGTGTTGGAGGAGGCGGGCACGATGGTGGTGAAGCTGCCATCGTTCTCGGGGTCGATCTCGATGCTGGTGGCCGCTTCCTTGGTGCCGCTGATGACCTGCGTGCCAACGGTGGTGGGTGACACCACTGGATCGAGCCCGGGATCGGCCACGGGGTTTGGCAGGCGCGTGATGGAGAAGGTGGCCATGCTGCTCGCGTTGCCGGCGCCGTCGCTCGAGCGGAGCTCGAAGTCGTTGGCGCCCACCACCAGATCGACGTCGGCGCTCCAGGTGCCGCCACCGTCGCGCGCGTAGACCTCGACGTAGTTGCCCACGCCGGCCGTGCGCAGCTCCACGTTGGTGGGCTCGCTCGTGTCCTTGGTGCCGCTGACCGTGACCGTGGCGAACAGCGTGTCGGCGAGCCCGCCGGTGGCGGCGGGGGGGCCTGGTGGCGTGTTGTCGGAGCCGGCTCCCGTGGTGAAGGTCCACGAGAGATCACCGCCGATGGCATTGCCGGCCAGGTCGGTGACGCTGCCCGCCACCGTCACGGTGTGCACCACGTCGGCCGCGAGGTCGGCGCTCGGATTGAGCTGCACGACGCCGGTGATGCTGTTGCAGTCAAGCGCCGCTGCGATCGGACCGGTGCCGTCGCTGAGCGTGACGCTCGACGTGGTCACGCTCGAGCACAGCACCAGCTCATCGAACACGATGTCGACGTTGGCGTTCTGCGCCACGCCGGTCGCCTGATCGTCGGGCACGCGGGAGGCGATCCCTGGCGGGTCCGCGTCGGCGGTGGCGGCGGTGGTGAAGCTCCATTGCACGTCGCTGGCCATGGCGTTGCCGGCGAGATCGACGACGTTGCCGTTGCTGAAGACCGCGACGATGATGGACGCGGACAGCGGCAGTGTGGCGTCGGGCGTGATGGTGACCGTGTCACCGACGCAGCTCGAGCTCGCAGCGAGCTGGCTCCCGCCCGTCTGTTGCACCACCACGATGTTCGGCAAGAGCGGCGTCAGCGCCGCGCAGTCGACGTCTTCGGTGAACACCACCAGCGCCGACGCGTTCGGCGCCGCGTCGACGGCGCCGTCGGCGGGGACGGTGGCGGCGAGCGTGGGCGCACTGAGGTCGCCTTCACCTTCACCTTCTCCTTCACCCTCGCCCTCACCCTCGCCTTCGCCTTCGCCTTCGCCCTCCCCCTCGCCTTCCCCTTCGCCCTCACCCGACGGCGGGCAGCCGACGAGGAGGAACAACCCAAACAACGACGCCCACGGGGCGGCGAAACACATGCTGCGCATCATGGTGGAAACCCCACGCGGGCACTGTACACCGATGGTGTTCAAGGGGACCGCGGTCGCCACGTCGTCCGAACAGTCGCTGTGCGCCCTTATCGCACTCGCATTAAGTTGGGTCGCGCAAGGCTACAGCGGCGCCCACACGATGGTGACGCCGCTGTTGGCGAGGTAGCGCAGCACGTCGGCGCCGTTCTCGGCGTCGCCGCCGGACTCCTCGGCGGCCTGGCCGAGGGTGAGCGAGAAGGGCACCTCGCCGAGGCCAAGGCGCGCGGTGACGCGGTGCGGCCCAACGCGCGAGAACTCGCTGTCGCCCCAGCAGGTCTCGCGATCGTTGCCCTCGACCCAGCCGGGCGATCGATCGAGGTTGATGACCAGGTGCAGCACGTACTCGCCCTGGGGGAAGGCACTGCCGTCGAAGCGTGTCGCCGCGCCCTCGTTTGGCCAGGTGACAACGCGCTGCCCGGGCTTGAGGGTGGCCTGCGTGACGCCGTCGATGGCGGTGTCGACCTCGTCTTGCGTGATCTGCACGGCGCTGCCGCCGCCGCCCGTGAGCGCGTCGCCCGGCGCGCCGCTATCGTCGTCGCGGCGGTCCACCGAGGGGGCGAAGCCGAGCACGCCGGCGGTGATGAGCGCGGCCACGTAGTCGGGGTTGGCGTAGTCGTCGTCGCCCCAGGGGTTGGTGTGGCCGGTCTTGGCGCCCTTGTAGTGCTCGAGCGTGGCCGCGTACTTGATGTCGCGACGCTCCTGCGATGCCGCGTCGAACGAGCACTGCTCGCCGTCGTCGAGGGGGCCTTCGAGCCACAAGTCCACGGAGTAGTTCGACGGGCCCGTGGCGAACTCCGCGCGGATGGGCTGCACGTCATCGAGGTTGCGCAGCCCGTAGCTCACCACCAGGCCGTAGCCAGCGGGCACATCGCCGGTGAACACCTGCGCGAACTCGACCGTTGCCTCCACGACGTCGGAGAGCACCACGACCTCGTCTTGCACGCTCTTGGCTTGCAGGCGCAAGGTGTTGAGGCCGGGCACCAGGCGCGCGTTGTAGCTCCACGTGGTGTCGGACGAGCGCGGCACCACGACGGTGCCGTTCAGCACCACGGCCGTGTCTGCGTCGCGTGTGCCCGCGAGCGTCACGGTGGGTTCGGCCACCTCGGCCGGCGGCGCTGGGGTGAGCACCGGTGGGTTTGGCCGCACCACCTCGCGCGTGAAGGTGCGCGTGGCCGCCGCGCCGATCTGTTCGGTGCTCGACACCAGCGACAAGGAGAGCGTGGCCGGCGTGCCGATGGGCAGCGGCCAGTCGAGCGCCCAGTCGGTGCCGGCGCTCACCGGCAGCACCTCGTCGCCGCCGAGGAGCACGCCGGTGCCCGCGGGCTTGGTGCCGGCGAGGTGCGCGGTAGTGGTCTGCACCGTGAGGTTGTCGCCCACGGGATCGGTGATGACCGGTGCCGGCGGCGGCGTGAGGTCGTCGGCGGCGCCGGTGGTGAAGGTCCAGATGAAGTTGCCGGGTCGCGTGCCGTTCGCGTTGCCGGCCACGTCGACGATCGCAGTGTGGTCGACGGTCACCGTCAGGGTGGTGCTGGCGGGCCAACCGGCCGCCGCGTGCACCCGCAGCGCACGCGAGGCGGGCTGGTAGCTGATGCTGCCGAGCGGCACGTCGCTGAGGCCGTTGCGCACGCTGACGATGTCGGTGGGCACGGCCTCGGTCTCGAACCTGAGGCGGCCGTCGAAGGCGATGCTCAGGATGCCGTTGGTTGGCAGTTGCACGTCGCCCTCGGGATAGCGGCTCACGAGCGAGGGCGGCGTGACGTCATAGTCAATGACGAAGTCGACGGGCTCGCTGCGCTTGCCGCGCGCGTCGGCGGCCACCAGCGCGAAGCGGTACGTGCCCGGCGCTGGCAAGATCAGCGCGGCGTTCCAGTCGAGCTCTGGCGACGTCGCCACCAGCACGGTCTCGGCGCCGCTCGCCTTGTCGATGAGCACGAGCGAGGTGTCGGCTGGCTTGGTGCCGCTCAGGGTCTGCGTGCCGACGTTGGTGGGCGAGGCCGGATCGTTCAGCGTGGGCGAGGCTGGGAAGTCAGGCTCGTACACGACCAGCGCCTCGGTGGCGCCGATGCTCTGCAGGCCGCTCGCGCTCACCGTCTTGGCGCTCACCAGGTTGTCGCCGGGCACGAGCGCGAGCTGCCAGCTCCAGCTCTCCTCGTCGGTGGGCTCGAGCACGCGCTCGCCGCCAAGGATGATGCCGGTGCCGGCAGGCTTGGTGCCCTGCAAGAGCACCTCGGGCACGCGCACGGGGTTGATGATGGGCAAGAGCGCCGGCTCGAGCGGTGGCAGCTCGATGTCGTCGAGGCAGCCGAGCGAGCCCAGCGCCACGAGCGCAGCGAGCGCCGCAGCAACCGTTGGGCGAAGCCTCATGGCGCATGCTCCGGAGCCGGGGTGATGACGAGCGGAAATCCCTCGGTCATCGACGTAGACAGCGCGCCGTCGTTGGCCTGGCGGATGAAGTACGCGCCCATGCCGGGGAGCCGCGCGATGATCTCTCTCGCGCGCTGCTCGCCGAGGATGACGAAGGCGGTATCGAAGGCATCGGCCGTGAGCGCGTCGGCGTACAGCACCGTGACGCTCACCAGCTCGCTCTCGACGGGCGCGCCGGTGCGCGGATCGATGATGTGGCTGTAGCGCTTGCCGTCGGGCCCGAGGGAGAAGTTGTGGTAGGTGCCGCTCGTCGTCACCGCGGCATCGGCGAGCGAGACCGCGGCGACCAGCTCGTGCGCGTCGGCGCGTCGCTCGGGCACCTTGATGCCGATGCGCCACGCGTGGCCCTGCGCGTTGGTGCCGCGGGCGCGCACCTCGCCGGTGATCTCCACCATGTAGTCGGTGAATCCGGCAGCGTCGAGATCTGCGCACACCACGTCGACGGCGAAGCCGGCGGCGATACCGCCCAGGTTGACGCTCAGCTCCGGATCGAGCTTGCGCAGCGTCTTGCCCTCCTGCACCAGCTTGTCGAGCCCCACATGCGCGCGCGCGGCGCTGATCTGCTCTGCTGTCGGCAGCACGGCCTTGCGGCCGCTGCGATCGAAGCCCCACAGGTCGATGAGCGGGTCCAGGGTGACGTCGTAGGCCCTATCGGTGAGCCGCCCCACCTCGAGCGCGCTCGCCATAACCTCGGCCAGCTCGCCGGAGAGCGCCATCGGTGCGGTGCTCTTGGCCGCGTTGAAGCGCGACAGCTCGGAGCTCGGCCGATAGGTCGACATCTCGTCGTTGATGCGCTCGAGCGTGGTGTCGATAGCGTGCTGCATGGCGAGCGCCGCGCTGCGCCGGTCGGCGGGCACCGAGAGCTTGACGTGCCAGGTGGACCCCATGGTCTCGCCGTCGAGCGCAACGTCGACGCGCGCGGCGCTCTCCATGGTGCCGCGCGCGCACGCCAGGGCGCCGGTGAGGTAGAGCAGAAGGAGTGCGAGCCGCGACATGCCTCAGAACTGTAGGAACACTTTGCCATAGACGACGTCGCCGGGATCGAAGGGATCGAAGGCGTCGACGGCGCGGCCGGCGGGCAGCAGTGCCTGATAGGCCAGCGTCAGTTGCACCTTGTTGTGAGCCACCCACCACACGACGGCCGGCTCGAGGAGCCACACGTCATCCTCGTCTTGCAGCGTGGTGGTGTTGTCGCTGTTGACGCGCCCCGTGCGCACGCGGGCCGACAGCCCCTCCCACAGGAGCAGGTTGCCCTCGGCGTAGAAGCCGGTGCGCGCCACGCTGTAGGGCCCGATCAGCCCCACCTGTAGGGCGCGGCCCGGCAGCTCGATCTCGCCGCGCGCCCACTCGCCGCGCACGCGCAAGCGGTCGAGCACCGGGATCGGCACGAAGCCCTGCTTCAGCTCTGCGCCAAGCGCGTAATACAGCAGCTTGTAGCGCTGCCTGCTGTCCCAGACGTCGAAGTAGGCGCTGCCGGTGACGATGTAGTCGGAGAACGCGACCAAGCGCGCGCGCGCGCCCAGGCCTTTCATGTAGTTGTTGTCGATACCGGTGCCAGCGGCGATGCCGGGCTCGTCGCTTCCCTGGAAGCCGTTCACCGCGTAGAGCGTGTAGTCGAGGGCCAGCCACTCGGTGTCGAGGGCCGCGTGCGACAGCGAGAGACCGAAGTCGCCCCAGGTCTCCGGTAGCAGGCGCGACTCCTCGTCGACGCGGCCGCCGATGAGGTGGTGGAAGTCGTTGGTGCCGAAGGGGACGAGCAGCTTGCCGGCCTTGAGGGAGAGGCCCGGCATCACCTCCCACTGCAGCTCGTAGAACGCCGGATCGTCGCTGAGGTGGAGCTGCAATGACAGCTCATCGTTGATCTGCGCCATCAGGAAGACGTAGCTGTGGTTTGGCTTGATGGTGAAGGTCCCTTGCCCGAGCTTGGCGATGGCGGTGAGGTCGACGAAGAGCTTGAAGCCGGTTGCGCCTCCTTGCGCGGGGGCGGCGCCCGCCGCGGCTTTGATGCGCTCGCTCTCGGCCTCGCTCTTCTTCTCTTCCTCCTCGAAGTCGACCTCTTCCTCGCTCGACGCCTCTGCCGCGGGTGACGACGCGGCCAAGGGGGCAGAGGAATCGGTATCGGTCGGCGCAGGGGGGAGCGCTCCGGGCGCCTCCTCGACGGGGGGCTGCGGCGGCGCCGGTGGCACGTAGACGGGGACACCTGCGTGCGCTGCGCCGGCGATCGTCAGGCACGAAGCAAGTGCTCTACCGAGTATGCCGAGCGTCGCGGCAAGGGAGGGCGCATGCATCGCCATTGACGGCGATCATCGGTGCGCACGATCGCACAGTCAAAAAGACCACCGACCGAGCGATCACTGGAGCGTTGGTGTCGCGGTGCTGCGCCGGTCCCGGGTGGCGGGCCGCCTCGCGGCGCCCTGTCGTCATTGACGGCCCACGGTCAGCGCTGCGGATAGACCTGCGTCGGCGCTGTCGTCAGGTCCGCGGGCACCACGACGCCGATGGCGCGCGCCGTGCCGAGGTTGAGGTGAAGCCGTCCGCGCACCTTTGCCTCGCTCGGGCCCTGGTCGGTGAGCAGCGCGCGCGCCACCATCGCCGCCACCGCGCCGTTCTCGGTGGGCTCGACCGCGTAGCCCGCGAGCAGGCCGGCCTGGACCACCGCCGCGGAATAGCCGATGACCGGCACGCGTAAGGCACGCGAGCGCTCGACCAACAGCTCAATGACCTCGCGTTTGACGACGGTGGTATCGGCGACCAACAGCACGGCGTCGACCTGGGGCAACAGTTGCGCGAACGCGACCGACACCTCGGCGTCGCTGGCGACCTCGCGGACCACCAGCTCGAGCTTGTGCTTGCCCGCCTCCGCGCGCGCCTCCGCCACCGCGGCGGCCGAGTGGCGCGGGTCGATCACCACGCCCACACGTCGAGCGTGTGGCGCGAGCTTGCCAAGGAGCACGAGCTGGCGCTCGACGGGCACTGCGAGTGGCACGGCTACGGCGCGAGGGTTCTGCAATTCGGCGGTCTCCTGCAGCACCATGGCCGCGACCACCTTGGTGCCCGGGAGCTTGAGCGCCAAGCGCACGGCGCGCGCGCCGACGGCGATGATGGCGCGCGGGGGCTCGAGGCTCCACGCGGCGGGCAGCGGCGCCGCCGCCGCCAGCGTGGTGGGTTGCGTGCCCGTTCCGAGCGCTTGCGCTGCCGCGCGCGCCGCCTCCGCGTACGGCTTGCTGTCGCCCACGACCAGGATCTCAACCTCGCCCGCCACCGCCGCCGGTGCGATGAGCAAGACCAAGCACGCGAGCGCGACGAGCTTCACCGATCATCTCCGGCCCCCCGGAGCGCGCGACAGATACAATGCATGTTGCCTACTGGCCAAGCTGCCGGCAAGTGCGAGAGAGTGTTGTTCGATGATCGTGCTCCTCGCCGTGCTCGCGATCGCTCCCGCTCAAGCCGAGGAAGATCCGGCCGAAGAGCTGTTCGAGGTGGAGGAGCAGCTGGTGCAGACCGCTAGCCGAGCGGTCGATCCGCTGCGCCTGGCACCTGCGTCCATCAGCGTCGTCACGGCGGCCGAGGCGCGCGACCTCGCCTACCTCTCGCTGCTCGACGCGGCAAGCAGCGTGCGTGGCTTCGTCCCGACGGACGATTGGACCATCCCTACGCTCGGCGTGCGCGGCATCGCCACCCTCGGTATGTACGGCAACCGCTTGCAGGTGCAGCTCGACGGGCACGCGCTCAACGAGGACTGGGCGCAAGGCTCCATGGTCGGCTACGACCTCTTGCCCACCCTCGCTGGCGTCGAGCGCATCGAGCTAGTGCGCGGCCCGGGCTCGGCCTTGTTCGGCACCGGCGCCATGACAGGCGTCGCCAACCTGGTCACGCCCGCGAGCGCGCCGGCCAAGGTGCTGCGCGTCGGTGGCGGTGGCAGCAGCCGCGGCCTGGGGCGCGTGCACGCCATCGCTGGTGCGCAAGCCCCCGACGGGCCGGGCGCGTGGATCGCGTTCGGCGCGCTGGGGCGCGCGCCGCGCGACGTCGAGCTGCCGAGCTACGCCGGCACTTCCTGGGCGCCCGACGGCGTGGCGCACGGCGTGGGCGACGAAGAGGCGATGGCGGTGTACGGCAAGGCTTGGCTCGGCGAGCTCACGCTTGCGCTCTACGCGAGCACGCGCGCGCAGCAGCTGGCAGCCGCCAACTACCTCACCGCGTTCGGTGACGTGCGCAACCGCGAGGCGCAGACGCGCTCCTTCGCCGAGCTGCGCTACGAGCCGGTGCTGGTGAGCGGCCTGCAGTTGCTCACGCGCGCCTTCGTCGATCAGGCGAGCGAGCATGGCACCTACGCCTACACGGATCCTGCGTACACCTTCGCCAACGAGGAATTCTCGAGCACCTGGGGCGGCGCTGAGGCGCGCGTGCTCTTGACCTCGATCGCGGGGTTGCGTGCCGCCGTCGGCGTCGAAGCGCAGGCGCACCCGAGCAACTACCAGAGAGGCGGCGCGACGCCCGCAGTGACGCCCTACATCGACGAGGTGCATCGCTACCTCACGGGCTCGCTCTACTCGAACGTCGATTGGGACGCTGCCTCGTGGCTGCGCACCAGCGCGGGTGTTCGCCTCGACGGCTGGTACTTCGAGGAGCTCGGCCGCGCCGGCGACGAGACCGGGCCGCGCACGATGGCGTCGGTCAACCCGCGCCTCGCGCTCATCTTCCTGCCAAGCGCCGACGACACCTTCAAGCTCATCGCCGGCCGAGCGTTCCGGGTGCCCTCGATCTACGAGCTCACCTACAACGACGGCGACTACACCTACTCGCGCAACCCCGAGCTCCAGCCGGAGACCTCGTGGTCTGCCGAGCTCGAGTATGAACGGAGCTTGCCGGGAGGCGTTCGCGCGACGGCCGCGGTGCACGCAACTGCCATCATCGACGTCATCTACCAGGTGGCAACCGATGCGTCCGGCTACCCGCTGCGCTTCGAGAACAGCGCCGAGCCCTTGGTCGCCGCGGGGGTCGAGCTCGAGGTGGCCCGCTCCTTCGGTGACGACGTCACGGGCTCGGTGTGGTGCGCGTACACGCGGGCGCGCAGCGGCGACCTGGTGTACGGCCCGCTGCTCGAGAACGCGCCGGAGCTGCAGGGCGCGCTGGTGGGCACCTGGTCGGGCTTCGGCCCCGCGGCCCACGTGAGCACGCGCGTGCGCTGGGAAGGTAGCCGCAGTGATCGCGAAGGCGAGCTCACGCCAAGCGCCGTGCTGGTCGACGTGGTGTTGGCGGGCGCCGTCGAGCCGCTCTCCCTCGAGTACGCCGTGTCGTTGAAGAACGCGCTCGACGCCACGTGGGTGCACCCCGTGAGCGGCGACATCGAGGAGCTCACCTTGCCCCAGCCCGGGCGCACGGTGTTCGCCGAGCTCACCTTCGCCTTCTGAGGTCCTGCATGCGGCGCGTGCTCCTGCTCCTGCTCCTGTGCCTCGCTGCGTGCCCCGACGATCGCGACCCGTGCGAGGGCGTCACCTGCCCGCCCGATCGCGTCTGCATCGCGCTCGACAGCGGGCCTAGGTGTGCGTGCGCCGACCCCGCCGTCGAGCTCGATGGCGGGTGCGTCGACGAGGGCGGCGAGGGCGAAGGCGAGTAGCTCGCGGCGCTGTTGGGCTACCTGCGCGCTCACTCGAGCAAGCTGCGCAACATCCACGCGGTCTTCTCATGGACCTGCATGCGCTGCGTGAGCAGGTCGCAGGTCGGCTGATCGCTCGCCGCCTCGGCGGCCTTGAACGCCGTGCGCGCGGTACGGGCCACGGTCTCGTGACCCTCGACGAGCTTCTTGATCATGTCCTGCGCCTTGGGGACGCCATCGTCCTCCTTGATGGCCGACAGGGCGATGAACTGCTGGTAGGTGCCGGGCGCCGGAAAGCCCAACGCTCGGATGCGCTCGGCGATGAGATCCACCGCGAGCGCGAGCTCGTCGTACTGAGTCTCGAACATCAGGTGCAGGGTCTGGAACATGGGGCCGGTGACGTTCCAGTGGAAGTTGTGGGTCTTGAGGTAGAGCGTGTACGAGTCGGCGAGCACGCGTGAGAGCCCGCTCGCGATCTCCGAGCGCTTGGCGGCGTCGATGCCGATGTCGATGTTCATGGGTTCCTCCTCGGTAGATGTGCGTTGGATGTTCGAGCGCGAAGGAGGTTGCGGTGTTTGACGCCGTCGGCGCTGCACCCGCGACACGCAGCGCGATCCGCCGATGCTCGAGGTCACCGACGGACGGCAGATGTGCCGGAGGGTCGACGAGCGGCCTTCTCCGCGCGGGAGCTGTTCGCGCTCGTGGCCGCGGATTGTGCGCACGTGCTCACGCTGGAAGGCAGATGGACGCCTCTCCGCTCCATTTCCCCACGGGACCGGAGAGAGAGCGGGAGAGGTTTCCCACGCGGCGCTCATCGCGCACGCTCGGGGCAAACTGCGAGCAGACGCGGGAGCACCGCCGCAGGACGCGCGGCGCGCGAAACGGTCGGAGTTCTGCGCAGAAACGGCGAAGCCCCCTCGGATCGCTCCTTGGGGGCTTCTGTTTACCGACCCTCGCCGTCTGTTGGCGACGAGAGAA
>JADZDP010000225.1 GCA_020850995.1 Deltaproteobacteria bacterium
AGGGAGAAGGCGAGGGAGAAGGCGAGGGAGAAGGCGAGGGAGAAGGCGAGGGAGAAGGCGAGGGAGAAGGCGAGGGAGAAGGCGAGGGAGAAGGCGAGGGAGAAGGCGAGGGAGAAGGCGAGGGTGAAGGCGAGGGAGAAGGCGAGGGTGAAGGCGAGGGTGAAGGCGAGGGTGAGCCGGAGCTGCAGCTCGCCTTCTACAACCCAACCGGACTACAGAGCGGCCCCGAGAGCCACCCGCTGCCCGCAAGCGCAAATGCCAGCGAGATCATCGCCGGGCCCTTGATCAACCAGACCTTTGGCTACCTCTCCGGCCAAAACACCGACGTGCGCCCGGTGCTGATGGACGAAGGTCCGCTGAACCCAGCGACGACCTTCCACCTCTCGGTGACGCTGACGCCCCTCAGCGGTCGCATCGATCTGACGACCATCAGCTACACCTACGACAGCTACGAGGAGGGGGCCACCGGCGCCATCAGCCTGCGCACCAGCGCCGACGGCTTCGCGACCACGGTGGACTCACACCCGTGGCGCGGCAACACCAGGGCGAACCTGAATTTCGACGCGAGCGCTGTGCCCACCACGACGGGGCCGCTCGAGATCCGCCTCTACATGCACGACCTCGTGGGCGGGATGGACGGTGGCGACGGTGACCCAGGGGACTTCCCCGCCGAGCTCGAGTGGGCAGATCTGGTGAGCACCGCGGCGAGCGGCGACGGCATGCGCATCCGCGGGCGGCTCGTGCCGTAGCGCGCTGGCTCGTCGGCACGCGCGCGCGTCGACGATTGCCCTTTCGCTGGGTCCTGCTAAGCACGCGCCCATGCCGGCTCGTCGAGATCTCAAGAGCATCTGCGTCTTCGGCTCGGGCCCCATCGTCATCGGCCAAGCGGCGGAGTTCGATTACTCGGGGACGCAAGCGGTGAAGGCGCTCAAGCGCTGCGGCTATCGCGTCATCCTGGTGAACTCGAACCCCGCGACCATCATGACCGACCCCGAGCTCTGCGATGCCACCTACGTGGAGCCGCTGGCGCCCGACGTGGTGGCGCGCATCCTCGAGGTGGAGCGCCCCGACGCGGTGCTGCCCACGGTGGGCGGCCAGACGGCGCTCAACTTGGCGATGGCGCTCGCGGCCGACGGCACGCTCGCGCGCCTCGGCATCGAGCTCATCGGCGCTCGTGCCGATGTCATCGAGCGCGCCGAGAACCGCCAACAGTTCAAGGCGTGCATGGACTCCATCGGCCTCGGCAGCGCCCGCTCCGAGGTCTGTCACTCGATGGACCAGGCACTTGCGGCGCGCGCGCGCATCGGCCTGCCCATCGTCATTCGCCCGAGCTTCACCTTGGGCGGCACCGGCGGCGGCATCGCCACGACCGACGCGGAGTTCCAGCACCTGGCGCAGCTCGGCCTCGACATGAGCCCCACCACCGAGATCCTCGTCGAGGAGTCGCTGGTGGGCTGGAAGGAGTACGAGCTCGAGCTCATGCGCGACCAGGCCGACAACGTCGTGGTCGTGTGCAGCATCGAGAACCTCGATCCCATGGGCGTGCATACCGGCGACTCCATCACGGTCGCCCCCGTCCAGACGCTCACCGACCGCGAGTACCAGCGCCTGCGCGACGCCGGCATCGCCATCTTGCGCGCCATCGGCGTGGAGACCGGCGGCTCCAACGTGCAGTTCGCGGTCAACCCCAAAGACGGGCGCCTCGTCGTCATCGAGATGAACCCGCGGGTGTCGCGCAGCTCGGCCCTGGCCTCGAAGGCCACGGGCTTCCCCATCGCCAAGGTGGCGGCGCTCTTGGCCGTGGGCTTCACGCTCGACGAGATCGATAACGACATCACCAAGAAGACCAAGGCCGCCTTCGAGCCTTCTATCGACTACGTCGTGGTCAAGCACCCGCGCTTCGACTTCGAGAAGTTCAAGGGCGCCGAGCGGCGCCTCACCACGCAGATGAAGAGCGTGGGCGAGGCCATGGCCATCGGCCGCACCTTCCAAGAGGCCTTCCACAAGGCCTTGCGCAGCCTCGAGCTCGGCGTGGCCGGGCTCGAGCACGACGGCATCACCAAGGCCGGCGGCGAGCCGCTCGCGCCCACCTTGCCCAAAGACGCGGTGCTCGAGCGCATCGCGGTGCCCTCGCCGGAGCGGCCCTGGCTGGTGGCCGAGGCGCTGCGTCGCGGCGCCAAGCAAGACGAGGTGGTGCGCGCCACCGGCATCGACCCGTGGTTCGTGGCGCAGATCGCCGGCATCGTCGACGAGACGGAGGGCATGCGCGGCAAGCGGCTGGCCGATCTCGAGGACGACGCACTGTGGCGCCTCAAGCAGATGGGCTTCTCCGACACGCGTATCGGCCAGCTCGTCGACGCCGCACCGCTCGACGTGCGCGCGCAGCGCAAGGCCCGCGGCGTGGTGCCGTCGATGAAGCGCGTCGACACCTGCGCCGGCGAGTTCGAAGCGCACACGCCCTACCTCTACTCGACCTACGAGCGCCCCTTCGAGGTGGTCGAGCAGGGCGCCGCGTGGCCCCGCTTCGACGACGAGGCGCGCCCCACGAGCCACCCGAAGAAGATCGTCATCTTGGGCGGTGGTCCCATTCGCATCGGGCAGGGCGTGGAGTTCGACTACTGCTGCGTGCAGGCCTCCACGGCCCTGCGCGCGGCAGGCGGCACCGGCTTCGAGACCATCATGGTCAACTGCAACCCGGAGACGGTGTCGACCGACTACGACACCTCCGACCGCCTCTACTTCGAGCCCCTCACGCAAGAGGAGGTGCTCAACATCGTCGACGTGGAGAAGCCCTACGGCGTCATCGTGCAGTTCGGCGGCCAGACCCCGCTCAAGCTCAGCAAGGGCCTGCTCGCCGCCGGCGTCAACGTGCTCGGCACGAGCCCCGACGCCATCGACCGCGCCGAGGATCGCAAGCGCTCTGCCGAGCTGGTGGACCACCTCAAGCTACGCCAGCCCCCTGGCGGTACGGCGACGTCGAAGGCCGAGGCCGAGGGGCTCGCCAGCAAGCTCGGCTTCCCCGTGCTCATCCGGCCGAGCTACGTGCTTGGCGGCCGCGCCATGGAATTGGTGCACAGCATGGACGAGCTGCGTCGCTACCTCGATCGCGCGGTGGCCGCCAGCGACGACCGTCCGCTGCTCGTCGATCGCTTCCTCGACGGGGCCATCGAAGTGGACGTCGATGTGCTGTGCGATGGCACGCGCGTGGTCATCGGCGGCATCATGGAGCACATCGAGGAGGCGGGCATCCACTCGGGCGACTCGGCGTGCGTGCTGCCGCCGCACACGCTCGACCTGCCGGTGATCGACGAGATCGCGGAGGCCGCCCGCAAGCTGGCGCTCGAGCTCGGCGTGCGCGGCCTGATGAACGCGCAGCTGGCCGTGCGGAGAAACCGCGTCTTCATCATCGAGGTCAACCCGCGCGCCTCGCGCACCGTGCCCTTCGTGTCGAAGGCCACCGGCCTGCCGCTGGCCAAGCTCGCGGCGCGCTTGCAGTGCGGCGCCACCCTCGACGAGCTCGAGCTCGAGTATGGCCCCCTCGATCGCCCCATGACGCGCGCCGGCCTCGGGCACTTCGCGGTGAAAGAGGCGGTCATGCCCTTCATCAAGTTCCCCGGCGTCGACACCATCCTCGGGCCCGAGATGCGCTCCACCGGCGAGGTCATGGGCATCGCCGATGATCCCGAGTCGGCCTTCTACAAGAGCCAGCTCGGCGCCTCCTTGCGCCTGCCCACCGCGGGCACGCTGTTCGTCTCCATCGCCGACGTCGACAAAGAGGCGATCCTGCCGGCGGTGCGCCGCGTGCACGAGGCGGGCTTCAGGGTCATCGCCACCGGTGGCACGCACACCTTCCTCACGGGCGCGGGCATCCCCTCAGTGCGCGTGAACAAGGTGCGTGAGGGCTCGCCCCACGTGCTGGAAGAGATGGCGCAGGGGCGGGTGGCGCTGGTGTTCAACACCACCGTGGGCGCGGCCAGCGTGAAGGACAGCTTCTCGTTGCGGCGCGAAGCCCTGCAGCGCGGCATCGCCTACTACACCACCATCGCCGCCGCCGACGCCGCCAGCCGCGCCATCGCGCGCGTGGCCAAGGGCACCCTCGAGGTGAAGCCGCTGCAAGCGCACCTGTCATCGGCGCGCTCGGGGCACGCATGAGCGCGGCCACCTCGTACCAGGGTAGATGCCTGTGCGGCGCCGTGCGCTTCCTCATCGAGGGCGCGCCCGCGTGGGTGGGTATCTGCCACTGCTCGATGTGCCGGCGCGCGCACGGCGCTGGCTCGGTGGCGTGGGTGGGCGTGAAACAGGGGTGCTTCGCGATCACCACGGGCGCGGAGCACGTCACGCGCTTTCAGAGCTCCAAGGAAGCCCGGCGCTCATCATGCTCGCTGTGCGGCAGCCCCATGTTCTTCCAGAGCTCGCGCTGGCCGGGCGAGACGCACGTGGCGTTGGCGCTCCTCGACGATGGCCACGGCCTCGCGCCCACGGCGCACGCCTTCTTCGACGATCGCGCGCCCTGGGTGCACGTCGAGGATGGGCTGGCGCGGCGGGGCGGGCCGGATGGGACCACCCCGCTGTGAGCGCAGGGCAGCCTCGCCCGAAGGCGCCGCCACATGCGCGGCGCCCTGTGTGTCGCGCTGGCGACGGCGCTTGACGACCGGAACGGCGCCACGCAAGAAAACGGCATGCGCGCCCTCGTTCTGCTCCCCTCGGCTCTCGCGCTCTGCACCTGTCTCGACGACCCGCGGCCTCGTCTGGTGGATTGCCAGGCCCTGGCCGATGAGCAGCCCCAGTGCATGGACGACGAGGCCATGGCGGCCTGCACGGACGCCAATGACGCTTGTGCAGAGGAAGGTGTGGTCGCCGTGGGCGAGAGCTGTCCGCTGAGCTTCTCGTGCTCGGCGGGATGATCGAGCTGACGCGGGCGCCTGCCGGCGCCCACGTCGAGCAAGCGCTCAGCCCGCGCCGCCCGCGCCGACCTTGAGGACACCCTTGTCGACGATCACCTTGCCATCGACGGTGACGGTGGTGTCGTTCAGGTGTCCGGCGAAGCCCCCGGGGGCGGCGTTGGTGCCGCCGGCCCACTGGTTGTTGCCGATGCCGATCGACACGGTGCCAGCGGAGACCCACGACTGCAGCTTGCTGCCCTTGGGCGCGATGAGCGCCGGGTTGATGCCGAGGTCGAGGTAGCCGAGCTCTTCTTTGCCGGCGGGCGCGGCGTCGTAGATCTTCTTGAAGGCGTCGAGGCCCTTCTTGGCCTGCACGTCGACGACCTTGCCGGCCTTGAAGGTGAAGGTCAGGTCGGTCAGCTCGGTGTCCTCCACGAAGGCGCGCGGGTACACGACCTTGCCCTCGGCGCTGCCGGCGACCGGGACGAGGTACACCTCGCCGGCGGGCAGCCAGACTTGGAGTGCTGCGCCACCCTGCTTCTTGTCGGCGTCAGAGATGATGCCGTCGGAGACCACCACCGGCCGCTTGTCGATGGACACGGTGAGATCGGTGCCGCTCGCGCTCGTGACCTTGAGCTGCTTGCCCACAAGTGCGGCCTTCACCGCATCGCCGCTCACCGCCAGCTTGGCGTAGTCGACGTCGACGCTGGACCAAAAGAGCCGCTCGAGCTCCGCCTTCTTCATGCCGTAGCGCTTGGCGAGCCAGTCCGTGGGGTAGAGGCCGTTGCCGATGTTGACGGAGCGCACGCCCTTCTTCTTTGCCGCATCCGCGATTGGAGTGCTGGCCGCGCCGAGCGCCAGCTTGCGCGCCTCGGGCACGTCCTTGAAGAGCGCAGGGTTTTCCGTGTGGTCAACGCCGAGCTGCACCTGGATGATGTCGAGCAGCTTGAGCGAGGCGGTCGGCGGCAGGCTGTCGAGCTCGGCCGGCACCTCGTCGACGTAGCGGCGGCCGTCCTTCTCCCGGTAGATGCTGGTGAGGCTGTCGGCCTTCTTGCGACGGATTGCCCAGGAGAGCTGGGTCGCGAGCTCCTGGTCGGTGTCGGGCGCGGTGATGAGCACCACCTCCCCCTCCTGCACCCCGGCAACCTGGCCGACGACGCGCTCGGCGACGGCCTTGTAGTCGGGGCCCGCCGCCAGGGCGGGGGTGGTGAGCAAGAGCAGAGCGAGCGCGGATGGCTTGTGCATGGTTCCTCCCAGGTGCTCGAACGCGAGCGTGCGGGTAGTAGCTCCGGTCCGCAGCAGAGTCACCGTGGCGGCGGCTTCCTCGCAGAGAAGCGGGCAGGAGAGGACGGCCCTCCTCGTGAGTCTGCGCGGCACTTCCTGCTAGGCTCGCCTCGGACGCGGGAGGTCAGTTGACGGTTTCCAGATTATGGAAACTGTCTCCAGGGAATGGCGGTCAAGGCACCCGTCATCGCCGACAAGTACACGCTGCTGCGCCGGCTCGGCGCGGGCGGCATGGCCGAGGTGTTCCTGGCGAAGCAGAGCTCGAGCCTCGAGGGCGCGGGGCAGGCGGGCTTCGAGAAGCTCGTCGTCATCAAGCGCATCCTGCCGCACTTGGCGAGCGGGCCCACCAACAACGATTTCGTGCGCATGTTCCTCGACGAGGGGCGCCTGGCGAGCGATCTGCGCCACCCGAACATCGTCTCCATCATCGACGTGGGCAAGACCGCCGACACCTACTTCATCGTGATGGAGTTCCTGCACGGCCAAGACGTGCGCAAGGTGCAGCGCAAGAACGCCGCGTGGGGCGAGCTCGTGCCCATCGGCCACGCCTGCCAGATGACCATCGACGCCGCCACCGGCCTGCACTACGCGCACCACAAGGCCGACCTGTCGGGACGCGCGCTGCACATCGTGCACAGAGACGTCAGCCCGCAGAACATGATCGTCACCTATGACGGCGTCACCAAGATCGTCGACTTCGGCATCGCCAAGGCGGCCACCCAGACCACGCACACGTCGACGGGCGTGCTCAAGGGCAAGTACACGTATATGAGCCCCGAGCAGGCGGCCGGCGAGCAGGTCGACGCGCGCACCGATCAGTTCGCCCTCGGCATCGTCTTGTGGGAGCTCTTGACCATGCGGCGGCTGTTCAAGCGCGAGACCGAGATGGCCACGCTCGAGGCCATCATGGGCGGTCAGATCCCGCGCCCCTCGCGCTTCCGCGAGGATCTGCCCAAGGCCATCGACGACATCGTCATGAAGGCCTTGCACATCCACCGTGACAAGCGCTTCCGCGACTGCCAGGAGCTGGCGCTGGCGCTCGAGGACGCGCTGGCCAAGCTCTCCATCACGCACTCGGCGGCGCGCCTGGCGCAGTACATGCGGCGCTTGTTCGCCGACACGCTTGCCGAAGAGGCCACCCTCGGCCTGGTCAACCCCGACGGCAGCCTGTCGAAGAACCTGACGCCCTTCACGCTGCCACCCCCCGAAGGCGCGGGGCAGGATCGCATGGAGCAGGGGCTGCCTCGCCCCTCGTCGAGCGAGGACGCGCGCCTCGAGCGGCCGCCGGAGCAGAAGAAGGCCACCCAGGTCGACGCCACCACGGCCGACCGGAAGAGCGTCAAGAGCAAGGACGACTCGAGCGGCCGTGGACCCAAGGCGCGCGCGCCCGAGCCGCCCTCGTTTCGCACCGAGAGCGACCCGCACCGGGGCGTGGCCAGCGACTCCGGCACCGATCCAACCGTCGTCGAGGACAAGCGCAAGCGCCCGGACGCGCCGGCGCCCCTGGCGCGCCACGAGGCGCGCCGCCCGCGTCCGCGTGAGCCGGCGCCGCGCAGCTTGCGCCTGCCGCTGGCGGCCCTCGCCGTGGGTGCGCTCTGCGCCGCGGCGTTGGTCGGCGCGTGGATCGCGTTTCGTGCCTGGTCGGGGAGCGGCCTTGGCACGCTGGTCGTGCGCTCGGAGCCGCGCGGCGCGCTGGTGTACATCGACGGCGCGCCCACCGGTCAGACCACGCCGGCGCTCCTGCGCGGCGTCGAGGTGGGCACCCCGCACAAGCTGCGCGTGGAGCTGGCGGGCAAGAGCGCCGAGGAGATCGTTACCGTGCCGCGCCGAGGCGTCACCCACGAGGTGCGCATCGACCTGCCCTGAGGGGCGGCATGGCCGGCGCGCTACAGCGCGCCGAGCTGCGTCTGCTCCTGTTCCCACTCGCTTGGTGTGAGCACCTCGGTGCGCAGGAGGTATTCGGCGGTGGCGTCGGACGAGACCCGCACCAGGTGATCGCCGGCGCGGAACACGCGCTGCTCCTTCACGAAGATGCCCTGCGGGTTCGAGTCGGCGAACACGTCGGCGCCTTGGCTCTCGTAGTTGTAGTCGTCGACGCAGGCGGGCTCGAACCAGATGATCTCGGTGTCGGCGCCGGGCCCCTGACGCGTGCGCCAGAAGATCTTCACCCGCACCACCGCTTCGCCCTCGGTGGGGACGATGAAGGTACGCTGCCCGGGAAAGTGGCCCTCGAGGTGGCTCTCTTCCTCCGCGAGCTTGCAGCCGGCGCTGTCGTTGCAGACCGGGATCTCGTCGTCGCACAGCACCAGGCTCGAGGTGCCGATGAAAGCGTTCTCGGACCCGAAGCTGCAGCCAAACGTGAACAGGAGCGTTGACAGTAACGCAAGCGGTTGCAGGCGGTTAGGCATGAGATCTCTCGTTGCTACTCGAAGAGGACGAAGTTGAAATCTTCCACGAGCTGGTCTGCAACGTTGGGGTTCTTGTAGTCCGGTGCGATGAAGGTGAAGGGGAACTGCGCCACGCGGAAGATGCCGTAGGCGTCGGGCACGCCCGAGGGCACCTGGCCGAAGTAGATGCGCACGTCGTTGTAGCCAGGGGTGCGCCCCATGGCCGCCAAGGTCTCCACCAGCGTGACGTTGCGGACGCGGAAGCTCGTGCACTGCCGCTGTGCCAGCGCCACGCGCACCGACTCATCGGCGGAGTAGGGCAAGAGGATCGCGGCGGTCACCGACACGGTGACCTCCCGCGGGCAGTCATCGATGCCGGCGCACGAGGCGCGCAGCGTGTAGAAGCCGTCCTCGGTGAGCTCCACGGCCTTGCCGAACTCGCTCTCGGCGGCGTCGCGCCACGCGAGCAGTGGCGGGCGGCCGCCCCCTTGGAAGATGTAGCTGAGCTGCGCGTTGCCGAGCGAGGAGCCCACCCGCACGTCCTCGATAGTGACGCCGGAGATGTCGCGCGGCTGGGTGGAGAAGAGCAGGTCGCCGATGCCGAGGTCGGTCTCGCGATACATGTAGCCGAGCTCGTTGCGCGCCTTGGCGTCGGCCGAGCGCGGATCGGTGTGGGCCTTGAGCTCGTTGATGTTGGGCACGCCGTCGAAGTCGGCGTCGGTCAAGCCGTCGTCCTCGAGGAAGTTGGTGCCCGAGATGACCTCGAGCAGGTCGGGGATGCCGTCGGCGTCGGTGTCGAACAAGGTGGCGTCGAGGCGCAACAGCGCCTCCTCGCAGTCGAGCAGGCCGTCGCCGTCGGTGTCGAGGATGGGGCGCAGCGCAGGCTCGATGGGCAGGCAGGTAATGGGGTCGTCTGGCACCAGCGGGTTGACCCCCACCGTCGAGAGCAAGAGCTCGATCTTATCGCCGAGCCCGTCCCCGTCCGTGTCGCGCAGCGTCGGGTCGGTGCCGTAGAGCGGCTCGTCGATGTCGGCCACGCCGTCGGAGTCGCTGTCGGGGATGGTGCCCTCGTTGGTGGTGATGGCCGAGAGGTTCGTCACCACGAAGCTCTTGGTCAGGAACACGTTGCGCGCGCTGTCGAGCTCGAGACCGAGCAGGGTGATCTTGCTGTCGCACGAGGGATCGGTGCGCGTCCCGGCGTCGTCGTGGGGGCACACGGGCAGGTACTCGCCGGCGCCGTTGAACGCGATCTGCTGCAGCTCCTCCGCGGCGGTCTCGCGGGACCCGTCTTGGCGGTTGGTGAGCGAGGCGAGGTCGAGCACGTGGACTTGGAAGTCGGCGGCGCCGTTCTCCACCACGTACTCCCGCAGGTCGCGCATGCGCGTGCCGAGCACCTCGCCGGGATCGCAGCCGACGGCGCTCGGCGGGCACAGCACGTTGTCGTCGGTGGGGCCGTGCTGCATCACCACGATGAGGTACTTGGTGCGGGAGCGCGGCCCCTTCGCCGTGGAGAGCAGGTCGCCGGTGATGATGCTGGTGGCGAGCGACAAGGCCTGACCAAGCACGCGCGTGCCGTCGGCGGAGCCGGTGATGGGCACGGTGAGCGCCCCCGCCGCCTCGGAGATCTCGGAGGAGTTGGAGGTGAAGCCGCCCTCCGGCGTGATGAAGGAGGTGCCGCCGTAGCGGATGAGCGCGAACTCGTTGTCGGGGCTGCGCAGGCGGGTGACGGCGTCGCGGATGGCGCCCACGCGCAGGGTCTGGAACGACGATGACAACGTGGAGAACTGCGCGTCGATGATCGGGTCGTACGGGATGGTGGCGGACGCATCGGCGACGAACACGACGCGCAGCGGGAAGCTGCGCTCCGCCGGATTGTCGGTGCAGACGGAGCCGGTGAACGCCACCTTGTCGGGCTGCGAGGGGATCTCCGCCGGGTCGTACAGCACCGCATCGGTGCAAGCCGCGGACAACGCCAGCGCCAGGGCGAGCAGGATGTGCGTTCGCATGGGGCAGAGCATACCACCCGCGGGACCGGCTATGATGCAGCGAACGCGAAGGAGGCAGGATGACGGCACGGCACCGCGCATCGGAGGCCAGACACGGCGGCAGGGGTGCGGCGCGCGCGCACACGGCGCTCGCCGCGGTGGCGCTGCTCGGCGCGTGCGACGTCATCGCCCCGCCCGCGCCCGAGCCGGAGCCGCCGCCGCGCGGCTACTACGTGTCGCAGCCGTTGACCGACGTGCGCGTGCTCGCCGACGTCCTGGTGCTCGCGCCGGGGCTCGCCTTCGCCGTCGGCTCGGACGGCGCCGTGGCCCAGTGGGACGGCACGACGTGGAGCCGCGAGGAGTCTGGCGTCACGACGGATCTCGAGGGCATCGCGGGCTTCGTGACCAACGAAGGGGTACCCGAGCTGATCGCGGTCGGTGCCCTCGGCACCGTCATCCACCGCGGCGCCGCCGGTACGTGGGAGGTGTTGGCGTCGGGCGTGACCACGCACTTGTTCGGCGTGTGGCTGCGCAGCGCCACCGACGCGTTCATCGTCGGCGAGAACGGCACCGTGCTGCGCTATGACGGCGCCGCGCTCACCCCGCAGGAGACGCAGACGCGCCAACTCGTCGTGGGCGCCGACGGCACCAACAACTATTTCGCCATGGCGCAGTCGCTGAAGGCCGTGGCCGAAACCGGCGGGCTCATGTTCGCGGTCGGCGCATCGGGCGCCATCTACTGTTACGACCCAAACGGCGATCCCAACGGCTTCCCGGCGGCGGTGCTCACCTGCGACAACACGGCGGGCAACACGTGTCCCGCGCCCGGCGGCGCCAACACCTGGCAGCTCGACGCCAGCGGCACCACGCGCAACCTGGCCGGCCTGTCGGTGCGCGGCGGCGCCTTCGCCCCCACCACCGACGGCGTGCTGCTCGAGCGCGTGAGTGAGCCGTGCCCGGCCCCACGCGACGACGCTGGGCGCTTCACGCAAGACAACTGGAGCGACGACTTCCGCGTGCCCACGCCTGCCTTCCTCCACGACGTGTGGCGCGACAGCGGCATGACCTTCGCCGTGGGCCTGTCGCCCGACATCTTCACCCTCGGCGGCGACGGTTGGACGCTGGTGCGTGTGGCCGACGAGGCCGAGCTGCGCGCCGTCGATGGCACCTGGGTTCCGCCCGGTGACGCCGGACCGGAGGATGTGGGCGGCCCCGAGTTCATCGCGGTGGGCGGCGGCGGCCGCGTGGTGCGCGGCCCGCGCACGCTGCCGGTCGCGGGCGAGACGCTGCTCGCCGAGCGCCCGGCCGACGAGGACTTCACCGAGTAGGCAAGCGGCACACACCGCAGCACCGATGAGGCGAGGGATCGCCCGCCGGGGACAACCGTTGCTATGCTGGCGCGCATGATCAGGACCACCCTCATCACCTGTGTGCTCGGCGTGGGGCTCGCGTCCCCCGCGGTCGACGCGGTTCCCACTGCTGGCGCCGTGGAGGCGCCCCAGGCCGTACGCGTCGCCAAGAACGGCAAGAAGAAGAAGACGGAGAAGGGCAAGGCGGAGGAGAAGGTCGAGCGCCCCGACGAGGCGGCGCGCGATCCGCGCGCCGCTGAGGCGGCGCCCGCGCCGGCTCCCGCTGGCGGCGCCGACACCGGCATGATCGGTGAGGTGCGGCGTGGCATGGCGCGCATCGAGTTCGACGATCGCCTGATCCAAGGCCAGACCAACAAGGCGAACGCCATCTACCTCTTCGAACGGCGCGAGAGCGCGCTGCGCTCGCTGCTGCGCAAGCGCACGCACTTCCACGAAGAGATCGACGAGACGCTCGAGTAGCCAGGGGGAAACGTGCTCGTCCTGCAGGTCTTCATCATGCGCAACGGTGCCTTCGAGGGCACCGAGATGGTCACCGGCTCACAAGTCGAGATCGGGCGCGACTCCACCTGCGCCCTCTGCCTCGACGACGACGGTGTCTCTCGCAAGCACGCGCTGTTGTTCGAGCATAATGGCCAGCTGGCGCTGCGCGACCTCGGCTCGGCCAACGGCACGCGGGTCAACGGCGAGCCGGTGAACGGCGCCCGCGCCATCGGGCCCCGCGACGACATCGCCATCGGCGCCTTCACGCTCAAGGTGAAGGTCATGAGCGGCCAGGCGCGCGCCGCGACGCCGAGCCCGCCCATCATCCAAGGTGGCGATCCTACGCGGGTGCTGCAGAGCCCCATGGCGGGATCGAGCTCTGGCCCCTCGTCGCGCTCACCGAAGCCGCTCGTCATCGGCGACATCTCGTCGGCCGATGAGCGCACCGAGATCGCGTCGCCCAAGGATCCGCGTGGTCCGTCGCGCCCCGTGCAGGCCATTCACATGGCGGCCACCGAGGCGGTGTCGCCCATCGGCGGCTACAGCGGCGAGGGTGACGTACCCACCAACACGCAGCCCTCGCCGCCACCAGTGCCGCCGCGCTCCGACGAGGATCGGCCCACGCGTCCGGTGATCAACACGCGCGGTGCGTTCAACGTGCCGGCACCGTCGCCAGCGCCCGTGCCGTGGGCGCCCGCGGGCGCCGCGGGCGCCACACAGCCTTCGGGCCCCGACGTCACGTCGCCGAACGCGGAGCTGCCGAAGCCGCGCAGCGCGCCCTCGCCCGCGGCGGCGAGCATACCGCCCGTGCAACCTGGCCTGGCCGCGCGGCCGTCGCCCGCCGAGATGGCGCTTGACGGTCCCATCCCCGACGTCGCCATCAACAGCGACGGCGCCGAGATTAAAGCTATCCACTTCGAACCTCACTTCCTCGCCGAGGAAATGGAGGACGACGACGCCGACGATCCGCCCTGGTCGCTGGTACAGCAGCTGGTGCGGCCCTCGCAGGACAAGCACAAGAGCCCGGTGCTCGAGCTCGTGCACTACCGCGGCGAGACCGTGGTCGATCACCGTACGCTGCGCGAAGGAGACAGCTTCACGCTCGGAGAGGGGTGGAGCCGCCTCGAGCGGCGCGAGCGCGGCGTGCCCAAGCCGATCCAGATCGTACGGCTCAAGCCGGGTGGCATCGCCGAGGTGTTCCAGCGCGACGACGTGCACGGGAAGCTCCTGCGCGGGGGTCAGCAGGTGGAGCTGGTGCCGGGCCGCGGCGCCACCCCCATCACCGATGGCGAGCTCGCGAGCATCAAGATCGGCAACGAGCGCGTGTTCATCAGCTTCGCGGGCTCGCCGCAGCTCATCTGGACCAAAGAGGACGCGGCCGAGGACCGCTTCGCCCGACGCATCAACGCGCTCGCCGGCGGGTCGTCCATCGGCTTGGCGGGGGTCTTCCTGGTGGCGAGCTGGGTCTGGCAGTACCGCAACGCCGACCAAGAGATCATCGCGCTCGAGGACGAGGGCTTCGCCGAGGTGGAGCTCAAAGAGCCCGAGATGGAGAAGCCGCCGGAGCCAGAGGCGCCGCCGGAGCCCATCGAGACGGTTGACCCGCAGCCGACGCCAGACAAGCCCACGCAGCAGGCCAAGCCCGACCCGACCGAGAAAGTGCCGGAGGCGCCCCCCAAGCCCGGCGTGCTCGACATCCTCAACAACATCCCCAAGGTGAACGACACGGCGTCGAGCCAGAACCTCACGGCGGCGCTGTCGAACATCAAGGGCGTGCGGGTCCCCGGCGCCGCCGCAGGCGTCAAGGTCAGCGCGCTCATCGGCAAGGGCCCCTCGTCGGGCGTGCAATTCGGCGGCGCGGCCGGCGGCCTCGCCACCAGCGGCATCAACTCGCTCATTCGCAAGGACGGGCAGGCCGGTGCGCTTGGTGGCAAGGGCGATCGTGCGGTCGCTGGCCGCGTGACGACGTTGTCGCGTCAGACCCAGACCAAGGGGCAAGGCGAGCTGTCCAAAGAAGAGATCATGAAGGTCATCAACCAGCACATCGGCGAGATCCAGTTCTGCTACGAGAAGCAGCTGCGAACCACGCCGGGCCTCGCGGGCCGCGTCGTGCTGGAGTGGACGGTCAATCCCCAGGGTCGGGTGTCGGTGGTCAAGGTCGCGCAGTCGTCGTTGGCCTCGAGCGAGGCCACCAACTGCATGATCTCCAAGCTGAAGACCTGGAAGTTCCCGAGCCCACGTGGTGGAGCGGTCACCATCGTGTTCCCCTTCGTCTTCAACACTGTGTAGCCCACCGACCGCGCGTTTCGCGAGGCCCCATGACCCGGCTCGTCGTCGTCGTCGCTGCCATCGCCGCCGCACGAGCGCTGGCCCAAACACCGGCACCGCCACCGCCACCGCTGCCGGCGGCGCGGGTGACCGAGGTGATCCTCGACGATCGGGCGGTCAAGGATCAGGGGCCGCCCGCGTTCCTGGCCAAGACCGCCGAGGAGATAGGCAAGCTGCGTGGCATGCGCGTCACGCGGTTCTCCGACGCCAGGAAGCGCCTTGGCCCCAAGGCCGACCAGGCGCTCGCCGGCTGCGGCGACGACGCTGGCTGCCTTGCGACGGCCGCGCGGGCGGCCGGCGGCGACATCGTCGTCACCGTCCGGCTCACCAAGCGCGAAGGAGCGTCTTTCGTGGCGCTCACCCGCGTCAACGCGCTGCGGCCACAGATCACCGACGACAGCGGTACCCTCTCGGGGAGCGACGCGGACGCGCTGGCCCTCATCCCCGAGGCGGTCACCGAGCTGTTTCCCGACGCCGAGAGCCGCTGACGCAGCGTTCACGGGCGGGAAGCAACGCCGCCCAGTGTGCGACAGGTGCAGTTGCCCCACCGTCAGGTGTAGAACCAAGCGGCCAAAGGAGCCCTCATGCGGCATGCACGCCCGGGATACAGATGCATCGCACTCGTCGCCCTGTGCGCGGCGGCGCTGCCCGCTCGTGCCCAGTACGACGACGAAGACGGCGGCGGCACGGCGGTGGTCATTCAAGACCGGCAGTTCTCGATGGCGCACGAGTTCACGCTCGCCACCGGGACCTTTCCGCTCGACGCGTTCAAGAAGGGCGTGGCCTTCACCGGCCGCTACACCCTGCACTTCGACGAGTTCAACGCCTGGGAGATCGTGGGTGGCGCCTACTCGCTCAACGTGGATTCGGGCTTGGCCGACGTGCTGCGCGGCAAGTTCGACGCGCAGGCCGAGGCGCTGCCCACCTTGCTCGTCGTCGCAGACACCAACTACGTGATGAAGCCGCTCTACGGGAAGTTCACCCTGTTCAACTCGCTCATCCTCTACCAGGAGATGTTGTTCGCCGGCGGACTGACGGTCACGTACTGGAGCGACGGTTCCTTCCGCCCCGGCCCCGACGTGGGCGCGGCCATTCGCTTCTTCGTGTGGGACTGGCTCAGCGTTCGCTTCGACCTGCGCCACGCCGTCGTCATGAACGGCGTGCCCTTCCTCGACCCGAACGCCCAGATCGACAACGTGCTCTACCTGGGGGCCGGGGTCTCGTTCAACGTTGGAGGTGGCGCATGACGCGCATCGCAGCATGTGCGCTCGTGGCGGTCGCCACGGCAGCGGCGCCCGCGCTCGCCCAAGAAGCCAACGTCGACAGCGACGTCCAGGAGCAAGCGCGCATCGTCATCCAGAACCGCAAGTTCCGCCTTGGCACCGAGCTCTCGGTCGGGGTGGCCACCTTGCCCCTCGACCCATTCCACAAGGGCCTGGCGGGCACCGCGCGGCTGACCTTCCACTTCAACGACTTCCACGCGTGGGAAGTCGCGGGCGGAAGCTACGCCTACAACCTCGACAGCTCGCTCACCGAACAGCTCTTGAAGAACTTCGGCGTCCAGCGCGCGCAGCTGCCGGCCCTGCTCGCCTCCGTCGAGAGCAACTACGTGCTCAAGCCGTTCTACGGCAAGTTCGCGCTCGCGAACCGCAGCCTGCTGTACCAAGAGCTGTACTTCGTCGTTGGCGCCACCGTTACGTATTGGGAAGACGGCTCGCTGCGCTCGGGGCCCGACATCGGCGGCGGCGTGCGCTTCTTCTGGACCGAGTGGGCGAGCGTGCGCTTCGACCTGCGCCACGCGGTGCTGTTCTCGGGTATCCCGTTCGTCGACGAGACCTTCGGCGTCGATCAGTCGCTCTATCTCGGGACCGCGCTGTCCCTGAACATCGGAGGCTAGCGTGCTGGCCCCAACGACCCTCGCCGTACTTCTCGCCGCGCAAGGGAGCCCCGCGCCACCGGCGCCCGCCGCCGCGCCGCCCCCCGCGGCGGCAGCGCCCGCCGCGCCCGCGCCCGCCGCACCCGCGCCCGCCGACGGGGCACCCCCGGCGCCCGCGCCGGCCCCAGCGGAGGACAACGAGACCGTGGTGCAGACGGTGCCGGACTCGGTGTTCGAGGACGGCGTCAAGGCCTTCGATGCCGGCGACTACCGCACCGCGGCGCAGGCCTTCTGGCACTTCCTCTCTGGCAACGAGCAGACCGCCGACCATTACGAGTGGGCCGAGTACTATCTCGCGCGCAGCTTCCTGCGCCTCGGTGTCAATCACGCAGGGGTCGAGTACCTCTACAACGTCGCCAAAGAGCGCAAGCGGCCCGAGCTCTTGCCCGAGGCGCTGCGCGATCTGGAGAAGGTGCGCGACCTGCTGCCCTACGACGACGAGCTCATCGACACCGACTTGTTGCGCAGCGGTGACTTCGGCGCGCTACCGCCCGACGTCAAGAGCTTCGTCGAGTATCAGCAGGGCAGGCTCGACCTGCTCGACGGCCGCAACGCCTGGGCCGAGCGCCACTTCGATCGGCTGAGCCGCACCAGCGACGACGAGCAGCGCGTGCAGCGCTACGCGCTGCGCGCCAAGCTCGCGCAGGCGCTCGCCGATCTCAAGACGACGCACGCGCAAGACACCAAGGCCAAGCGCGACACGCGCGAGGCTGCGCAGAAGGCGCTGGAAGAGATCGCAGCGTCCAAGATCGACGACTTCAAGGTCAAGAACGACGCCAAGCGCGTGCTGGCCGAGGTGCTGTTCGAGCGCCGAGAGTTCGACGCGGCGCTGCGGGTCTACAACTCCATGGAGGTCCCGTTCCTGTCCGAGGAAGAGGCCAACCTGTTCCTCGAGAAGGCCTGGGCCCGTTATTACAAGGGCGACGCGCGCGGCGCCCTTGGCATCCTCCTGACGCTCGATGCGCCGAGCTACCGCAAGTACTTCAAACCCGAACGCTTCGTGCTCAAGGCGCTGGCATACAAGACGCTGTGCCACTACGCCGCCGCCAAGGCGTCGGCGCGCGAGTTCTTGCGTCGCTACGGCTCGTCGCTCGACGAGGTGCGCCGCAGTCGCGACCCGCTCACCGACCCCGTGGTGCGTACCGCTGCGGTGCAGCGCAAGAAGCCGAAGCGCATCTATGCGTTCCTCGACTCGTTGCAGCGTGAACGCGATCAGGTGGATCGCTTCTCTGACGAGCACGGTCTCGCCACGCACCTGGCGCGCATCTACGACCTCAAGATCGCCGAGGTCAACCGCGAGCTCGATCGCGTGGTGAAGGAGGAGGGCATCAAGGTCGCCACCGAGCTGCTCGACTACGAGGAGCAGGCGCGCTTGGTGGACTACGAGGTCAGCCTCGAGGTCTTCCGTCGACTGAAGAAGGGCAAGGGCAAGAAGATCGTCGACCAGGAGGCGCCGGTGCCGCTGGGCAGCCGGCAGGTCTACTACCGCTTCGACGGTGAGTACTGGAACGACGAGCTACACGACTACCGCTTCCGCATCGACAACCGTTGCTTCGGCGAGGAGCTGTTCGAATGAAGGCTCGTACTCTCTTGGTGCTGGCAGCATTCGTGCTCGGCTGCGGGACCACGCAGGAGGCCGACGGGCCCGCGTTCCTGCAGGGAGCAGAGCTCGCGCGCCTCAAGCGCGACATCCACAAGGTCGACAAGTCCATCGAGGTGACCAAGGAGCTGATCCGACGCTCCAAGGGCGAGCGCTACCTGCCCGACCTCTACTTCCGCCTCGCAGAGCTCTACATCGAGAAGAGCCGCACGGTGTATTTCCGCATCCTCGAAGAGGCCGGCGCCGACGACAAGACAGCGGTGGTGGCCCCCGAGGCGCGCCTCCTCAAAGATCAGGCGATCGCGGTCTACCGCCGCATCCTCAACGAGTTCCCCGACTACCCCGACAACGACAAGATCATGTTCTTCATCTCCCACGAGTACCGGGAGCTCGGGAACTTCGAGGAGATGATCAAGAACTACAAGGAGCTGATCGCGAAGTACCCGAAGTCGCCGTTCCGCTTCGAGAGCTGGCTCATCCTCGGCGACTACTACTTCGACAAGGGCGATATCGACGAGGCCATCACCAACTACCGCGCGATCCTCAAGAACCCCGAGACCTACGCGCACAACATGGCGCGCTACAAGCTCGCGTGGTGCTACATCAACAAGGACAAGAACAGCCTCGCGGTGGACTTGTGGGAGCAAGCCATCAAGACGCCCACGCCACCCGAGCCTGGCATCGATCCGAACATCTCGTCGCTCTCGGACAGGCCCAAGCGCCTCGACGTGCGCCAAGACGCTCTGCGCGACCTCGCCTACTACTACGCCGAGGCGCGCGACCCGAAGACCGCGCTGCCCTTCTTCCAGAACCTCACGGTCTCTCGCCAGGAGTACAAGACCGCGCTCGAGAAGCTGGCGCGCCGCTTCCAGATCAAGACCATGTACGAGGAGTCGGCCAAGGTCTACCGCGAGCTGATCCGCATCTCGGCCGACGTCGACCGTAACCTCGAGTGGGCCGAGGCGGTCTACGAGGCCGCGGTCGCAGCCAAGGACCTCGCACACGCCGACCAAGACGTCATCATGCTCGCGGAGGTCAGCGCGCGCTTCAAGTACTGGTGGCGCGCCAACGACGAGGACAAGAAGGTCCTGAAGGACTTCGAGATGTTGACGCGCGACCTGTCGACGCGCCTGCATGCGCTGGCCAAGGAGAAGAGCGACCCCGACCTTTTTGAGCGCGCCGCCAACGCGTACGAGGCATACCTGTCCGTGTTCGACGACGCCGCTGAGCACAACGCCATGGAATGGAACTACGCGGAGACCCTGTTCGCCGCCAAGCGCTTCGTGCGCGCCGGCCGCCAATACGAAGAGGTGCTGAAGCTGCTCGGCGGCGCGGGCGCCGATGGCGCGGCACCCGCCACGCCGGCCGCCGCGAAGGTGGCCGACGCGAAGGCCGCCGATCCAAAGGCCACCGATGCGAAAGCCGCCGATCCAAAGGCCGCCGCCGCGAAACCGGCCGATCCGAAGGCCAAGCCGCCGCCGCCGGCCCCGTCGCCCTCGTCGCTGTCGGCGCAGTCCGGCAACGTCGAGGGCGATCGCAAGCAGGCGATGTACTCGGCCATCCTCAGCTACTTCGAGGCGCTCAAGATCGAGGAGAAGGGCACGCGCTTCGACTCCATGATGGCGCGCGAAGGCATAAAGGACCTCGGCGGCAAGTTCGTCGCCAAGTTCCCCGACGATCCGAACACGCCCACGGTCAAGTTCAACGTCGCGCGCGCCCACTTCGAGCAGGGCATCTTCGATCGCTCCATCGAGCTGTTCGCCGCCTACGTGAAGGAGTACCCCACGGCGAAGGACGCCAACACCGCTGCGGAGCTGACCCTCGATGCGTATTCGCAGCGCGAGGACTTCATGGGCCTCGCCAAGCAGGCGCGCGAGTTCGCGGCCAACAAGCAGCTGCCCGACAGCGCGCGCTTCGAGAAGGTGGCGGCGCAGGCCGAGCAGGAAGAGCTCAACCGCAAGACGCTGCAGGCCGAAGGCCGCGTCGCCGAAGCGGTCGCCTCCATCGTCATCGAGAAGAAGGGCACCGAGTTCGCCGCCAAGGCGCTGCACCAAGCCTTCGTCATCGCCAAGGACCGACGCAACCTGGTCGACATGATCTCCACGGGGAACCAGCTGCTCGCCGACTACGCCTCGTCACCCCTGGCGAAGGAGGTGCTCCCTGGCCTGGCCGAGCAGTACCTGCGCGTGTCACAGCTCGAGTTGGCGGCGCAGAAGTACGAGGAGTACGCGCGGCGCTACCCCGAGGGGCAGAACGCCGACGACCTGCTCGAGGGCGCGGCGGGCATCCGCCTCGAGCTTGGTCAGTTCTCCGACGCCATGGCCGACTATGAGCGCTTGATTCAGCAGGGCGACGAGGGCAAGCGCCCCATCTGGCACGCTGCGCTCGCCAGGGCCGCGGCGCGCGCCGGCGACTGGCGCCGCGCGGAGGACGCGGGCCTCGCCATCGCCGACAACGGCGCCCACGCGGTGCTCGGCAACACCCTGGCCGGTGAAGCCGCGTTGCGCGCAGGCAAGACCGATGTCGCCGTAGAGCGCCTGAGCGCCGCCATCGGCGCCGCCGGCAAGGGGCGCGGCGGCGAAGACGGCCCGGAGTGGGTGGCGCGCTCGAACTATCTGATGGGCGAGATCGTGCGCGCCGACTTCGAGCGCGCCCAGTGGGGCCAAGCCGACGAGGGAACGGTGCTGCAGAACAAGCTCACGCTCCTGCAAGAGCTCGAGCAGACCTATGTCTCGGCCATCCAGGTGGGTGACCCTGAGTGGGCCATGGGCGGCTTGTACCGCGTGGCCAACGCCTACAAGCAGACCGCCGACTTCCTCGACAACGCGCCGGCACCGCAGGGCATCTCGGCCGACGACGAGAAGGCGTACCGGGCGGCGCTGGCCGAACGCTCGGGACCGCTGCGCAAACAGGCGACCGAGGCGCTGCAGGCGTGCCGCGACCAAGCCAAGAAGCTCGAGGCGTTCAACCGCTTCACCAAGGCGTGTGTCGCCGGCGGCACCGTCGACAACGACGCCGACAACCCGCGGCCTCGCCCGCCCGGCGTGGCGATCCCAGGCCGCGACCAGATGGAGGCGAAGCTCATCGACAACCCCAAGGACATGGTGGTGCTGACGCAGCTCGTGCGGGCCGCGCTGCAGGTCAAGGACTACCCCTTCGCCAAGCTGCTAGCGATGCGCGCGCTCGAGATCGACGAGAAGAACGTGGCGCTCAACAACCTGCTCGGCGTGGCCTACGCGGGCAGCAACGACATGCAGAGCGCGGCTGCGGCATTCAAGAAGACCCTCAGGATCGATGCCCGCTTCGCCCCGTCGCTGGCGAACCTGGGGACGCTCTACGCCATCTACGGCAACGACGGGAAGGCGAAGGACTACTTCGGCAAGGCCGGCGGCGTCGACCTCGGGGCGATCGACGTCATGCCGCAAGCGGCCGCGGCGCGCGGAGGTGCCAAGTGACGACGTCCAGGTCGATGTTCGGCCCGAGGGGCAGGGCGGCCGCCGCGGCGCTCGCGCTGGTCGTGGCGGGTGCGGGCGGCTGCGCGGGGTTGTCGCACCGGGTCGATCGCTCCTTGCTCGACCAAGTGCCAAACGAGGAGCTGCTGCTCCTGTTTGATGCGGAGAACGCGGTGTACATCGCGCGTGACGAGGCAGATCTCGCCACCCGCAACCTCGAAGACGCCCGCAAGGCGCTGCGGCGCGCGCACGACTACCGCTCGCTCATCGACGAGCGACGATCGTCGGGGGCCGCCATCGATTCAGCGCAAGTGCTCCAGCTGCTCGAGGAGTGGAACAACGCGCGCATCGTGATGCGCGAGCGCGAGGCGACGCTGCGCTCTGAGGAGCTGGCCTCATCAGGTGTGCGTTTGTGGGCGGCGCGGGCGCGCTACGAGCACGCGAAGGCGAGGCTGGTCAAGGACTTCAACCCGGTGGGCGGCGCCAACATCAATCTGGAGGACTTCCTGAGCCAGGTGAAGGTCTGGGAAGAGAGGGAGCAGCAGGTGCTGGCCGACCTCAAGGCCCGTGAAGATGAGCTGGTTGCGGCCCGTGACACGTACATTCAGCTCGCGGTCCGGCTCCAGCAAGAGTCGCGCGGCGCCTACGGTGGCCCGTGGGCAGATTTGCTCGATTGAGGGTGATGGCATGAGAGCAGCTCACCGTTCCCCTGGGGCGTTCCTGATCGTGACGTCGTTGGTTGCTGCGACCGGGGTACGCCCGCAGCCTGCGCCGCCCGCCGTCGATGCCGGCACGGCCCTCGCGGCCGAGACCACGGCCGAGCCCGCGGCGCCGCGCGACGCCGCGATCCTCTCGGAGGGACCCACCGAGCCAGCGCCCAAGATGCCGGGCATCCCCTATTACGAGGAGCTGGTGCGCAAAGACCCCGCAGACCCAGAGGCGCACCAGACGCTCGCGGCTGCATTCGCGCGGGCCGGCAAGGTCGACGACGCACGCCGCGAGGCGCGCCGCAGCATCGAGATCGATCCCAAGCGCGCCGAGGCGCACCAGGCGCTCGGGCTCATCGAAGAGGGTGCTGGCAACCTGCCGGCGGCGACGGAGGCCTATCGAGCGGCCGTGGCCGCCGATGGCAACGTCGAATACCAGCTCGACCTGGCGCGCGCGCTCTTCCTCGAGTCCAAGTTGCCCGAGGCGCTGGCGGCGTGGGACGAGATCGCCAAGAAGTTCCCCACGGACATCGAGGTGCAGTTCGCCCTCGCGGATGCCGCCCGCGAGCTGGGGCGCTTCGAGGAGGCTCAGGCGGCGTACACCGCCGCGCTCAACCTCGCCCCCGAGGGCAGTGAGCGCCGCATCGACATCCTCCTCGAGCAGGGGCGCTTGATCGCGGACCGCGGTCAGCCGAACGAGGCGCTTGGGCTGCTGACGCGGGCGCGCGCCGAGGCGCCCAAGGACGCCGACGTGCACTACAACCTCGGTGTGCTCTACGTGCGCCTAGCCGAGCACGAGGCCGCGGTCACCTCGTTCAAGGAGGCCGTGCGGCTCAAGCCGGACCTCGCCAAGGCGCACAACAACATGGGCGTCGCCTTCGACAAGGCGGGCAAGCACGAGGAGGCGCTGGCCGCGTTTCAGAAGGCCACTGGCGTCGACCCGCGCTTCGCCGACGCGCTCTACAACGTGGGTTTGGTGTCGTTCAAGATGCGCAAGTTCAAGGAGGCCCGCGCCGCCTTCGAGAAGGCCCTGCAGGTGGCACCCGAGATGGCCGACGCCAAGTTCTACCTCGGCGAGGTCTATTACCAGCTCGGCGACTCATCGAAGGCGCTGCGTGTGTACAAGGAAGCGCTGCGCAGCAACCCCGAGGACGCGTCGTCGCACCGCCGCCTCGGCGACATCTACCTCGAGCAAGGCGATCTGAGCCTGGCCGTGGGTGAGTACTGGGCGGCGGTCGACTCCGATGAGCACGACGCGCCCAACCGGTCGCAACTCATGCGCGTCCTGCTGGTCAGGAACGAGGAGGGCGACGTGCGCCGTGCCGTCAAGCTCGGCGAGAAGGGCCTCGAGCTCGACCCTTCGGCGCTCGATGTGCGCGTGGCGCTCGCCGAGGCCGAGGTGCAGCAGGGCCGATCGCCGCGCGCGCGTCAGATCCTCGACGAGGGCGTGGCGGCCAGCCCCAAGGACCCGCGCATCCACCTGGCGCTCGGCCAGCACCACCTGCAACAAGGCAACGCCCCGGCGGCGCGCACCGCCTTCGATGCGGCGCTCGCGCTCGACCCGAAGAACCCAAGCGCCCTCGCTGCCGCTGGTGAGGTCGCGTACGCGCTCGGCGACAAGGCGGCCGCGAAGAAGCGCATCCACGAGGCGCTGGCGCTCGACGCGGGACAGGCGGCGGCGCGCACCGACCTCGGGCGCATCTTCCTCGAGGAAGGCAACAACGCCGAGGCGCTCAAGCACCTCAAGCGCGCCTCCGAGGACCAGCCGAAGCTCGGTCGCGCTTGGTTTTATCTCGCCATCGCGCAGAACAACACGGGCGCGGGCGCCGGTACCGTCGAGAAGTCGCTCAAGAAAGCGGTGGAGAGCTCGCCCGACCTCGCCGAGGCCCATTATCAGCTCGGCAAGCTCTACCTGAAGCAGGGCAAGACCGACGTGGGCTGCAAGGCACTCAAGCGGGCCGTCGACCTGGGCACGAGCTACGAGTCGGCGCTCGTCGAGCTGGAGCGCAACTGCACCGGCCAGTGAAGGCGCGTCACCAGGCGTGAGGGCCGGTGACGGGTGCTGACGCGCCATTGACCCGGCGCGTGCTCTTCGACAGAACGTTGCGCATGGGCAACGCGGTGTGCATCGGGGCGCAGTGGGGCGACGAGGGCAAGGGGCGCATCGTCGATCGCTTGAGCGAGCGCGCCGATGTGGTGGTGCGCTTTCACGGCGGCAACAACGCCGGCCACACCGTGGTGGTCGACGGCGCCACCACCATCCTGCACATCGTGCCCTCGGGCGTGCTGCACCCGGGCAAGCTGTGCGTCATCGGCGCGGGCTGCGTGGTCGATCCCGAGGTGCTCCTGCAAGAGATGGAGATGCTGGCCACGCGCAAGCTGCTACCGGACCCCAAGCGCCTGGTCATCGCTGACGAGGCGCACGTCATCCTTCCGTTCCACAAGCGCATCGACAAGGCGCGCGAACAGCAGCGCGGCGCCGGCAAGCTCGGCACCACGGGGCGTGGCATCGGTCCGGCGTACGAAGACAAGGCCGCACGCCGCGGCATGCGCATGCACGACATCATCGACCGCGCCCGCGTGCCGGAGATCATCCGCGCGAGCGCCATGTACGCCAATTCGATGCTCGAGGCGGTGGGCGCCGAGGCCCTCCGTGGCGACGAGATCGAGGAGATGATCGCGCGCACCCGCGCGCACGGCGAGAAGCTCAAGCCCTTCGTCGACGACGCGGGCGCCTTGGTGGCCGACGCGGCGGCGGCGGGCAAGAACATCCTGTTCGAGGGCGCGCAAGGCGCGCTGCTCGATCTCGACCACGGCACCTACCCCTACGTCACCTCGTCGAACTGCGTGGCTGGCCACGCCTCTGTGGGCGTGGGCGTCGGGCCCCAGCTCTTGGGACGCATCGTGGGGGTCGCCAAGGCCTACGCCACCCGCGTCGGTGAGGGCCCGTTCCCCACGGAGCTGGCCGACCCGCTCGGTACGCAGTTGCGCGATCGTGGAGGCGAGTACGGCGCCACCACGGGCCGCCCGCGGCGCTGCGGGTGGCTCGATCTGGTGGCGCTGCGCTACGCCACCAGGCTCAACGGCATCACCGACCTGGCGCTCACCAAGCTCGACGTGCTCGCGGGCTTCGGCGATCTCCAGGTGTGCGTGGCCTACGAGATCGAGGGCCGCCGCGTCGACCGCTTCCCGCACGACGTGGCGATGCTGGCCCGCGCCACGCCGGTGTTCGAGACCTTCCCCGGCTTCGGCGAGGTGCCCGATCGGCCGCGCTCGCTCGATGACCTGCCGGCGGCGGCGCGCTCCTACGCGCTCACCATCGCCGAGCGCCTGGGCGTGCGCCTGTCGATCCTCGCGGCCGGACCCGGGCGCGGCCAAGAGATCGTGCTCGAGGACCCCTTGGCATGAACGACCCGCGCCGTACGAGCTCGAGCGGGCGAACGCTCGAGCGTGCGATCGCGGTGGTCGGCGACACCATCGAGCGGGCGGCGCACCACGGCGAAGAGCTGGTGGCGTGGTCGCGCTTGGCGCTCGGCGTTGGGTTCTTGATCCTGTGGCCGGCGGTGACCTGGTACGAGCTCGCGGCGGGCATCGCCAGCGCCTACGCGGTGATCGTGGTGGCCATCCTCGCGGTGGCGTGGTCGGTGTTCACGGTCTGGTACCTGCGCCGCCGCCACATCACCACACGGCTGGTCATGGCCTCGGTGCTGGTGGATTGCGCCCTGGTGCTGGCGCTGTTCTCGGTCTACGTGCTGCGCCCGCCGGCGCTGTACTTCGGCATCAGCCGTGTGTCGGGGCTCGCCGTCATCTACTTGGTCGTTGTGGGCGCTGCGCTGCGCATGACGAGGAGCGGCGCCATCGTCTCGGCCCTCACCATCGGCGCCGGCCTGGTCCCCATGCTCTATCTCGACAACACGTTGAACGCCGGCCGGGTCTACAACGGTGCCCCCAGCGTGGTCTCGTTGTGCCTGTTGCTCCTCGGGGCTGCCCTGTTCGGCTGGTTCTCTGCGCGACGCACCCGCGAGCTGACCTTGGAAGCGGCGCGCCTGACCCTGTCGGGCGAGCGCGCTCGCGCGCGGCTCGGCGCCTACGTCTCCGAGGAGGTCGCGAACGCGAGCATGGCAGTCGACGAGATCCCCCTCGGTGGCGTGCGCCAAGAGGCCGCGGTGCTGTTCGCTGACCTGCGCGGCTTCACCAGCGCGTCGGAGGCCAAGGAGCCCGAGCAGGTGGTGAGCGAGCTCAACGAGTACCTCGAGGTCGCGGTCACCGCCGTCAGACAATCCGGTGGCGTCGTTGATAAGTACATCGGCGATGCGGTCATGGCGGTGTTCGGCGTGCCGACGCCGCGGTCCGACGACGCGGCTTGCGCCGTGCGAGCAGCGGCCGCCATGGAGCTTGCGCTCGCCGAGCTGAACCAGCGACGTCATGCGCGCGGCCTACCGCCCCTGCGGCAGGGCATCGGCATCCACCGAGGCGTCGTGGTGGCGGGCAATATCGGCACGGTCGAGCGCGCCCAGTACACCGTCATCGGCGACACGGTGAATGTCGCGAGTCGGCTCGAGAGCCACGCCAAGGAGCTGGGCGTCACCGTGCTGCTCTCGGCGGCAGCGGCGCGCGGCGCAGACGGCGCGCCCGGGGTCCCCCAGCTGCGCCCCCTCGGTGGCGTGGCCGTCAAAGGCCGCGTGGAGCCCATCCAGGTCTTTGGCTTCGCCTGAGAGGATGCAGCATGCCCTCGCTCGAACAGCTCCTGAGCCTCGCCGCCAAGACCAAGAAGCCCCTGCCGTGGTATGGGGTGGCCATGGAATATCGGGCGCTCGGGCGCCTCGACGAGGCGCTGGTGACCTTCCAGCAGGTGCACGAGCTCGACGCCGGCTACGTGCCCGCGTACTTCATGTGCGCCCAGATACTGGCCGAGCGGGGCGAGGTCGCGCGCGCCCGCGCCGAGCTCGCCGAGGGTATGGCGCGCGCGCGCGCGGCGGGCGACGACCACGCCGAGGCGGAGATGCGCGACCTGCTCGAGACCTTGTCGTGAGCGTTCGATGGTCCCTCATCGCCGTCGGCGTGCTCGCCGTCGCGCAGGGGCCCGCGGCCTGCGGTCGCCCTTGCCGCCCGATCACGGTGGTGCCGCTCGAGCTCCAATGCGACGCCGATGCCTTCTACGAGGGGGAGCTCCACTACGACGACGCGGCGGTGTTCGAGTCCTTCCTGTCACAGGACTGCATGCCAAGCGCCTCGCCGGAGCAGGTCGCGGCCATCGTCGGCGGGGTCGACTTCCTCGCCAACGTGGTGTTCGTCGCTGTGGGCCCGCGCCAGGTGGCGGGCCGCTGTGTCGAACGCCGCGACGCCGCCCTGGTGCAGGCGTGCGACGACGGGCTGCGCGTGGCCTTCGACGATCGCCTCAGCACTGACGAGGAGTGCGTGGGTCGGTGGACCGTGGCGTTCTCGCTGGCGCGCGAGGATATGCGGGCGGCGCTCGGCGAGGGCCCGTAGGGCCGGCGCTACTCTGCTTGCGGGAGCGCCGCGTCGAAACACGCGAGCACCGTCTCTTGGCACACGGCGGGGTCCTGGCTCGCGTCGGTGGCGGCGTCCACGCAGCCGGCCGACTCGGGCGTGACCGCCGGCTGGTCGGCGCAGCCGAGGGCACAGCTCTCGGCCGCGCTGCGCTCGCCGCTCTCTACCTTCGCGCCCTCGAGGTCATCCTCGGGGGCGAAGGTCACCTGGCACACCATGGTGCGCGCGCACAGGTTCTCGCAGTTGACGGTAGGGCCACAGCCCGCCAGGAGCCCGACGTAGAGCAGGGTGCCCGTGCCACCGAGCAGAGCGATGTGCGGGATGACGCGCCGACGCATGGTCCAAAGCTACCCGAGGGGCTCGGAGCCGCATAGGATCGTCCGCAGATGTCGGCCCTGGTCGCCCTGCTGCTCCTGCCGCTCGCGCACGACGCGGGCTTCGGCGGTGCACCGAGCGCAGCGCCGGAGGACGCGCCTGCGATCGACGACAGCCCCGGACAGGCCGAGCTCCGCACACGCCTGAACACGACCCTCGAGCACAACGCCAAGGGCACCGAGCAGCTCGCCGAGCAACCGGTGCGCCGCACCAAGCTCGAGGAGGAGCTCGAGCGCGCCCACCTCGACGCCACCATCCCCTTGCTCGCCTTCCGCATCGAGGTCGCGCGCGCCGATCTCGAGCTCGAGGACCTGCTCGCCAAGGGCGCGCGCCCCGAGCGCGTGCAGCTCGCCGAGGAGCGCGTGGCGTCGTTGCGCGGCATGAGCGACCTCGTGGAGCGCATCGCGCTCGCGAGGCTGTCCTCGTGCACCCGGGCGCTCGGGCAGCCCATCGTGGTCAAGACCTGGCGCATGACGGCGGGCGGCCCCGTGGCCCTCTCGGCCAAGGAGATGGTCGAGCAGGTGCCCAACGGTGACCCCGAGGGCTGCGAGCGCATTTCGCTGATGGACGTCGACACCATCGCCAAGGTTCGGCGCCTGTTCTCGGTGCGCGCCGAGCTCGACGGGCGGAGCTTCGGCTACCACGAGGTGGCGGAGCGCAAGCGGCTCGAGGGCGAACGCGACGCGCTCGAGCGCGCGCTCCAGCAGCAAGCCGTGGCTGGCGTGGTGGTGGCTAACCCGCCGCGGTGAGGGCCAGGCGCGCCGCGTAGCGCTCGAGCACGAGCTTCCTCAGGCCCGCGTGCTCGGGGGCCGACAGCGCGGGGTCGCGCGCCACCAGATCGTCGGCCAGCGCGCGGGCGCGCTCGATGAGCGACGCGTGGCGCACCAGGTCGGAGAACGCGAGCGATGGGACCCCCGACTGGCGCGTGCCGAGGACGTCGCCCGGCCCGCGGATGGCCAGGTCCTCCTCCGCGATCACGAAGCCGTCGCCGGTGCGCTCGAGCACCTCGAGGCGACGACGCGCGTCCGGCCCCGCGCCGCCGCCCACGACGAGCAGGCAGCGGCTGGCGCGCGCGCTGCGCCCCACGCGTCCGCGCAGTTGGTGCAGCGGCGCGAGCCCGAAGCGCTCCGCGTCCATCACCACCATGACCGTCGCCTCGGGGACGTCGACGCCCACCTCGATCACGGTGGTGGAGACCAGCACACGCGCGGCACCCGACACGAAGCGCGCCATGGCAGCGTCGCGCGCCTTCGCGTCGAGCCGGCCGTGCACCAGCGCCACGTCGTCACCGAACACGGTACGGAGCTGCTCGTAGCCCGCCGTAGCGGCCGCGTTGTCGAGCTTCTCGCTCTCGTCGATGAGCGGAAACACCACGAAGGCGCGCTCGTCGCGCGCGAGCGCGTCACGGATCGCACGCTCCGCCTCCGCCGGGTCGCGCACCACCCGCGTCGCCACCGGGGTGCGCCCGGGCGGGAGCTCGTCGAGCACGCTGACCGTGAGGTCGCCGTACACCGTGAGCGCCAAGGAGCGCGGGATGGGCGTTGCCGTCATGACCAGCAGGTGCGGCACGAGCTGCTCGCCCTCAACCAGCGGGCCTTTTCCGCGCAAGACCGCGCGCTGCACCACGCCGAAACGATGCTGCTCGTCGATGACGCACAGACCCAAGCGGGCGAACGCGACGTCGTTCGACAGCAGCGCATGGGTGCCAACCACGATGTCGAGGTCGCGCGAGGCAAGGCGCGCGGTTGCCAGGCGGCGCGCCTTCTGCGCCATGCCGCCGACTACGCACTCCACGCGCACGCCCAAGGGCGAGAACAGGCGCTTGAAGGTGGCGGCGTGCTGCAGCGCCAGCAGCTCGGTGGGCGCCATCACGGCAGCTTGGTAGCCGGCGCGCACCACCCGCAGACAAGCGGCCGCGGCCACCGCGGTCTTCCCGCTGCCCACGTCGCCTTGCAGCAGGCGCGCCATGGGCACGGGGCGCGCGAGCTCGTCGAGGATCTCGCCGATGCAGCGACGCTGCGCCCGCGTGGGCGCGAAGGGCAAGAGCTGCTCGAGGGCAGCGACCTCGTCGCTCACGGAGCCAGCGACCGTGAGCGCGGGCGCCGGCTCCACGTGCGCGGCGCGGCGGCGCAGCGCCAGCGCAGCGCCGAGCACGAACAGCTCCTCGAACGCCAGGCGCTTGTGGCCCGCCGAGCGGCGCTCGACCAAGGCAGCAAGCGCATCTCCCGACAGCTCGGCACCGGGCGCGTGGATCTCCTCCAGGGCCTCGAGCAACCCGACGACGTCCATGGCCACCCGCAGCGACGCGGGCAGGGGGTCGGGCACCCCCGCGGCGCGGGCGCGTTCGAGGGCCCCCTGCACGGCGCCCCCGAGGGCGAGGGGATGCAGCCCGCCAATCTCCGGGTACAGCGGCTGCACGCCGCCGAGCACCTCGGTGCGCACGCCGGCCGCCACGCGCGGGTGCACCATCTGGCGCACGCCTTGCCGTTCGCTCACCTCGCCGGCGGCGGTCACCACCGCGCCGCGCGGGAAGCGCTTCTGCATCTCGGGCAGCCGGTAGTGGAAGAACACCAAGCGCACGCTGCCGCTGCCGTCGTCGACGCTGACCTCGTAGCGCCGCCCGCGCGCCCCAAAGCCGACGGGGCCCGACGCCACCACGGCGCCGCTCACCACGGCGACGCCGCCGGTCACCAGCTCGGCGATGCGCCGCACGGCGCGGCGATCCTCGTAGGTGCGGGGCAGGGTGAAGAGCAGATCGCCCACGGTGCGCAGCCCGCGCGCCGCCAGCTCGGCGGCGCGGCGCGGTCCGATGCCGCGCAAGCTCGACACCGGGAAGGCGAGCGCGTCGACCTCGGCCGTGGGGGCGCGCTGGCGCGGCGCTGCGGCGGGGCGCTGGGCCGGCGCCTGCTGGGCCTCGAGCAGCGCCAACAGGGCGCCGACGCGCGCGCGCTTGTCCTCGGGCGGCGCATCGTCAAAGCCCTGGGCAGCCCGCCTCGCCGCCTCCAGCACCGCTTGCTCGACCCGCGCGCCGGCCGCGCGCGCCGCCGCCTCCACGAGGTGCTCGAGCGATCGCAGCCGCACCACGGCGCGATAATCGTTTCGCGCCGCGAAGCGCAGCGCCGGCAGCAGCGCGTCGGCGAAGCCACCGTCGTCACGCGCGCTCAGGGTGGATGGTCCTTGAGCCACTCCCGCACCTTGAAGTCCGCGTCCTGCCCGCCCAGCTCGAGGTAGCGCGTGAGGTGATAGCGCACCTTCTGCACTTGGTCTTCGCGGTTGAAGATCCGGCTCAGCACCCGATGGGGCTCGGGGTTGTGCGCGTCGAGCTGCAAGGACTTGTAGAGCCGATCCTTGGCGTCGCCCAGGCGGCCCTTCTCGTAGAGCTGGCGGCCCTCGGCGAGCAGCACCCGCGCCTCGCGCAACCGCCCCTCGCGTGAGGAGTTGGCGGCGGCGGCGGCACGGTCGGCGTCGCGCTTCGCCGCCGCCGCGTCGACGGCGGTGCCCACCTCGACCACGGCGGCCTGCGCGCCGTCGAGCTTCCTGGCCTCGTCGATACGCAGCTTGGCGGTGTCGAGGTCGCCGTTCTCGAGGAGCTGCTTGGCCTGCGCGGCCAGGTCGGCCGCGATCTGCGCTGGGGACGGTGGCGGCGGTGGCGGCGGCGGGCGCTTCTGCAGCGGCTGCAGGTAGGGCAGGCCACCGGCCGGGACGTCGATCACCTCTTTGAAGGGCAAAAAGCCGTCGAGCTCGAGCTCCACGACGTGGGAGCCCACGCGCAAGCGCTTCTGGATCGGCGCCACCCCCAGCGTCTGCTCGTCGACCTTCACCGTGGCGCCCGGCGGCACCGTCGTCACCGTCAACACTGCGGTGCCACGGGCCACCGCGATGATCGCACCGATGACGACGCACAGGAGGATGATGGTCGCCGCCGCCACGCGCACGCCCCGTCCGCCGGAGCGCTCCGCCGGCGGCGCGCGGCGCTGCGTGGGCTCTGGTGGCTCGTCGTGCTCGGCGGGCTCCGCCACGCGCACGCCGGTGCGCGTCTTGCGCGTCATGCCGGTTCGAGACAGGCCCGTCGCGGTGCCGCGCGCGCGCGTGCGCCCGGTGGGCTCCTCGTCGATCACGCCCGCGTCACCGTCGTCGCCGGGGGCGCCGCGCGCTCGCGTGGGCTCTCGCACCGCGGGCTCCGCGCGCGCGGCGGCGCGCTTGTCGCGCCCCTTCTTGTGCTGCAGGGTGCCGGTAGCTTCGATGTCGCGTTCGAGGGGTTCTATCGGCGGCGGCGTGGCCTCATCGGCCGACACCTGGTCAGCGGCGGCAGCGGCATCCTCTTCGTCTCTGCGCTTCTGCTCCGCGCGCGCCGCGCGCTTGGCCTCTATGGCCTCGAGATCGAGCATGGACGTGCGATCCGTCGGCGACGCCGACTGCGGCTGCGGCAACGCCGGGTTGCCCGACAGCTCCTCGGGCAGATCGACGAGCTCCTCGCCGTCGTTGGGGCACACCTCCACGTCGTCGAGGAAGCGCTCCTGGCAATCCGGGCAAATCTTCACGCCCAGAAGCATAGCGAAGTATCCTCCCGCAGCGGAGGACCGGTGTCGAAGGCGAACGCGCCAGAGCCGAGCAACGTCGGGCGCACCTTGGCCGGGCGCTACCGCTTGACACGCCTGCTGGGCACCGGTGGCATGGGCTCGGTCTACGAGGCCATCCACGTCCACACCGACAAGCGGGTGGCGGTCAAGCTCTTGTCCTCGGGTCTGTCGAAGGACCTCAAGCTGGTGGCGCGCTTTCGACGCGAGGCCATGGCCGCGAGCCGGCTCGAGCACGAAAACTGTGTCCACGTCGACGACTTCGGCGAGGACGCCGACGGCACCTTCTTCATCGTCATGGAGCTCATCGAAGGGCACGGTCTGGCCGACGAGCTCCGGAAGAGCGGCCCCATGCCGCCGGCGCGCGTGGCGCACATCGCCGTGCAGCTCTTGAAGGCGCTCGATGCGGCCCACGCGGCCGGTGTGCTGCACCGCGACCTCAAGCCGCAGAACGTGATGCTCACCGCGAAACCCGGGCGCAGCGACATCGTCAAGGTGGTCGACTTCGGCATCGCCAAGATCACCACCAACAGCCCCGAGGATCAGGGCGCGCTCACGGTGCCCGGCACCATCTTTGGCACCCCCGAGTACATGTCGCCGGAACAGGCGCGCGGCGAGACCCTCGACGCCCGCTCCGACCTCTACTCCGCTGCGGTCGTGCTCTGGCACATGCTGCTCGGCCGCTCGCCTTTTCGCGGCGCCAGCGTGCGCGAGACCCTGCTCAAGGTCTTCTCCGATGAGCCGCCCGCGCTCACCGAGGCCGCGGAGCCGCCGCCGCCGCGCTTCGAGGCGGCGCTGCGCAAGGCGATGGCCAAGCGCAAGGAAGATCGCTTCGTCGATGCGATGAGCTACATCGAGGCGCTCGCGCCCTTCGTCGATCCGCACCTGCACGACCTGCGGCGTCGCGCACAGCCGGGGCTGCCGAGCGACGGCAGCCCGCCGCCCGCCACCATCGACGACCAGCGCAGCGCCACGCGGCCCGTGTCCGACGCAGAGCTGCCGCCGCTCGCGGGCCCCGAGGGTGGCGGTGGCCTGGCCACCTTGGTGCTGCCCGAGGCGGAGCTGCCATCGCCCATGCCGAAGAAGGGCGTGCCGGCCGGCACGCCCGTCGACAAGTCCACGCGCGTGCTCACGCTCGAGACCCTCATGAAGCAGGGCAGTGGCGCGGGCGCGCGTGCGTCAGCTCCGCCGGCAGCGCCCGAGGCCGCGGCGGTGACCTCGCCCGCGCGGGCGCCGGCGGGGCGCACGAGCGCCGGCGCGCGGCTGGTGATCGTCGGCACCGCCGCCGCGCTCGTGGTGGTGGTGGTCGGCTCCGCCCTGGTGGCTCGATCGCTCGCGAAGCGGGGCACCGAGGAGCCCGAGCAAGCGCAGCGCGACGCGGGGACCACGTCGGCGGCGGACGCAGGTCCGGCGCCGCCACAACCATCGCCGTCGGCGCCGGATCCGGTGGCCCGCGACGCCGCGTTCGCGCGCGCCGAGGCGGCCCTGGCGAGCGACGACGTCGCGGGTGCCAAGGCCGCCTTCGAGGCTGCGTGGGGAGCGGACCCGGGGTCGGCCAAAGCCATGCAGGGGCTGGCCACGACCGCCATGCGCCTCGCTGACCACAAGCGCGCCGCCGAGGTGCTCGAGCAGCTCATGGCCGTCGACGAGAAGTCGCGCCGAGCCTTCGCGCCGCTCTACCAGCGCGAGCGGCAGCTCGCCGGCATGGCGCCCTAGCGAGCTGATCCGGTTGCAGCGCCGTCGCGAGCGGGAGCCGGCGGTGCGAGGGCAAGGAGACGCGCAGGCGCGTGGCCGTCGCCACGTGCCGAGCACGCGACGCCGCTTGTCGTCGACAAATGCCTACTCATGATGGCGTCGCCAGATCGGGCACGGGCACGATCGGCAGTCCGTTCTTCAACGGCGTACTAGCCGCTGAACTCGACCTTGAGGACCTCGAGGGTCTTGGTGCCCTTGGGGGTGCGCACCTCGGCCTCGTCGCCCACGGTCTTGCCGATGAGGCCCCGCGCCACCGGGGTGCTGATACCGATGCGCTTCTTCTCGAGGTTCGCCTCGTCGTCGCCCACGATGGTGTAGGTGGCCTTCTCTTCGGTGTCGGCGTCGACCACCGTGACGGTGGCGCCGAACACCACCTTGTCGCCAGACAGCTTGGTGGTGTCGATGACGCGCGCGCGGGAGAGCTTGCCTTCGAGCAGCGCGATGCGCCCTTCGATGTGGCCCTGGCGCTCTTTGGCGGCGTGGTACTCGGCGTTCTCCGAGATGTCGCCGTGGGCGCGCGCCTCCTCGATCTGCGCGATGATGGCGGGTCGATCCTGGGCCTTGAGCCTGGAAAGCTCGTCCTTGAGCGCCTTGTGGCCCTCGACGGTCATGGGCACCGTGTCGTTCATCGTATGCCTCGCGTGGACGGGGAAGGGGCACCGTACCCCGGGTTCGGGGGCGTGCCAAGCGGGCGCGGGCATCCTAGAGTTCGGGCATGGTCAACGTACGCAGTCGCTTCCCGGGCGGGGCCTGGGCGCCCACGCGGGCGGTGCTCGGGCTCTTGGTCGCGCTGGTGCTCATCCAGCTCGCCTATGGCTTCAGCGTCAATTTCGTCCGAGCCGCGGCTTTCGTGTTCGACGGCATGGTGCTCACCACCGCCGACGTGCTCGCGGGCCAGGTGTGGCGCCTCGCGAGCTACGGGCTCTTGCACAGCCTGATGAGCCCCATGCACCTGGCCATCAACGCCATGGTGCTCTTCTTCTTCGGCCGCGATCTCGAGCAGCGCTGGGGTTCGTGGCGCTTCCTGCTCTTCGTGCTGCTCGGCGTCATGGCCGGCGGGCTGGCGGTGGTGGCCGCGGGCCTGCTGCACATCGGCACAGGGGCTGCGGTGGGCATCTCCGGCGCCTGCGAGGCGGCGGTGGTCACCTGGGCCTTGTTCAACCGCGACCGCCAGGTGCTCATCTTCTTCGTCGCGCCCGTGAAGGGCATCTGGCTCATCAGCTTCGCCATCCTCATGTGGATGCTCGACGCCGTCAGCGTGTCGGAGATCTCCGCCGCCGCGCACTTCGGCGGCATCGTGTTCGGCGCGCTCGCCTGGTTCGTAGTGGCACGTCGCCAGCGCCTTGGGCTCTTGGTCGACGAGCTGCTGGTGACGTTGCGACTCAAGAAGAAGCCGCGCCTGACGATCGTGCCCAAGGGGCCCGACAAGTGGGTGCACTGAAGCCGCGCGAGCGTGCTGCTGCGGGCTGCCGGTCCCCCGGCGTGCACGCGAGGGCTTCGCCTTAGCGCCCGCCGGTGGTGGCCGGCGGGATGGGATCGCTCGGCTCGTCCTCGCCCACGATGCCGGTGCCGCCCTCCACCAGAGCGGCGGCAGGGTTGTAGAAGAACGCGGGGTCGCCGTAGTAGGGGTCGATGTCGGCGAGGTTCGGGTCGACGTCCATGGTCACCGAGGTGTTCGACGAGGTCACATCGGCGCCGGCGCAGTTGATGGCGGCGGTCAAAAGCTCGTCCATCTTGCGCTTCGAGACGTGGATCTTGCGGAACTCGTAGCGCGCGCGCTCGCTGTCGTTGCCCGCCACCGCCTCTTGCAGGGCCACCACCGAGTCCTCGGCGACGCGCAAGATGCCCTTCATGGCCGTGACGTTCTCGTTGACGCAGGTGAGCTCGACGGCGTCGCGCTTCTCGCGCGCCATCTTGAGCTCATCGAGCCCGCGGGCCAAGGCCGTGCGCATGGTGCCGACGTTCTCTTGGGCCACCTCGACGTAGCGGGTGGGCGCGACCTGGGCGGCCGGGTCCTCGCGGGCCTCTTCGCGCGCGGGCGCCTCGGGGGTGTCGGTGGCCGGCGCCGCCCCGCCTTGGGCGAGCGCGACCCCCCCCGCCAACGCAAGGAGAACGCCCAGAGCTGCCGCGTGTCGGCGCATCATGCCTCCACCTTCCCAAGACCGGGGGCCCCGGTCAAGTCGCGCGATCCGCTGCCTCGGTGCTCCACGGCTCCTTGGTGTTCCGTGCCCGGCTTGGCGTTCAGCGCGGGGTGTGGCCACGATGTGCGCCATGCGCGTGCTACTGGCGTCAGGATCGCCGCGTCGCCGAGAGCTCTTGCTGGCCGCCGGCGTGCAGGTGGAGGTGCGCGCCCCTGAGCTCGACGAGGCCGCCGGCGCTGGCGAGGCGCCGGCCGCGATGGTCATGCGCTTGGCCATCGAGAAGGCCGACACCGTGCGTACCCGGGAGGCCGTGGTGGTGGCCGCGGACACCGCCGTGGTGCTCGACGGCGAGCCCCTCGGCAAGCCCGCCGACCACGAACACGCGGTGGGCATGCTGAGCCGGCTCTCGGGCCGGCGCCACGAGGTGCTCACGGGCTTCTGCGTGCGGCGAGGGCGGGAGCGCCTCGCCACCGTGGTGAGCACCGAGGTGTGGTTTCGGGCGCTCACGCAGGCCGAGATCGTGGGCTACGTGTCGACCGGCGAGCCCCTCGACAAGGCTGGCGGCTACGGGATCCAGGGCATCGGCGGGGCGCTCATCGATCGACTGCATGGCTCCTACACGAACGTCGTGGGCCTACCGCTGAGCGAGGTGCTGGCCGCCATCCGCGAGGTCCAGCGGTGAACGAGCTGCCAAGCGTCGACGCCGAAGCCATCGCCGAGCGCCTAGCGCAGGTGCGCGCCGCCATCGCGCAGGCATCGACGAACGCGGGCAGGGCGCCCGAGAGCGTGCGGCTGGTCGCCGTAACCAAGGGCCAGCCGGCGGCCGCGATTGCGGCGGCGGCGCGCGCCGGCCAGCGCGTGTTTGGCGAGAACTACGCGCGGGAGCTGCGCGACAAGCGCGCAGAGCTTTGCGCCATGAGCGACGAGCTCGAGTGGCACTTCATCGGCCGAGTGCAGGCGTCGAACGCGCGCGAGATCGCGCGCGCGGCGCTGGTGCACGGCGTGGGCTCCCTCGAGCAGGCGCGAGCCCTGGGCGCCAAGGCCGCGCGAACGCTGCCGATTCTGCTGCAGGTCTCCCTGTGGGGCGAGGCGAGCAAGAATGGCTTCTCCGAGCGGGAGCTCGCCGAGGCGCTGCCGGCGCTGGCAAAGCTCGACCGCGTGAACGTGCGCGGGCTCATGGCCATGCCACCGCCAGAGCTCGAGCCGGCCGAGGCGCGCGCCGCGTTCCGCGCAGTTCGCCTGCTTCGTGAGCGTGTGGCGCCGGCGCTGCCAGAGCTGTCGATGGGCATGAGCGGCGACTTCCGCGAGGCCATCGCCGAAGGCGCGACCCTCGTGCGTATCGGCAGTGCGATCTTCGGAGAACGCATGAAGAAGGCGGGGTAGTTCATGGGAAAGACAGCGATTATCGGAGTTGGCGGACTTGGTGGAGCGCTCGCGGATGGGCTCTTGGCCCAGGGCGCCCAGCTCAGCCTGTGCGACCGCCACCCGGAGAAGCTCGCGCGCTTCGTGGGGCGCGCCGAGACCCACCTCGAGCCCGCCGCGGCCGTGGTCGACGCCGAGATCGTGGTGCTCGCGGTCAAGCCCAAGGTCACACCCGCCACTTGCGCGCTCGTGGCGAGCGCGGCGCCGGGCGGGGCGCTCTTGGTGTCGTGCGCGGCCGGCGTGCCGGTGCAGGCGCTGCCGTGGGGTGGGCCAGTGGCGCGCGCGATGCCCAACATCGGCGCCGCCCGTGGGGCCTCGACCACCGCGCTCTTCCTCGGGCCGCGCTGCGATCGGGCCCGCGACCTCGAGCGCCTGGCCGCCCTCTTTGGCGCCGTGGGCAGCGTGCGCGAGGTGCCCGACGAGGCCTGGCTGCACATCGTCACCGCGGTAGCGGCTTCGGGCCCGGCCTTCCTGCTCCTCGCCGTCGAGGCGCTCATCGACGCCGCCGTCGAGGCCGGCATGCCCCGCGCCGACGCCATGGCCTATGCCGGCGGGGCGCTGCGCGCGGCCGCGGTGCGGCTCGAGGACCAGCGCGAGCCCGCCGCCCTGCGCGCCGAGGTCACCTCGCCGGGCGGCACCACCGCGGCGGGCTTGGCGTCCCTCGAGGCCGGCGGTGTGCGCGCGGCGTACCACGACGCGGTGCGTGCGGCGGTCGCGCGCGCCCGGGAACTGGCGCACGGCTGAGCTTTTGGCCAGACTCCTGGCATGGCCATCACTCCCCTCGACATCCAGCAGCAGCGCTTCCGTACCCGCTTCGGCGGCGGTCTCGACAAGGTAGAGGTCGACGCCTTCCTCACCGCCGTGGCTGCCGAGGTGGAGCGCCTGCTTCGCGACAACAACGAGCTGCGCGAGGAGCAGCGCACCCTGCGCCGCCTGGTCGAGGACTACCGGGCCCGCGAAGAGGCGCTCAAAGAGACCATGATCACCGCGCAGCGCGTGACCGAGGAGATCAGGCGCGCCGCCGACAAGGAGGCCGACATCATCCTCGGCCGCGCCGAGCTCGAGGCCGAGCGCATCAAGGAGCAGGCGCAGCATCGCCTCACGGAGCTGCTGGCCGAGATCTCCGAGGCCAAGCGCCAGCGCGCACAGTTCTTGGCGCAGCTCCGTGGGCTCTTGAACACCCACCAGCGCCTGCTCGACGTGGCCGAGAGCGATGAAGCGCAGCAGCCGAAGGTGGAAGAGAACCTGGCGGTGATGCGCAAGCGGCCCGCGCCGGTGGCTGCGGTCGACGCCGCCGACCCCTCGCGCGCGCAGAACCGCTAGCGAACGGCCATGAAGGTCGTCGATGGCACCGTGCGCCTCGTGGTGCAGGTGAAGCCGCGCTCGAGCAAGGAGGGCGTGGCTCGCGCCGCCGACGGAACACTGGTGGTACGCGTGCGCGCGCCGCCCGTCGACGGCGAGGCCAACGCGCGCCTGGTGGAGGTGCTGGCGGCGGCGCTCGGCGTGCGCAAGGGCGACGTCAGCGTAGTGCGTGGCGCCTCGGCGCGGCACAAGGAGCTCGCCGTCCTTGGCCTCGATCCCGAGCGTGCGCGTGCGCTGGTCGAGGCGTTGCCCGGTGCCTAGCCTGACAGAGGCACGAGCAGCCGTTGATCGGAGCATCGCGATGGGATTGGCCGAGGGGGCAGGGAGCAGCGCAGGCGCGTGCCCGTCGGCACGTGACGAGCACCCGACGCCGCCATCGGGGCCACGACCGAGCTGGGAACGAATCACTGGATGCTTGCGCCGCTGGCTGAGCTCGTTCCTCTCACGTTGGTGGGCTGTGGTGGTCGTCGCCGTGCTGGCCATGGCGGCGCCGGCCCGAGCCGAGCCCTGCGAACCGCGCATCACGGTCACCGGCCACGGCAGCGCCGCCGCGCTCGCCGACGAGCTGGCAGCCGCGGCCCCCGCGCACTGGGCGACGGTGCGCGCGCGCCTGGGGCTCACGGGCTGCGCGCCCGTCGACGTGCAGCTCTTGCCCGCCATCGAGGGGGCGCGCGATCTGGAGCCGCCCTGGCAGCTCCCGCACTGGGCCGCGGGCGCCGCCGACCCGCTGTCGCGCCGGGTTGTGGTCGCCGTCACCGCCTCGCGAAAGCGGCAGGATCGCGGCCGGGTGCTCCTGCACGAGCTGGCGCACCTCGGCGCGCGCGAGGCCGCGGGCGGACGACCCTTGCCCCGTTGGCTCGACGAGGGTGCAGCCCGCGTGATCGCAGGGGAGCACTCGAGCGAGGACCTGAGCGTGCTGGCCCGCGCGCGGGTGGGGGATTCGCTCATCCCGCTGGCGGCGCTGGCGGAGGGCTTCCCGCACGACCAGGCGCACGCCGCGCTGGCCTATGCCGAGGCGGGGCGCGCCGTCAGCCTGCTCGAAGGTCGGCGTCCGGACGCCCTGGCTAGCGTGCTCGCGGCCATCGCGGGCGGCGCCGACGTGGACCATGCCCTATGGTCGGTGACCGGGCTGTGGGTCTGGCAGCTCGACGGCGAGGTCGAGCGGTCGATCCCATCTTGGCGCGCGTGGGCCGTGGTGGGGCGCGAGATCGACGTGGCGCTGGCGCTGGCGGCGCTAGTCACCGCCTGGGCGGGGCTGCGCGCGCGACGGCAGGTGCGCGCACGCCTGGCCGCCATGCCCCTGGAGCCCGCCATCGCGCCCCAGGGCATGGCGCTGGTGCGCTGGACCGTGCAGCGGGGCGTCGCTGGTTGAACCCGCCTTCCCGTCGGTGCTAACCCCAGGCAATGTCGAACGGGAGCGGCAACGGTGCGGCTGGCACCGGCGAGGCAGACGTGTTCGCCGGTTCGGGCGCCGCCCTCGAGCAAAGCGGCCCGCTCGAGGTGCAGGTCTTGACCGACGTGGCCGAGGATGGCTCGTCGGGCGCGCAGCGCTCCACGTCGAACCCGTTCATGGCTGGCTTCGAGCCTGCGGCACCGGTGGCGCCATCGCTGCCGATGGTGCCACCGGCAAAAACTGCGCCCGCGCAGCCGACAGCCGATGGCGCCCAGCGCGCGCGCGCGCGCATCGAGGGCATCACCAAGGAGGCACAGGCGTCCAGCGGCGCCGAGGCCGCGGCGCTGTGGTTCGAGGTCGGGCGCCTCTACGAGCACGACCTCGCCGATTTGCGCAACGCCGCCGGGGCCTACCAAGAGGCGCACAAGGCAGACCCGAGCTACCTGCCGGTCATCCACGCCGCGCGGCGCCTGTTCGCCCACCTCGGCAAGTGGGGCATGGTGGTGGTGCTCATCGACGAGGAGCTCAAGCTCCCCGATGCGGCGGTGACGGCGCTCTTGGTGGAGAAGGCGCGCCTGTTCGAGACGCGCTTGCCCCGCCCCGACGACGCCGTGGCGCTCTACCAACAGGCGCTGGCGGTCGATCAGGGCTACGCGCCCGCCGTCGACGGGCTCGTCCGTCACCTCGAGCAACGCGCCGCCTGGGCCGAGGTGGTGCAGGTGCTGCGCGCCTCGGCGCGCGCTACGGCGCGCCTCGCGCAGCGCGGGGCCTGGCTGCAGGAGATCGGCCGCATCTGCGAGGCGCGCCTCAAAGACGACGCCGGGGCGCTGGCGGCCTACGAAGAGGCCGAGGCCGCGCTGCCCGGGCGGCGCGCGGTGCTCGAGGTGCTGCGGCGCTTGTACGCCCGCGCCGGCGAGGTGGAGAAGCAGGGGCGCGCCCTCGAGCGCCTCGCCGAGACCGCGGGGTCCGCCGGCGAGGCCGTCACCTTCCTGTCCGAGCGCGCGCGCCTGTTGGCGGCCGCCGGCAATGATCGCGGCGCTGTGGTGGCGCTCGAGCAGGCGCGCACGCGCGCCCCCGACGACCCGCTCTTGCTCGCCGAGCTATCGCGCCTCTACGAGCGGCTCGAGCTGTGGCCGGCACTGGTGGAGGCGCTCGAGGCCCACGCCCGTTGCACGCACGATCGCGCCGAGCTGTTGGCCCTCGGCGCCGAGGCAGGAAAGACCGCCGAGGAGAAGCTCCACGACGTCGAGCGCGCCATCCGGCTCTACGGCAACTGCGTGGAGGTCGACCCGGGCTACGGCCCCGCGCTCACAGCGCTCGGCAAGCTGTTCGCGAAGACCAAGCGCTATCGCGAGCTGTCCAGCGTGTACGACGTGCAGATCTCGTCGGCGACCGACCCGCAGCAGCGCTCGAACCTGCTCTTCAAGCAAGCGGAGCTCTTGGCCGACAAGCTCGCCGAGCCAGAGGCTGCGCTCTTGCGCCTCAACGAGGTCCTCAAGCTGCAGCCCGGCTGGGTGCCGGCGCAGAAGCTCAACTCGGCCCTGCTGGCGCGCCTGAGCCGCTGGGAGGACCTGCTCACGACCTACGAGGCCGAGCTCACGTCGATGCTGCAGGCGAGCGGCAGGACCGACCGCGACCAGGCCATCTTCTTGCTCGAGAAGGTCGCCGGCGTCATCGAGGACAAGCTCGGCGATCCCGCCCGCGCAGTCGACGTCTACAAGCGCATGCTCAGCGTGCAGCCGGGGTACTTACCGGCGCTGCGCTCGCTCGGCCGCCTCTATGCGGGCCTCGAGCGATGGGAAGACTTGCTGCAGGTCAACACCGAGGAGGCCGAGCTCGTCTCCGATCAGAACCACATCGTGTCGCTCCTGTTCAAGAACGGCGAGATCCTGGCTGATCGCCTGGGGCGGATCGAGGAGGCCATTCGCGCCTATCGACAGGCGTTGACCCTGATGCCGACCTACCTTCCTGCGCTCAAGGCGCTCGGCTCCATCTACGCGCGCGCTGGCCGCTGGATGGACCTGATCGGCATGCACGCCGAGGAGGCCGAGGTCGCCAAGCGCCCCGAGCAGCGGGCGTACCTGCGCTTCATGGTGGCGCAGATCTTCGATGAGCAGCTGCGCGACAAGGAGCAGGCCAAGGCGTCGTACCGCTCGGTGCTCGACGAGGATCCCCACTACCACCCGGCCATGCGCGCGCTGGCGCGGCTCGCCTCGGTGGACGGCGACTGGGAGGGCTTGCTCGACGTCTACCGGAAGGAGCTGGCGGTCTTGACCGAGGCCCGCGATCGAGCGCTGCTGCGCTGTCGCATCGCCGAGATCCTCGACCGGCGCCTGGGGCGGGTCGACGAGGCCATCAAGGCCCTGCAAGACGCCATCGCCGACTCGTCGTACCTGCTGGCGGCGCACGAGCAGCTGGTGGCCGTGTACGCGCGTCTCGGCAGGTCCGAGGACGAGGCCGTCGCGCGTGGGCAGATGCACCAGGTGCTGCCCGACGTGCAGGGGCGCGTGGCCAACCTGCGCGTCATCGCGGACCTCGCGCTGCATCGCCTCGACCATCCCGAGCGAGCCCTCGAAGCCGCGCAGCGCATCCTCTACGAGGTGCAGAGCGATCGCGCGGCGCTGCGCTTGGGGGTCGAGTGCGCGCTCAAGCTGCGCGACTACCAGACGGCCGTCGAGCTCTCGGAGCGCCTCGCGCGCATCGAGCCCTCGGCGGACGAGGTGGCGAACCTCCACCTGCAGATCGCGTCGTGGAAGGAGAGCCACGTCGAGCCGCCCCAGGATGCGCTGCCGAATTACCTGCGCGTGCTCGAGTTCGAGCCGCACAACCCGACCGCCATGCGAGCCGTGGAGCGGGCCTACTTCGAACGCCAGGCGTGGGACGGCCTGTTCCTCCTCTACCAGCGCGAGAGCGAGCGGCTGGCGACGCCGGCGCTCATCGCGGATCGCCAGCTGCGCATGGGCGAGATCGCCGAGCGCTTGCAGAAGCCCGACGACGCCATCGCCTGCTACGAGAAGACGCTCGAGGCGATGCCCGGCCACATCCCGGCCATCACGCGGCTCAAGGAGCTGTACCAGCGCCTGGGGCGCTCGTCCGATCAGCTCCGCATGTTGTCGATGGAGGCGCAGTCGTCGAAGGATCCCGTGCACGCGGTGCGCACGCTGCTCGAGGTGGGCGCGCTCCAGCGCGATCGCTACGGCAATATCGACGCGGCCGTGGACTGCTTCACGCGCGTGCTCGATCGCGACCCGCAGAACGCGCAGGCGTACTCGTCGCTGGAGACGCTCCTCGTCACCAACTCCCGCTGGGAGGCGCTGGCCCGCTTGTACGTGCGTCGCTCGAGCGGGGTGACCGAGCTCCCGCAGAAGGTCGAGCTGCTCATCAAGGCGGCGCACATCCTGGGTGAGCGCCTGCGGCGCTTCGGCGAGTCTGCGGAGGCATACACGCGCGTGCTCGCGTTGGTGCCGAACCACACCGGCGCGCTGCTGCAGATCGGCAACCTGCGGTTCACGCTGCAGGAGTGGGGCGACGCCGTCGAGGCCTACGAGCGCCTGACGCAAGTGGCGGGCGATCCGGTGATGCTGGTGCCCGTACACTTCAACCTGGGCGTGATCTTCTCGGAGCACCGCCCCGACGCCCAGCGCGCGATCCAACACCTGACGAGCTGCCTGGCCATGCAGCCCGAGAACCGCGAGGCGCGTCGCCGGCTGGCGGCGAGCTATGCGCTCGCGGGCTCACCGGCGCAGGCGCTCACCGCGTATCGGCAGCTCGCCGACAGCGCCACCGATCGCGCGGAGAAGCGCGAGACCCACCAGACGCTCGCCCGCTTGTACGAGACCGGCTTCAACGACACCGCCCAAGCGGCCGCACAGCTCGAGGCGGCCTTGGCGCTGACCGATGACCACGCCGCGCATGGCGCCCTGCTCGACGAGATCGCCGCGCTCTACGAGCGCTCGGGCAACCTGCAGCGCTTCATCGAGATCACGCACAAGCAGGCCGAGCAGGCCGCCAGCGTCGACCCGAAGCGCGCGGCGGAGCTGTTCTACCGAAACGCGCGCATGCAGCTCGAACGCCTCAAGGACGCCGAGGGCGCGCTCAAGAGCGCCCGCCGGGCCGTCGAGATCGCGCCCGACCATCACGAGGCGCGCGGCTTCGTCGCCGACCTGCTCGGGCGCACGCCGAACCAGACGCCGCTCGCCATCGAGGAGCACCGCCGCATCCTCAAGATGGGGCACCTGCGGGCCGCCAGCGTGCACGCGCTCTTCAAGGCCTGGCAGCAACAGCGCGCCCAAGACCGCTCCTTCGTGGCAGCGGAGATCCTGTCGTTCATCGGCGCCGCCGACGAGACCGAGGAGCTATTCTTCAACGAGAACAAGCGGCGCCTCAAGCGCTCCACCGACGAGCAGCTCGCGCCGGGACAGCTCCGCGGCTGGGTGCTGCACCCGGGCCAACGCAACGTCATCTCCGACGTGCTCGCGGTGGCGGCGCAAGACCTCGGCAAGCCCTTCTCCGACGCGGACGTCGACGCCGCCGACAAAAAGGGCGTGCTGCGGCCCAAGACCGACGACCCGGTGCGGTCCATGTGCGACGACGTGGCGCGGGCCTTCGGCGTCAGCGGGTTCGACGTGGTGAAGAGCGAGGCGCGCCGCACGCTGGTGCGCGCGTTCAACGGTGCGCCGCCGCTGTTGTACGTCGGTGTCGACGTCGCCAAGCTCCAGCCCACGCGGGAGCAGCGCTTCCTGGTGGCGCGCGAGGCCTTGGCGCTATGGGTGGGCAACACGCTCATCCGCGGGCTCGACGCGCGCGGGCTCGGCAGCTTGCTTACCGCCATCGGTCGCACCGTCGAGCGCACCTTCCCCCTCGTGGGTGAGGCCTCAGACCTCGAATCGCTCACCAAGCGCGTGGGCGGCGCCCTGTCGAGGAAGACCAAGGCGGCGCTGGCCGAGCCGGTGGCCGTGCTCGCGGCCAGCGTGCGCTCTCTCGACCTCAACGGGTACCTGCAGGCAGCACCCCTGTCGGAGGCGCGCGCCGGGCTCCTGCTCTCGGGCGCCTTCGACGCTGCGGTGCGCATCCTGGCCAAGGAGGCCGCCAAGCCGCTCGCCGGTGAGACCGCCAAGCTGGCGGCCACCATCGAGGGCGACCCGCGGCTGGCCGATCTGGTCGGCTACGCGCTCTCCGACGACCACTTCCAGGCGCGCCAAGCGCTGCGTTTGGCCATCGACGCGCCATGAGGCGGGGCCTGAGACGGGGCGTGGGCGATCGCGCCACCGACGGTCGCGCCCTGCTCGCGCGGGGGGTGCGCAAGGCGCTCGGGGGCCCGTGGCTGCGCGCCTTCGACCCGCTCATGCTCGCGCTGTCCGTGGCCGCGGCCCGTGCCGGTGGCCCCGCGCGCGAGCGCATGGAGCGATGGTACCGGCACGACGCGCAGCCCTTGCTCTTTGGGCACCGGGGCGCGTCGGCGCGCGCTCCCGAGAACACGCTCGGTGCCTTCGCGGCTGCGTACGCCGACGGCGGCGACGGCGTGGAGCTCGACGTACAACTGAGCGCCGACGCCGTCCCGGTGGTGCTGCACGACGACACGCTCGACCGCACCTCGGACCTGCGGGGCTCGCCCATCCGCCACGATGCCCGCGAGCTCGACGAGGCCGACGCCGGTTCGTGGTTCACCGGCTGGCGGCGCGAGAAGGTGCCGCGTCTCGCCGAGGTGCTCGCGGCCACGCCGTCGGGCGCCGTGGTCAACGTCGAGCTCAAGGGCCCCACGCCGCGCGTGCTGGGCCTCGAGCGACGCGTCGTGGAGGTGCTGCGCGCCTTCCCCGGCGTCGAGGTGCTGATCTCGAGCTTCCACCCAGCACAGCTGCTCGAGGTGCGCGCGTTGGCGCCCTCGTTGCCGCTGGCGCTCTTGTGGCACGAGCACAGCCTGTTGCCGCTGCGCACGGGCTGGGCCGCGCCCTTTGTGCGGCCCGAGGCGCTCCACCCGCAGAGCTCTCTGGTCGACGCCGAGCTCGTGGCCGCCGCACACCGCGCCGGCATGCGCGTGCACGTGTGGGGCGTCAGGGACGACGCCGACGCCGAGCGCCTGCTCACCCTGGGCGTCGACGGGCTCATCGTCGACGACGTGCGCGCGACGCGCAGGCTGCTCGATCGCCACGGCGACCGGCGCTGAACGGCCGGCGAACGCCATGAAGCTCGCCAAGGTCAGCGTCGCGGGTGAGCGGGGCGCGGCCCGTCGGCGCCATCAGCCTGGTCGTCGTCGGTGCCGTCGGCGAACAGCGCCGCCAGCGTGGCGGCGCTCGGTGCTGGCGGCGCCGCCACCGGCACGTCGTTGGTCAGATCCGGCGCCCTGGTGGCCCAGCCGGAGGCGCGGATGCGGCAGTGCTCGTCGAGCTCGAGCCAGTACTCGTAGCGCTCCATGCGCGCGTCGCGCCCGCGGTACACCTGCGCGGCGAAGCGCTGACGGCCGCGCGCACCGCCGAGCGCGACGATCTCGGCCTTCCAGAAGTCGTAGCTCCACGTGACCGGCGTGGCGCCGCCATCCTTGCCCTCGGGCAGGCCTAGCCAGCGCGCCAGCGTGCGGTGGAAGAAGCCCGCGTCGATCTCGTCGTTGGGCGGCGTGATGCCGGCGAGCGCGTCCTCGAGCCCGGCTTCGTGGCCGGCGCGTCGATCGCCGGTGGCGCCCTTGCCCTTCGCTGGTCGCTTGCCTCGCGTGGTCGCCATCGAGGCCAGCCTACCCCACGGCGGCCTCGCGCTTCGCCGGTGTCTCGCGCGGCAAGCGCACCGCGATGGCGTCGCGCAGCTTCTCGGCGAGCACCAGCAGGTCGTCGCCACCGGCGTCGCCCGCGCTGTCCCACTCGCGCAGCGAGTCGATCACCTTGACCGTGGCCGTGAGCGCGCGCCGCAAGAAGCGCACCTTGTCCTCGGCGGGCTTGCTGCGCAGGTGTTCGGGGACGGCGTCGAGCAGCGCCTTCTTGAGCGCGCTCGCCTTCTCGCCGTCGAAGGCCGCCTCCTTGAGCGCCAGGTAGGCGTCTTCCGACACCGAGCCCTCGTCGAGAAAGTGGCGCGCGTCTGCCAGCACGCTGACGCTCGAGAGCTCGGGCAGGGCGCCAGGCGGCACCGCGCGCGCAGCCTTGGCGCCGGGTTTCGGCGGCAAGTACTCGGGGGCCTCGGCGCCGAGCCACTGGAACGAGCGCACCAGCTTTTTGGCCGTCGCCGGCGTCACGTGGAGCTCGTCGGTGGCGTAGCGCTCGAACGAGGCGTAGCCCCAGCCCTTCCACAGGCCGGTGCGCAGCACCTCGGCGAGGTGCTGGCCGAGCAGGATCCACGAGCTCTTGAAGGCCAGCGCGGCCTCGAGCACGTGGTAGCGCGGCGTGTCGGGGTCGAGGTCCGCCATGCGGGCCATGATCGAGACCTCGGCTCTCGACAGGTCGGCCGCCTTCGACATGGACGCGCGACGCGCGGGCGCGCGACGGCCAGGACCGACGGCGCGCTTGCCTCCGGCACGTGCGGCGCGGGGACCCGTGGCGCCGCGCTTGGCGTTCTTGCGAGCGGCCACCGCGCTCACCGACGACGAGGGCCGCGACCGCGGCGGTGTCCCTGGCCGCCACGGCGACCGTCGCGCGGACCGGCTTTGGCGGGTTCGCACAGAATGGTGGCGGGGACCGGATCGCCGCCACCGTCGGGCGCGATCATCTTGTCGCCGCGGGGCTTGCCGTGCACGCCCGCGACCACCTGCTCGGACACCTCGGCGTCGACCTCGATGTGCGAGGAGTGATCGCGCACGTCGCCGTGGCCGGTGAAGTGCCCGGCGTCGACGCCCGAGAGCTCGGCCAGCTTGGCAATGAGCGCCGTCAGGTCGGCGACACCGTCGTCGCGGCCCAAGGTGACGTAAAGGTTGCGCGCACCGCTGTCGGCGGTCGCGTCAGCTGCGGCATCGCCGGCGGGGACCTGGGCCCGCTCGGGGGCAGCCCCCGCATCGGCCTGATCGCGCCGCTCCTCGGGCGGGCGCTCGAAGCGCGGCCGGCGCTCGCCACGATCGCGCGGGGGGCGCTCGCCACGGGGGCCACGCGCCTCGCCACGATCGCCTCGCTCGTCACGCTCGTCGTGCGCGGGAGCCGGGCGGTTGGCGGAGAAGTGCGTGCGCAGCAGGAACGCCAGGATCTCCTTGACGTCGCCGCGCTCCATCATCGCCTCGGCCACCGGGCGGTACTGCTCCATCTCGACGCCTTCGGCGGCTTCGAGGATCTGCACGGCGAGTCGTTCGGCCTGCATCCAGAGAATCTCCTTCTCGTCGGGGAGCTCGAGCTCCTCGAACGGGACCTTGAACTGTTTCTTGAGCGCGGCCAGGTGGGCCATGTACTTGCCGCGCACCAGGCTGACGGCGATGCCCTTCTTGCCGATGCGCCCGGTGCGGCCCACGCGGTGCACGTACACCTCGTCGTGCTCGGGCAGGTCGTAGTTGAACACGTGTCCGAGATCGGAGATGTCGATGCCGCGCGCCGCGATGTCGGTGGCGACCATCATGTCGAGCTCGCCGCTCTTGACCCGCTCGAGGGTGCGCTCACGCGCCTTCTGCGGCATGTCGCCGTTCAGGGCCTCCGCGCGGAAGCCGAAGCGGCGCAGGTACTGGCAGATCATCTCCGTCTCGTCGCGCCGGTTGCAGAACACGATGGCGTGCGTGGGCCGGTGGAACTCGAGCACGTAGAGGAAGTTGCGCGGCTTGCTCCAGCGCTCGCTCTCGTGGTGCAGCACGTGGCGGATGGTGGAGACGTTGACCGTGTCGCGCGACAGGTCGATGCGCGCGGGGTCCTTCAAGTACTTGGCCGCCGCCCGTTCGATGGCGGGGGGCAGGGTGGCCGAGAACAGCGCGGTCTGCCGCGCCGTGGGCAGGCAGTCGAGGATGCTCGTGACCTCGTCCCAGAAGCCGCGCGAGAGCATCTCGTCGGCCTCATCGAGCACGGCGGCCTTGATGTGCTCGAAGCGTAGGTAGCCCTGGCGGTACAGGTCTTTCACGCGGCCTGGCGTGCCGACCACGAAGTGGGCGCCCGCTTGCAGCGCGTCGATCTGCGCGCGCATGGACGCGCCTCCGTAGATCGTGACCACGCGGATACCGGCGTGATGGCCGAGGCGAGCCGCTTCGGCCGAGACCTGCAGCGCCAGCTCGCGTGTGGGCGCCAACACCAGGGCCTGGGGCCGCCGCGCCTCCGGGTCGATGCCGACCAGCAGGGGCAGGGCGAAGGCGGTGGTCTTGCCGCTGCCGGTGCGCGACTGCACCAGCACGTCCTTGCCCTCGCGCACGGCCTTGAACACCGCCGCCTGGACCACGGTGGGCTGCTTGTAGCCGAGGTCGCGCAGCCCGGTGTTGAACACCTCCGGCAGCGCGAAGTCGTCGAAGGTGCCGACGAACTGGATGGCGCGGCGCTCCGCGTCAGGGTCGATCGGCTCGTCGCCGGCGGGGGTGGGATCGGACGCGGGGGTGTCGCTCATGAGGGCGGCGGCAACCTAGCGATCCACGGCGGGAAGTAAACGCCTTTCCGGGGGTCGGCCGTGGGCGGCGAGGGCGCCGGCGGGGCCGGCCAGTTCCCGTCAGACTGTCAGGAATCCGAGGATCTGCGGGCCTTGTGCCCTCTCGATGGGGGCGGCAAACACCCGGGGTACCCAGGAGCTCTCATGCGGGTGTTGGTACCGGCGCTACTCGCTCTCATCCCGTTGGCCTCGTGCCGTTGCACCGAGCAGGTCTACCAGGTGCCGCAGGCGGTCGATCAGGTCGACGTCTTCGACCAGAAGGCCGCGGCCCAGGTCGACATCCTGTGGATCATCGATAACTCCGAGTCGATGGCGGCGGAGCAGTTCAAGATCGCCTCGCGCTTCAATCAGTTCTTCAACCAGCTCATCACCTCGCAGGTCGACTACCACATCGGCGTCGTCACCTCCGACGACGCCGAGCTCGGCGTGCTGCGCCCCTACGACGGTACCGACGTGGCCGGCTGCGTTGGCTGCCGCTTCATCGACAACTCCGTGCCCTGCAGCGATCCCGGCGTGGACGTCAGCGGCTTGTCGGCGGCCGAGGCCGAGGCCGCGCTGCTCGAGTCGTGCCCGGCGCAGCTCGTGTTCGGCAACCTGGTGAACGTCGGCATCGACGGCTCGTCGCTCGAGGAGGGCTTCGAGCAGGCGGCGCGCGCGCTGGGCGCTTGGCAGATCGACCCCGCCACCTCGATGCCCGATCCCGCCTCGGTCCCGGCCGAGAACGCCGGCTTCTTGCGCACCGACGCATCCCTCTACGTGATCTTCGTCTCCGACGAGGAGGAGGGCGCCAAGCAAGACGGCCCGCCGGTGCGCTACTTCCAACGCCTGTTCGAGGGCCTCAAAGGCGCCGGCAACGAGAACAAGGTGGCCATCGCCGCCATCACCGGCTTCCCGGGCGAGAGCCCGCCCGCCGACGTCACCGACGTGTGCGCCATCCTCGAGACCACCTTCGACGCGAGCGTCGGCAACGACGACTCGCGTGCCGCTGCGCTGGTGGAGGCGCTGCGTAACTACCGGGGCGGCTGCTACGACGCGGAGGGCGAGGGCACCGGCGCCGACTTCGCGGAGACCGGCGGGCGCTATATCGAGCTCGCCTGCCGCACCGGCGGCGTCATCGCCAACATGTGCGCCGCCGACTACTCCACCGCGCTCGACGCGCTCGGCGCCAACGCGGCGGGCCTCTTGCGCAAGTTCACGCTCTCCCACCCCTTGTGCGCCATCGAGGCCGGCAGCGACACCCTGCTGCTCACCGACGACGACGTCCCCATGGATTGCGACGACGACGGCGACAAGTCGGGGCCGCTCGACGGCGCCCTGTGCGTGACGGCGCGGGGCCTCGGCAGTGGCGCAGGCCAAGAGGCGCTGGTGCCGCGCACCAACGAGGACGGCACCGAGAACTGGCAGTACGAGCCCGGCACCAACAGCGTTCGCTTCGACAACGCGTTCCTGCCCGCGCCTGGGAGCACCGTGCAGATCCGCTACCTGCTGGCCACCAAGGCGCGGTGCGGGGAGTGACCATGCGCGCACGCAACCTGCCCCTCCCCGTGGCGCTCGCGGCGCTGCTCACGACGGTCGCTGGCTGCCTCCCCCGCGACGTCGAGGCGCAGGGTTGCACCAGCGACCTCGAGTGCGGTGACTTCCGCCGCTGCGACACGGCCAACGGCACCTGCCGCTGCACCGACGACGGCGCCTGCGACGCGAGCGAGTTCTGCAACCTGGCGGGCTCGTGCCAGCCGAAGACCGAGTGCCTCACCGATGCCGACTGCCGCACCGACGACAACCCCGCGGCCATCTGTGACACGCGCTCGCCGCACCCGAGCGGCGCCGGCACCGACGACAATGTGTACTCGACCAGCTCGGGTCAGTGCGTCACCTTGTCGGCCCAGGTGTCGTGCCTGATGGACAGCCACTGCCCGTTCGGGTTCTTTTGCCAGGGCAGCCAGTGTTTGCCTGGCTGCCGCGACGACGGCGACTGCCCCATGGGAGACCCGTGCATCAGCGGCACCTGCGATCCCACGCCGGGCGCCTGCAGCGGCAACGGCTTCTGCGAGTACGGCGAGATCTGTCAGAACAACGTGTGCCGCCCCCACGCTGAGGCGGCGGAGCTCTGTCAGCGCTGCGATCCCACGGCGCTCGCGAGCGACTGCACCGGTTCGTGCCTGATCGACAACTCCATCGCCCCGACCACGTGCACCGACGACGGCGACTGCGACGCGGGTTACTGCGTCAAGCTGCCGTGCCTCACCGACGACCAGTGCGTGTTCGGCACCTGTGAGGGCGCCGGCTTCCTCACCCCCGGCGAGTGCAGCGGCTATTGCGGCGACTTCTTCTGCGGCTCGTCCTCGTGCGACGACGCCACCAATCCCTGCCCGAGGGGATACTCCTGCTACACCCTGGTGTCGGTCAGCGACGTGTCGTGCACGCGCGGCGGCGGCCAGTGCCCGAGCAGCAGCTCGTGCAGCGCCGACGCCCCCGGCGAGAACCAGCTCAGCGGCTTCTGCGCCTGTGGCCCCGACGTGGGGTGCCCGGCTGGCACCGATTGCGTGGACGGCGGCTGCGTCACCGGCACCACCTGCGGGCCGCAAGACGGCCTGCTGTGCGCGGACGTGCTGTAGACGATGCGCGCCCTGGCCATCGCCCTGCTGCTGGCGACGTCCTTCCTGCTCGGCGGTGGCAGCTGCGTGCAGAGCGGGCCCTGCACGGCCGACGCCCAGTGCGACGCCACCGGCGAGGGCTTCAACGGGTGCAACCTCGAGACCGGCTACTGCATCTGCAAGGACGACCGCGGCTGCGGCGACAACGAGGTGTGCAACGCCCTCGGCCGCTGCCAGACCATCGCGGGGTGCCAGTCGAACGACGACTGCGGCGGCGGTCAGGGCTTGTTCTGCGACATCACCACCAGTCAGTGCTTGAGCGTCGCCGAGTGCAGCCCCTCCGAGGGGCAGCTTTGCTGCACGCTCGACGACCAGTGCCCCTACCGGCAGATCTGCGACACGCTCACGCTCTCGTGCGTCGAGGGCTGCCGCGACTACGCCGACTGCCTGGTCTTGCAGGGTGAGGGCTGCGTGGGCGCGGGCTTCGGCCGGCTCGGCACCTGCGCCAACCAGTGCACCGACGACAGCCTGTGCCCGCTCGGGTCCATCTGCAACCTCGGCGAGGGCGTGTGCGAGAACGACACGCGCGGGCCCTACTGCCAGGGATGTTCGGGCGGCGTGGCCAGCGACGACTGCGGCGGCTACGGCAATTACTGCCTCATCGACAGCGTCAACGGCGGCGAGTTCTGCGGCGTCGACTGCGCGGCGCAACAGGCGTGCCCGAACGGCTACTCGTGCAGCGACGTGGTCATCATCCCGAGCACCTATGTGTGCGCGTTCCCCGAGATCTGCGACGTCCCGGACGGCGAGCTGCAGGGCAACTGCAGCCGCACCGGCGGCGTCTGCACCGTCGACGAAGACTGCCCCCAGGGGCCGCCCTTCGGCGACTGCAAGGAGCGGGCAGGGCGCGCCGGTAGCTGCGCCCTCGATCCGAGCGTCGATTGCGAGATCGACGCTGACTGCGCCGAGGGCAGCTGCAACCGCATCGCCTGCCTCGGCAGCGAGGGCGACAACACCGGCTTCTGCTCCTGCACGCGCGACTCCGACTGCCCGCGTGATAGCTGCGAGGGCGCCGACAACACCGCCAGCCCGCCGGTGCCCGGCCACTGCGAGCTCTCGGGCCACGCGTGCTTCCTCGACTTCGAGTGCGACGTCATCGCGTGCGTCGAGGGCGGCTGCTTGATTGGCAGCAACTGCGCGCCCGCCGACGGCCGCAACTGCAACGACTTCCTCGATGACGTGGTGCCTATCCCGTGAGGGGCATCGTCACTGCAGCGGTCGCTCTCGCCGGCGGCCTGCTCACCGCCATCGGCTGCCCGCCCACCGTGACCAGCACGTGCACCGCCGACCTGCAGTGCCAGACCGCGACCGACCCCTACCACCGCTGCGATCTGGCGAGCGGCCGTTGCCTCTGCACCGACGATCGCGGCTGCGGTGACACCGAGACATGCAACTCCCTGGGCCGCTGCCAACCGGTGGCCGGCTGCATCGACAACGACGACTGCGGCGAGGGTCTGTTTTGCCGTCAAGGAAACTGCGACGCGCTGGCGGGCTGCGGCGGCGAGCGCTGCTGCTCCACCGACGCTGCCTGCCCGTATCAGCAGGTGTGCGACCTGCTCACCTGGCAGTGCCTGACCGGTTGCCGCGACGAGGCGGATTGCCTGCTCGGGCAAGGGTGCGTGGGCGCCGGCAGCGGGCGCCTTGGCACCTGCTCGATGGTGTGCACCAGCGACGCGCTGTGCCGCCCGGGCGAGCTGTGCAACCTCTCGACGGGCGAATGCGCGAACGACACGCGCGGGCCCTACTGTCTTGGATGCTCGGGCGGCGTGCAGAGCGATGACTGCGGCGCCGACGGCAACTACTGCCTGCTCGACACCGTCAACGGCGGCGGCTACTGCGGCGTCGACTGTTCGCGCGGACAGGCCTGCCCGAACGGCTACGAGTGCAAAGACGTCATCATCCTGCCCGCCTCGACGCTGCCGACCTGTGCGCTGCCGGAGGCGTGCGAGGCCGGCCACTGCTCGCGCACGGCCGCCCCCTGTGGCGTCGACGAGGACTGCCCCGAAGGACCCCCGGGCTCCACCTGTCCGCGCGCCGACGTGGGCAACTGCGAGCTCGACACCAACCTGGCGTGCGCCGGCGACGCAGAGTGCGCGGGCCTGGGCGTGTGCCTCAAACAGGTGTGCCGCGAACGCGAGGGCGCGTCGTTCGGCGTGTGCTCGTGCACGCGCGACAGCGATTGCCCGCGGGACCGCTGCGAGGGGGCCGACCTCACCAACCCCGATGACCCGATCGTCGGCGCGTGCGAGCTCTCGGGTCACCCGTGCACCCTCGACTTCGAATGCGACGTCATCACCTGCGTGCAGGGGGGCTGCTTGCTCGGCAAGAACTGCAAGCCCTCGGATGATCGGACCTGCGTCGACACCCTGGAGTAAGGGCCCGCGAAAGGACAAGTTGATCGATGATCGCGTCCGAGGCGCCCGACGCGCAAGGCGCCGTCGAGGACCGGAGCGAGCATCCTCGACGGATGTGACGCGAGGACCGGAGACGGAAACGCCGCGCGCCGGGATGACTCGGGCGCGAGGGCGGTCAACTTGTCCTTTCGAGGGCCCT
>JADZDP010000226.1 GCA_020850995.1 Deltaproteobacteria bacterium
ACCCAATGCCCGTGGTGCCGCTGAAGGTCACGGCCACCCACACCTCGGCGCCGCTGATGGCGACCTCGCTCAGCAAGGGCAGCTCTTGTGAGCCGCTCACCATCACGGTGGGCGCGGTGAGCGCCAAGCGGTTGCCGGGGAAGCCGCCGCCGTCGGCGTAGAGGCCGAGCACGGCTTCGGCGCCGGGGCTCGAGCGCACGTAGATGCCGAGCTTGACGGCCCGGGTGCCGGTGGTGAGCGGCACGCGCCGCGCCACCACGAAGCTCGCGCTCGAGTCTGCCGAGCGCACGGTGAAGGGCGTGGCGTAGCCCTCGATCACCGGCGCCACGCAGCCGCCGTCGTCGCAGAAGGGCGTGCCGCCGCCGCACGGCGTTTGATCCTCGAACGCGCCCGCGCCGCTGCACAGGGTGGGCGTGTCGCCGTTGCAGCCCACGTCGCTCGGCGTACAGGTGCCGTCGCACTCGAAGCTGGTGGCGTTGCACACGTAGTCGCAGGTGGTCTGCTGCAAGAAGCCCGCAGGGCAGGTCTCGAGCACCGCGCCGACGCACGCTTGGTGCCCTGGCTCGCAGTTGCCATCGCATTGGAGAGTCACGCCGTTGCAGAGGAACTCGCAGGTCTGGATCGCGCCATCCCACGCCCCCTCGGCCGAGCAGGTCTGCAGCTCGTCGCCCGCGCAGCGCTTGGTGCTTGGCTCGCAGGCGACGCACGCGCCCTCGATGCAGTAGCCGGAGCAGGTGGTGGCAGGGACCCACAGGCCGCTGGCGTCGCAGGTCTCGGGCACCAAGCCGTTGCAGCGCTGCGTGTCGGGCACGCACGCGCCCTCGCAGACCCCGTTGGTGCACGTGAAATCGCAGAGCGTGCCGCTGGCCGGGAACTCGCCGTCGTCACCGCACACCAGCCGCTCACGAGCGTTGCAGGTGGCGTCGCCAGGACGGCAACTGCCGGCGCAGGCGCCGTCGACGCACACGTAGGGGCACGCGGTACCGGGCACCCAGATGCCGCCGCTATCGCAGGACTCGGGTACCAGGCCATTGCAGCGCTGCGCGTCGGGTACGCAGGCGCCCTCGCAGACGCCGTTGCTGCACGTGAAGTCACAGAGCGCGCCGCTGGCTGGATACTCGCCGTCCTCGTTGCACACCACGCGCTCGCGACCCACACAGGAGGCATCGCCGGGCCTGCAGCTCCCGGCGCAGGCGCCGTCGACGCACACGAAGGGGCAGGCGTTGCCGTCGACGAACACGCCGAGGTCGCAGGTCTGGGGCACGTCGCCAAAGCAGCGCGCCTCGCCGTCGTCGCACGAGGGCCCGGCGTCGAAGGTCTGCGGCACGTCGTCGTCGAGCAAGCACAGGCCGTCGACGCAGGTGTAGCCGCTGGCGCAGCTGCCCTCGGCGTCGCAGGCCTTGCCCGCGAGCAGCTCGGCGCGATCGGCGAAGCAGCTGGTCAGCGCGGCGAGCGCCACCAGCACGAGCGCGTGTTTCACGGTCCACCCACCAGGTAGGCGCTCCCCGCCAGCGCCCCGCCCACCAGCACCAAGACGCCGCCGCCGATGAGCAGCACGCCCGAGAGGCCCGCGTTGCCGTCGCGCTCGTCGAGCTTGGCCGCCGCGGTGGCTTGCACGGGGTCCTCGACGGCAGTTTGTTGCGACAGCAAGGCCAGCCCATAGAACGCGCCGGCGCCCACCGCGAGCGCGCCGCCCAGCGCGGCACTGGCGCCACCGCTCCACAAGAGCGCGCCGTTGGGCTCCACCGGTGCGCTGCCGCTCGAGGGCTCGCGCACGAGGTCGAGCACGAGCACGTGGTGCTTGCCCTGCGCGGGCGGCGTCAGCAGGCCGCCCTCCTTGATGAGCTGATCGACCGTTGCCGGCAGCGCCTCGATGAGCTCGCTCGCGCTCGCGCGCTGCACCACCAGGCGCCCCACGTTGGCGCTGGCGTTCGAGTCGAACAGCTGTAGCGTCATGATGAGCTGGTTGTCGATGGCGCCGACCTGGCCGAACACCACGAAGCGCGCGCCCATGGCGCTGGCAACCTCGGCCAGGCAACTGCTCGCGTTGGCTTCGCAGCCCAGGGCCTGCTTCTCGCCCTCGAGCTCGATGACCGACTTCAGCTCTTGCGAGCTGGTCACCTGGAAGACGCCCTTGTCGGCCATGGCCGTGGTCAGGAGCCGGCTCAAGGTGTTCACCGTGCCGTCGTCGACGTCGGCGGCGCGGGACGTGTGAGCGAGGAGCAGGCAGGCGATGCTGAAAAACCAGAAACGCACGGCGCGCACGCTAGCGCAGGTGCGCCTGCCGGGCCACCTTCCCTCGCTCGCGTGCGTCACACGCGCGATGTCAGGTACGAACGATCGTGCGAGAACCGTCGCGGCGGTGGCGCCGAGCACCCACGGGCGCGTGGCGCCGCGGCGCGAGCGGTCTTGCGCTAGACCTCGCGTTGGATCACGGGACGGTCGCCGCCGATCGACACGCATCGGAGCATCGAGCGACTTCATGAACCTCGCGTTCCTCACCACCTTCGTCACTCTCGCGCGCGAGCAGAGCTTCACCAAGACCGCCAAGGTGCTGCACATGACGCAGCCGGGCGTGTCGCAGCACGTCGCCAAGCTCGAGGAGCACTTCGGCGTGGCGCTGGTCGATCGCGAGGCCGCGAGCTTCCAGCTCACCGAGGCAGGACGGCGCCTGGTGGAGCACGGCGCGCACCTCCTCGACGAAGAGCGCAACCTCAAGGAGCTGGTCGCCGCCGACGATCCGCATGCGGGCCTGTGTCGCTTCGCGAGCCCAGGCGCGTTCGGCACGCGCATGTACTCCTTTCTCCTCGAGCTCAACCGCCAGCACCGCGGCCTGGTGATCCACTACGTGTACCGCCCGAACCCCGACACCATCACGGCCGTGCTCGACGACACCATCGACGTCGGCTTCGTCACGGTCGAGCCGAGCCGGCCCGAGCTCGCCTGGGAGATCATCGATCACGAGCGGCTCCTGCTGGTGGTGCCCCGCGACGCCGAGGTGCGCGGGCTCGACGACCTCGTGCGGCTCGGCTTCGTGGGTCACCCCGACGGCGCACACCACGCGACGCGCTTGCTGCGCGCGAGCTACCCGGGCTTCACGGGCATGGAGCAGCTGCCGCTGCGCGCGTTCAACAATCAAATCATGCGCATCCTCGAGCCCGTGGCGCTGGGCTTCGGTTTCACCGCGCTCCCCGAGGTCGCGGTGCGCGCATTCCCTCACCAGGACGCCATTCGCGCGCTACCGCTGGCGAAGGAGATCGTCGATCCCGTCTACGCGGTGCAGCGGCGCGGGCGCGTCTTGCCCCGTCGATTCGAGGTGATTCGCGCCGCGTTCCGCGACCTGCGCGGTGCGCCAACCCCCTCGTAGTCGGGCGCGCGGTGCGCCGGTCGTAATGACTCGGGCCGTCCCGCGTGCGCGCGGCTCGCCGGCGCACCTGCGAGGCCGCCGCGGTGATGCGCTCGCCGCGATCTGCTCACGGCGTGCATGTGCCGAAGCCCGAGGAGTCGGCAACGCACTCGAGGCCGCTTTGGCACACGGCCAGGTAATTTCTCGGCGAGCACAAGGCACCCGCGCCCCCGACGCAGCCACGGAAGTCGCCAGACTCCACGCAGGCGCCGCCGAGCCCGGCGCAATCGACGATGGCCGGATCGAGGAGGAGGAAGCTCGAGTTGCCGATGGCGCAGATCGTGAGGCGATCGCCGTCGCACGCCATGCCGACCTCGCTGCACGAGGACGGCGCGGGCGCGCACTGCTCGGAGTACCCGTCGAAGGTGCAGGCGTAGCCCGGCGCGCAGCCCACGAACCACGCGCTTGGCCCGCGGGCGATGACGTCGGTGCCGGCCATGCACGCGGCGCCATCGCCCTCGCCCCAGCATTGCGCGCGGATGGCCGGCGGCACCGTGCCCTGGGCCGCTGGCTCCACGCAGGTGAGGCTCGAGTTGTTGTAGGGCTCGCCGGTGTGGCCAGCGTGCTCGGTCACACAATCCTCGCGCAGCATCGAGTAGCCCGACTGCGGCGTGGCTCGCCCGCAGAAGAGGATGTCGTCGCCGTCGCAGGTGGACGGGTCGCTGCCGGGGTCGCATTCGTCGACCTCGCCCTCACCTTCGCCTTCGCCCGCGCCTTCGCCTTCACCTTCACCTTCTCCAGGGCCAACACCCTCGCCCTCACCTTCGCCTTCGCCCTCACCTTCACCTTCGCCCTCACCCTCGCCCTCACCCTCACCCGGACGCCGCCGATGCTCGGGCTCGCACGCACCAGCCGCGCAGGGATCCGCGTCGCGAACCAGCTCGCACGAGCTGAGCGCGACGAGGGCGATGAGGCTGGTGCACAGGCGCGAGGGCATTGCGGGTTCGACCACTGTGCTGCGATTGACGCAGCGGGCAAGAGGGCGACACGCCTCGCCCTGCGCCATGGTGCCTGCGGTCACGGGGTCGCGCGCGCTCGGAGGGGCCTTGCCTTTGGTGGTTCGAGGCGTATGGTGGGCCCAGCTCTGGTCCGATCTGTCTGCTCGCTCGCGCCCAGGCGCTTCGCTCGCACGCACCTCTCCCCAGACAAGAAGAATCCCCCGACCCCAGGTCGAGGGAGCGTTGAACGGTTCGCCGCCAATGGTTGGTGGCTCCCCCGTGCAGCGTGCTCATTGGAAAGCAATCCGCACATGGCCGAGAACAAGCTCTACGTTGGTAATCTCTCCTTCAACACCACGGACGACGCGCTTGCGCAGATGTTCGCGCCCTTCGGCGCCGTGGGCAGCGCATCGGTTGTCACCGATCGCGAGACGGGCCGCTCGCGCGGCTTCGGTTTCGTCGAGATGGGCACCGATGCCGCCGCCCAAGCCGCCATCAGCGGCCTCGATGGCCAGATGGTCGAGGGTCGCACCATCACCGTGAACATCGCCAAGCCCCGCGAGGGTGGTGGTGGTCGTGGTGGCTTCCGTGGTGGCCGCGACGGCGGTGGCCGCGACGGCGGTGGCCGCGGCGGTCGCTGGTAGCACCCGAACCGTCCCGGTGACGTGCCGGGGGCGCTGATCGTGAGGAGATGAAGATGACCAAAGCAATTGTGATGGGCTCCTTCGTCGTTCACGAGGCGCACCCCGAGCACGGCCTGGGGCGCGTGATCGCCATGGGGGCATTCGCCACGCGCGTGCTGTTCTCCCATGGCGGTCTGCGCGTCTTCCGCGCCGACGACACCCAGCGTCTGCGCTCTGTCGCCTCACCGCCGGCGGCGGACATCGCCGTGCTCGAGGAGAAGGAGCGCGTGCTTGCCGCTGGCGCGGCCGACCCGCCCTCGGGCGATCCGCCGAAAGCCGCCGCGCCCAAGAAGCGCGCGCGCAAATCCGCGCTGCCCGCGTAGCAGCCGCACCGATCCTTGCATCGACCAGCTCACGCCGCCGAGCGGAACGCCGGCTGCGACCCCCCGCACACCCGCTCCTCGCTCCCTCACCGCCCCGGTGCGTCGTCGAGGCGCGGCGCTGGGATCGCCCCGGTAATGGTGGGCAGGCGCGCGCGCATTGGCGCTTCGCGCCGCGGCGAGTCGTACAGGCCGCGTCGCCGCAGCAGCAGCGACGTCACGCCGATGGCGAGCATCGAGGGCACCAACAGCGAATAGGATCCCGCCATCTCGCACGCGAGGATCAGGCTCGCGAGCGGTACGTGCGCGGCGCCGCCGAACAACGAGGCCATGCCGACCAACGCGAAGGCGGTGGGGTCGATGCCTGCGCTGGGGAACAACCACGCGGTCAGGTGACCGAAGGCGCCACCGGCGAGCGCGCCCACCACCAGCGCCGGCGCGAAGTCGCCCGCGCTGCCGCCGCTCCCCACGGTCAGCGAGGTGCACGCGACCTTCAGCAGCGCGAGCGCGAGCAGCAGTCCGGCGCCACCGAGCCCCACCGGGAGCCAAGGGGCGTGATCGAACACTGCCTGCACCATGCCGTAGCCGCTGCCCACGAGACCGAGGCTGCGTGGCTCGCCGAACCAGAGGCGCGCACCTACGAAGGTGGCCACTGCGGCGCACAGGCCGAAGCCGAGCCCGCCGAGCGCCGGCTGCAGCCAGAAGGGCACGGGCAGCCTCGCGAAGCGCGCGCGCGCCGTGCGCAGGCCGCCAATCAGCAGGTCGCCGACGCCGGCGGCCACGATGCCGAGCGCGAGGTAGAGGGGCAGGTGATAGGGGTGAAAGCCGAGGCCGCGCGGGAAGCTGAAGATCGCGTGCTGGCCGAACACCAGCACCGCGACGGAGTAGCCGAACACGCTGGCGAGCACCGAAGGCACGAGCGCGTCTGACTCGAAGCCATCGCGGTAGAGCACCTCGACGGCGAAGAGCGCGGCCCCGAGCGGCGTGCGGAACACGGCGGCCATGCCCGCGGCGACGCCGGCGATGTACAGCAGCCGCCGCTCGCGCTCATCGAGGTCGAGCAGGCGCGCCAGACCGGCGCCGATGGCCGCGCCGATCTGCATGGTGGGTCCCTCGCGCCCGCCGGAGCCGCCGCTGCCAAGGGTGAGCACGCTAGCGACGAGCTTGATGCCGGCGACGCGCCGCCGCAGGTGCGCGTGCTCGTCGTGGTACGCATGCAAGGTGGCGTCGACGCCGCCGCCGGCGGCCTCGGGCGCGAAGCGCAACAGCGCGCCGGCGGCCAAGGCGCCGAGCGCGGGCACGAACAGGAGCAGGTACGGAACGCCGCTCGCCGTCACCGGCACGGCGCCCCGCTCGCCGCCGCCGAGCTCGAGCACCACGATGTGTTGGAGCAGCGCGCGGTCGGTCCAATCGAGCACGGCCACGAAGCCCACGCCCACGATCCCCGCCGCCACGCCAACCAGCGCGGCCAGGAACAGCGTGCGCCCGAGGAAGCGCAGCTCTGGCGCCGCGGTCAAGCGCGCGGGGTCGAAGATCGCGAAGAGGCGGTCGCGCACCGCGACGAGCCACGCTGGCATCACCGTCGCATAGCAGATGCGTCTGCGCGCGGGCACCGGATCGCGGGTCTGGTGGTGCCCGCGTCGTCGTCGACGAGCTCAGCCCCCCGCCGCGTCGCGCGCCACCTCGGCGAGCTGCGACACGTGGTAGGTCGCCTTGCCGAAGCCGCCGAGGTCCCCGGGCACCGGCGTGCCGTCGCGCGCCACCTCGGCGTACTCGCCGCCGCCGGGCCGGCTGAAGCTCGACCAGAAGCCCAGCGTGTCCTCGAGCGCCTGTCGCCCGCTCACGCCGTCGGCGCCGATGCGATCGAGCACCCCGAGCTTGTCGGCGAGCAGGAGCGCCTGCATGCCCTCAGCCTGTTGCCACCAAGACTTGTTGGTGCCCCACATCCAGCGCTCGCCGGGGCGCGTCTCTTCGCGCTTGGCTGCGTTGTAGAAGCCGCCTTGCTCGGCGTCGTAGCCCTTGGCCAGCATGTTGTTCATCAAGGTCACCGCCGTGTCGCGGTACTTCGCGTCGCCGCTCTCCTCGAATTGCCGCAAGAGGAACCACGCCGCCTGTGTGTTGTGGCCGACGATACCGATGCTGAAGGTCTGCGGCGTGCCCTCGGCGCCGGGCGCCTGCTGCACCTGCCACTCGCGCCAGGCCGGGCGCCAGTCGGCGTCGAAGTTCTCCACGATGAAGCCGGTCTTCGGGTCGGGGAACTTCTCCACCACCAGGTCGGCGAGCTCGCGCAGCTGTCCACGGTAGTCGGGCGCGCCCGGTCCCTGGTCGACGGCGGCCAGGTCGGCCAGGTAGCTCATGGCGACGTAGACCGTGGAGTTGTAGCTCTTGAGCCCGTCGTTGCCGCTGCCGTCGGCGTGCGCGTGATCGAAGAAGCCGCCGGTGCGCGCGTCGTGGAAGCGCTCGACGAAGGCGTTGTGCAGCGCGCGGATGTCCTTGAGCAGCGCCGGGTCTTTGGTGGCCCCGTAGAGCGCCACCAAGCCCGAGAGGCCATAGGCCTGCTGGTTGACCGTGAGGTTGTTGCCGCCCGCCGAGCTCGCCTGGCTCACGGCGCTGGCGCCCTGCATCTCCACCTGCTCGTGGAAGAAGGGCGGCACCCGCTTGCCGTCGACCTCGCGCCCCACGAAGTGCTTGAGGATGGTGTCGCCAAGCTCGCGCGCCCGCTGCAGGTAGGCTGGGTCGCCCGTGTTCTGCGCCGCGTGCACCAGGCCGTAGAGGTGGCGCGACTGCGTGAGCGTCGAGAGCTTGGTGTCTTTGACCGCACCGTTACCGTCGACGTTCTCGGGGATGAAGCGCCCCTCGGTGTTCCAGTTGGCGAGGAAGCGATCCATGGCCGCGGTGGCGTTGGCGGCGAGCTGCGGCGCCGCGGCGCGCGCGATGGCGCTCGCGCCCACCTTCGCGGCGTGGACGCCGAGGCGCAGGGCGTAGAGCGAGCTCTTGCCGCCGCCCTCCAGGTGGATGCCGCCTTGGCGAGCATCGACGGTGCCCGCGCCGGCGTCGGGCGCCTGCGGCGTCGAGCCGGTGCTGAACGCCGATCGCTCTTCGACACCACCGGCGGACGGCGCGCTGGCCGCCGCGCCCGCCACGGGGATCGGGAAGTTGGCGCCGTTGTTCGAGACGAAGCGCTCGCCTTCGATGCCGCGGGTCTCGATCCACACCGCCACCGAGCTGGCGTCGGCGGGGATGGCGACGTCGACGGGGCGCACCTCGTGGCCCAGGTACGCGCCGGTCTCGCCCATCTTGCTTTGGGCGAACACGTAGGGCTGTGGCTCGCCGCCGTTCACCTGCACCATCAGGCGCCCCATCCAAGTCTCGCGGCCGTGATAGGCGGGCCCGGCGACGTGGGGCAGGATCTCGCTCTTGGGGATGTCGAAGCGCACGGTCTCCCCGGCGCGCACCGTGGGCGGCGCGTCGAAGCCCTCGGGGAAGCGCAGCACGGTCGAGGGCGCGGTGGCGCCGGCAGCGTCGGCGGCGGTGATGGAGCGAGTGAGCTGAGCGCGTTGGTTGACTTGCATGGACGTACCCTCCGTGTATGAGCTTCGGGCACATCCCCGGTTGTGGTTCATCATTTGCGGTGATGGCGGCGATAAGCCGCCTCCGTTGACGTCGTCGCGGCGGGCCTCACGGCGGGGTCGCGAAGGTTGGTGCAGCCGGAGCTGCTCGCGAAGCGCGGGTGCTGCTCCTTCACGGCCGTGGCAGCCGGACCGCTCCGGCGATCGACCGATACGCGTCGAGCTCCGCACCCGGAGGGGGTCGATGGGTCGGTGGCGGCGCGCATCGGGTGCCGGGCGTCGCGCGCTGTGTGGCCGCACGATCCCCTGGTGGATAGCGCACACCATGGCCGGCACCTGGCGCGTCCGAACGAGCTGAAACGCTGGTGCGCACCTTGCCCTACCCCGGTCGGAGGCCGCCATGCGAACTCCCAACGCTTCACTCCTCGCGCTCCCCCTGGCCCTCGCCGCCTGCGGCGGACCAGACCCCATCGCCCCCATCGACGGCGAGCCGCCCGCCGCGGCTTGCCGCTTCGACGGCGTGCAGGCCTCGCCCGTGGTCGGCGCGAGCCCGGTGCATCGCGCCACCCCCGTGGAGCTGCAGTGGGCAGGCGCCATCGACGCCATCGACATCGAGGTGAGGGCCGACGGCGCGCCGGTCAAGGGCGAAGTGCTGCTGGGCGCCACCAGCGCCGTGTTCGTGCCGCACGCGCTCTACCCCGTCGATAGCCGCGTCGAGTGGCGTGCCACCGCCTGCGGCGATGTGCACGAAGGCTGGTTCGGCGTGGGCGCGCTGGCGCACCCGCTGGTGGACGTGGGCGCTTTGGTGGGCGGCGCGCCCTTCGAGGTCGATCTGCGCGCCGCGCACCTGGAGGCGCCGAGCCCCAACGACCCGCTGGCCGAGGTGCTCTTGCGCTTCCACTTGGCGCCGGCCTTCCTCGTCACCTTCGCGCACGTGGAGGAAGGTCAGGCCACCGTGCTCTTGGCCCCCGCCTTCGTCGCCGACGACGGCAGCGTGCGCCAAGACATGTCGCGGCCCATGGCCATCGCCAAGGTCCCGCTCGAGGGCAACCCGTACCTGTTCCTGCCCCGCACCGACCTCGAGCTCGCGCTCGGCACAGGCGCGGCCACGCTGCGCGGCGCCGACCTGGTGCTCGGCCTGGACGCCGCTCGTCTGGAGGACGGTCGCTTGGTGGCCGAGCTCGATCTGCGCGAGGTCGCGTTCACCGACGGCGAGGAGCCCTGCGACGTGGTGGCCCGCCTCAGCGACGACGCGTGCCGGCCCTGCGCCGACGGCGTGCCGAGCTGCGTGCCGCTGGTGATGCACGACATCGTCGGCGTGTCCTCGTCGCACGGCCTGGACGTGCCCCCGCTCGGCGGCGGCCACTTGCCCTGATTGCCTTCGCCGGCGTGGGTGCGTCGCCGCTCCACGCGCTGCTGCCTGCAGCTCGCGGTGCGCGCTCGATCTCGCGGCGAGCACCGCGTCTCATCGTGGGCCGCCCGCCTGCGACGTGGAGCAGTGGCTGCGCGTTGTTCTGCGCGCCACGTGCGCGGAGGGCACGCGCCGTGCATTGCCCAGCGCGGAGCCCCGTCATGCATGCCCTCTCTGTTCGATCGTCGTTGTCCATGGCCCTCGTCGTCGCCGGTGCCGTTGTGGCCTGCGCTCCACCGGACCCGCCGCCGCCCACGGCCGACGACGTCTACGCCTGCGGCCTGCATGCCGACCTCGAGGTGCCCGACAACTTCCTGGTGTTCGACAAGGAGAGCGAAGGCCTGGCGGTGCTGATCGTGCGCCACTGGGAGGCACAGGGCGCCGGCATGTCGGCGATCTATTCGCTGGCGGCCTTCGCCATCACGCGCGAGGGCACCACGCGTTGCCTCAACGATACTGCGCTGTTCGACTACGAGAACAGCCACCACAACTGGATCGACCAGGCCACCGCCGTGGTCGACGAGCTCACCTGGACGTTGGGCATTCGCTTCCAGCCCGAGGACGATCCGGTGACCAGCCCTTGGGTGTGGACCTTCCCGCTCGAGGCGAAGGACGACGCAGGCACCAGCGTGGTGGGCCCGGTGCTGCTGGATCTGGTCGAGGGCAACCCCTGAGGGAGCGCTCGACGTTCATGAGCAACACAGCGGGTCGGCGGTATCGCTGTCGTCCCTGTTTGCGGTGGCCGTCAGGTGAACCAGCGCGCCTGCGGCGGCCGCAAGCCCAGCATGCGCGCCTTGTTCATCGCCGTCAGCTTGGCGCTGACGAAGGCGGTCTCGCCGAGCACGGCGCGCACCGCGGCGAGGTAGCGCGCGACGTCGTCGTAGGAGCCGGCGGAGTTGCTGCCATCCAAGCGCAGCTCGAGCCCGCATTCGTTGGCCACGCGCTGCAGCTCCTCGGGCGAGTAGACGCGCGCCGCGAAGCTGAGGTGCGCCCCCAACACCTCGTCCCAGGCATCAGATCGCCCCACCACGGTCACGTCAGCCCGCGTCTCCCCACGACCGGAAGTCGAAGCCCACCTCGAGCTTCGAGAGCCAGGCGAGGAAGCGCTGCACGTCCCCACCGCGGAAGATGGAGCCGTGCTGCGGGCAGATCATGTCGATGGGCAGGCCCTCGATGCGCTTGAGGAACGCGTGGATGGCCTTGGTGGAGGCGAGGAAGCGGCGGTGGAAGCCGTCCATGTACACCGTGTGCTTGGTGAAGTCCTCGACGAAGAGCTTCCACTCGCCGGCCGGCACCATCGCCGCGCCCAGGTCACCAGAGAACAAGATGCGCGTCTTCTCGTCGTAGGCGACGAAGTTGCCCGGCGAGTGCAGGCCGTGCGCGGGGATGAAGCGCACGCGCGCGCCCGAGGGCAGCGCGATGGTCTTGCCCTCGTCCGGGAGCAGCACCGTGGGTGCATCGCCGGGGAGCGCGAAGTGGGGCAGGAAGCGATCCCACAGAGTCGAGAGGTAGATCTCCATGTTCGGCTGGATCTCGAGCCACGAGACGATACTGGCGGCCACGTCGGGATCCTGGTGCGACAAGAGCGCCCGCGTGATCTTCTCGGGCTTCACCAGCTTGGTGACGTTGGCGAACACGCGCGCGAAGGTGTGGTAGCCGCCGGGATCGAGCAGCAGCGCCTCGCCGCTGTCGATGATGGCGTACTGGTTCGAGGCGATGCCCTTTTCTACTTGGGGATCGCCTGAGCCGAGCCACACGAATTGGTGGCCATCGCCGGATGAGATCGGGACCGTTTCCATGAGAACCCTCTCAGCGGCACGCTAGCGCGGGCCTGGGGGGCAAAGGCAATCCAGCACAGGGCTGAACGACCGTGCGCGCGGCAGCTCGCCCGCTCAGGCGTGCGCAGCGGCGTCGCGGGCGCGCCGCCGTCGGCGCGCGCCGAGCGCCAGGCCAACGGCGCCAACGGCCAAGAGGCCATCGCCGACTGCCGCGTCGCCGCCCGCGCAGGAGCAGCCGGTGGGAGGCACCACGGGGTCGGGACCTGCGTCGGGATCGGTGTCCTCATCGACACAGTCCATCACGCCGTTGGCGTTGGCGTCGTCGTCGGCGCGACCGCAGCCGCACGTGCCTGCGGCGGTCTTGGCGCCGTCGCTCGGGCAAGCGTCGTGGCAGTCGGCCGTGCCGTCGTCGTCGCTGTCGTGGTCGGCCAGGCCGCAGCCGCATTCGCCTGGCGCGCTCTTGCGCGCGTCGGCGGGGCACTCGTCATCACAATCGGCGCTGCCGTCGGCGTCACTGTCATTGTCGGCCACGCCACAGCCGCACACGCCTGGCGCGATCTTGGCGCTGTCGCTGTCGCAGGCGTCGAGGCAGGCGGCGGTCCCGTCGCGGTCGGCGTCGGTATCGGGGGTGCCGCAGCCACAGGCGCCCGGCGCGGTCTTATCGTCGTCGCTGTCGCACTCCTCGTGGCAGTCGAGCACGCCGTCGTCGTCGCTGTCGTCGTCGGCGACGCCGCAGCCGCACCGGCCGGCCTCGGTCTTGTCCTCGTCGGCCGGGCAGCCGTCTTCGCAGTCGAGCGTCAGGTCGCCGTCGAGATCGTCGTCGGGCTCGCCACAGCCGCACACGCCGGGCTCGCTCTTGTCGGCGTCGCCCTCGCACTCGTCGAGGCAGGCCGCCACGCCGTCGCCGTCGTCGTCGATGTCCAGGGCGCCGCAGCCGCAGTCGCCGGGAGCGGCCTTGGCGCCGTCGTCGGGGCAGCCATCCAGGCAGTCCTCGAGGTCGTCGCCGTCGCTGTCGGTGTCGGGCACGCCGCAGCCGCACGCGCCCTCCTCGAGCTTGAGCGGATCGTCGTCGCACGCCTCCAGGCAGTCCTCGAGACCGTCGTCATCGCTGTCGGCGTCGGCCGTACCGCAGCCGCACACGCCGGGGGAGCCCTTGGTGGCGTCGCTCGGGCAGTTGTCGACGAGCGTGAAGCTCACGCTGGCGCTGTCGGTGTTGCCGTCGAGATCGACGACCTCGGCGCTGATGCTGTGGGCGCCGAGCGCCAGC
>JADZDP010000227.1 GCA_020850995.1 Deltaproteobacteria bacterium
AGCTACCGCGCGCCAAGCAGCAGCTCGTCGCGCGCATGATCGACGCCGTGCTCGCAGAGAGCAGAGCCTGATCCCGCAGCCGTGAGATCCACGCGCTCGCGTCCACGCAGGACTGCGCCGCCTCCCCCAACACCACCACCGCAAGGGCGGCCCCGCAGGACTCCACGCGACCCGCGGAGCCGCTCTCCTCGGCGTGTCCGATAAGTCGACTTATCGTACACGGCCCGACGTCACGGAGCGTGCACCGCATGTCCACGTCACTGCACGCGAGCAGCACGCTCCGCGCCGGCGGGCTGCCCTCGTCGAGCTAGACGTAACGCTGGCGTTACGTCTTCTCCGCGTCGAGAGAGGGCCGCACCGCAGGAGGTACCCACCCGCCCCGGCGGCGCCGCAGGTGCACGATCGAGCGCGTCACGCCGCGTGCACCTGATGGCCGCGCACCTCGACGAGAGCAGCACGCGTCGCGCCGCGCCGCGCGTGCGGCTGGTGCGCCAAGGGCCGAGGCCCGCGCTGTGCGCGCGGGCTTGCGCTCACCGGGGCCGTCACCGGCGCCGCGAGCGCTACGCGCCCGCTGTCGGCGCCGGCGACGCCCCCTCGGTGCGCATCGGCACCGCCGGCGAGCGCGGGGCCGGCCAGCTGGCCGGCGCGCTCGACGGCGCCTGCGGGGAGCGGGCCGGCCGCAGGCCCGTCGCTACCCGGCGCACCCCTCGACCGCGCGGGGTTGCGTGAGCTCCACGTTCCCGGGCGGCGCGGCGCGGGCCGTGCTGCTCGCGTGCAGGTGCGCGGTCGTGCGCTGCACGGGCCGTGACGCGCACCCTGCGGCCCCGTGCGCGGCGTGTGCTCCTGCGGCCGCCGCCCCGGGGCGGGTGGGGCCTCCTGCGGTGCGGAGCCGCCCCACGCGAATGCTCCGCACGGCCGACACGCGCAGCGGCAGAACGTGTCCCCGCAGCGCAGCGGAGGGGCTTGCGGCTGTGCGCGCATTCGCGGGGGGCGGCGGAGCACCAGGCGCCGCCAACACGCGCGAGCGGTTCGATCCCATCACCTACTGAACAGCCTGGTGACGCTGAACGAGACGCTTGAGCGCAGCTGCCTGCCAAGGCCACAGCCAAAAGCGGTGAACGTACCCGCTGCTCGTCCCGACGTCCACGCGTCCCGTCCAGCGAACGCGAAGATCCACAATCTCCCCGAGCTTGATCCTGCTTGTAACAGCGCCGCCCTGTGGCACGTCACCGTGGGCAATCGAAATCGCCTTCCGCGTCGGCATGGCCCAAACCACGGTCGGAATGGCGCCAACAGTCGGAACGAACCACAGGCTTGTGGCTACGTGGACAAGCTCATCAGCCGTGAGGGCAAGCGGCCCACGCCACCCGTCGAGTACCCAATGCGCCTCGCTAGGGAGCTTGAGGCTCCGCTCGACTGAGCGCCCGATGAGCACGTCAGCCGCCCGTCATCGCCGATGCGAGGCAAGCGACGGCGAATGCTGTTGCCTTCGCTGTGCAAACAAGGAAGCTCCCGCCGGTACTGCGGCACGTCGCGAACACGCTTGCCGCTGCGCCGCCGCAGAACTCACGCATATTCCCCGGCGGCTTCTTTCCCTCGCCTGGTGGCGGCGGGCTGTCAGGTACTGACTCGATGCAGATCTCCGAGATCTCCTCCTTCAACTTCTCGGCAATCAACGCTCCGACAATCGTGCGCACGATCTCGAGTTCCTGGGCGAGGTCCGGCGTCGGGAGGTTGGGTGTGCACGCGCTTGGGTTGTTCAGGCAATAGTTGGCGTACATCTGCGCTGCGACTGCTGCGACGAGCCCGAGCCCCACTACCAGCGTGCCTAGCTCGAGGGCGCTAGCCGTACCGGCGGGATCAAATCCGTTGACCGGGTCCCCCAACACATACCCGTATAGGTTTGGATCCCCGCCCCCGAAGCCAATGGGGTCCTTTGACGCCCACCTCCCAAGCTCCGGGTCGTAGTCCCGCGCCCCAAAGCGAACGAGCCCGGTGTCGAGGTCCTCGAGCCCGCCGGCGAACCCGAAGGAGATGAACCCAGGGTTCGTGTCGACCAGCGTGTTGCCCCAGGCATCGAAGCGCCGCTCCTGCACCACGGCGCCCGTGCTGGTGTCCAAGACGTAGAGCGGGCTGCCAATTTGGTCATGGATCACGCGATAGGTCGCGCCGCCTGTGATCACGAGGTCAGGCACGTTCACGCGCGTCGCATACACGAAGCGCGCGACCAGGTTCCCTGCCCCGTCGAGCTCGGCCGCGATTCGCAAGGAGTCGCTCCACAGCCACTGCGCGACCAGCACGCCATCGATGAGCTTGCCGACGCGCCGCCCGAGCCCGTCGAGCAGGTAGCGCACCTCGGTGCCATCGGGCAGCACCACGCGCGTAAGCTCGCCGAGGGGGCTGTGCTCGTAGCTGGTGGTTGCGCCGCTCGTCGTGTCGGTGCGCGATGAGAGCGCGCCGTCGTCGGTGAACGCGTAGTCGACACCGCCGCACGCGATCAGCCGGTCCTGATCGTCGTAGCTGCACGACACAGCGCCGGCCGAGAGCCGGTTGCCGTTGGCGTCGTAGCTGAAGCTCGTGACCGCACCGTCAACATCGACGCTGGTCAGACGCCCCGCCAGGTCATACCCGTAGCTCGTGGTGCTCGCGCCTTCGTGCTTCTCGACGATGCGGCCGAGCTCATCGCGCACCAACGACCAGCCCAAGCCACCGGGGACGTCGGTCGACGCGAGCGCCCCATAGGCGTCGTAGCCAAGCGCGCTGGTCACCACGCCCGCGGTGGTGGCGATGACGAACCCGCTCGTGGCGTCGCGCGTGAGCGTGAGCGCGCCGGCCGACGAGAGCAGGGAGTCGGCGTCGTATTCGAAGGCCGCCGCGCTGGCCCCGTTGACTTCCTCGAGCGCGACCCGGAAGTCCGCGTCGTAGCTGCGGGTGATGCTCCCAAAGACCGGCCCGGCGAAGGTCGTCGACGTCATCAGCGGTCCATCATACTCGAACGCGAGGCTCTGGCTGCCCGGGCCGCTGATGCTCGCGAGCCGTCCGGTCGAGGCGTCGTAGGCGCGGGTGCGCGTGTCGCCGGGCGCCCACACGTGTTCGAGTCGACCGGCGGCATCGTAGCCGTGCTCGATGACGGCCCCGGAGGGTCGCTCGAGCGCCAGGAGCTTCCGGTCGAGGTCGTAGCTCCACTCGGTCGTGCGCGCCGTCGAGCCGACGGCCGGCGCGGTGTACGCGGCGAGCAGGTCGACGGGCGTGTAGTCGAGCTGGTGCGCCGGGCGTCCCGGTGGGGTGACGCTGGTGACGTTTCCCTTGGCGTCGTAAGCAAGCGACAGGACCTCGTCGTCGGGCCGCTGTACGCCAAGCACCCGGCCTACCGCGTCTCGCGTCAGGCCGGTCTCGCGGCCAAGCGGATCGACGAGACTCACGAGGCGACCGTCGCTGCCGTAGCTCATGGTCGTGGTGCGCACGCCTTGCGTGACGGTCTCGATGCGCCCCTGCGCGTCATAGGCGAGCGCGAGGGGCAGCACGCCCGGCGGCGCGAGGGACAGCGGCCGACCCTTGGCGTCGTCGACGCGCACGCTTACGCGCCCCTCTGGCGTCGTCGTGGTGGTGGTCCTGGTGCTGCCGTCATACGCGAGGACGGTGAGCCGCCCGTTGACGCCAAGGGTGCGCGTCTCAGAGAGGGTGCTGAGCGCCGGCGACAGGGTGCGGCTGCGCACCTCGGTGGCCACGCGGGATAGCCCGCTCGGCAGCGTCGTGGTCACCTGCGCCGGGTACGCTGCAGCGGTGCCAAAGCTCGGATCGGAGACGAGGCGGCTCACTGTGGTGGTACCGTCGGGCCGAGTCAGCACTCGCTCGCCGTCGGTGGAGCTTGCTTCGGTCGAGGTGAGCCCGTTGCCATGGGTGACCGCGCGCAGCGCCTGGTCTCCGGCCGGCTGCGTGTCGGAGTGCTGCTGGGTACGTCCCTCCGCGCTCGTGGTGGTGACGACGTCCCGCGAAGGGCTCGCCAACTCGAGGAAGCCACCAGCGGGGTCCGTGTCGCGCAGTAGCTTGCCGCTCGGCGCGTACTCGAACAGGTGCGGGTTGCCGCGCAAGTCGATCAACTCCTCGAGGAGCCCCTGCTCGTCGTACGCGAAGGACATGGTCTGTCCCGCGGGGTCTTCGATCTGGCTGATCAGGCCCGCCGCATCGACCTCGATGAGGGTGCGGTCGCCGTAGGGGCCAACCACACCAGCCAGCTCACCGCCAGCGGCGCGCTCGAACAGGGTGACGAGCCCGTCTTGGTCTGTCACGCTGGTGAGCAACCCGTTGCCGTCGCGGCCAAAGGTGAACAGGGCGTTGCCCGTGCGCACGTCGACCGTGCGCAGGTGGCGACCGCGGCCGTCGAAGATATACGCCGTGGCGCCGTCCTTGGCGGGCAGCACCACGTCGGCGAGGCTGACGCTCGGGAAGGCGCGCTCGAGCGCGAACACCACCGGGATGGCGGGGTCCCACCACTCGCCGCCGATGATGGGCGTGCCGTCGGGCCGCGTCGTCAGGCTAGCAACCGTGAGGCCTTGCGCCGTGGCGAAGCCGCCGTTTCGTTGCTCGGTGCCACCACCAGCGATCGGTGTGAGCGTGCCGTCGAGCGCCATGCTCTCGATCGCACCCACGGAAGCGACCAGCACCGCGCCATCGTCGCCCGGCGCCAGCGCGGTCGCGAGTCGCGCTTGCCCGCGCAGCGTGATGGTGCCGTCCGCGTCGACCACGAAGAGCGTGCTGCCGTCGGGCAGCGCCGGGTTCGTCGACGCAATCACCACGAGCCCGTCGCCGAGCGCCAGCGCAGCGGTCGGCTCCTGCAGGACGAGATCCGGGGCAAAGAGCCCCTCGATGAGTGGGGTTGCAGCGGTCCCGTAGGGCGCCTCCACACCCGCGAAGCGAAACACGTGTCCGCCCGTGCTGATGCGGCGCACCCGCGCGCGCTCCACGACGTACACGCTGCCGTCGCGCCCGACCGACAGCGAGCGCACGCGATCAAAGGTCGCGTCGAGCGCCTCGCCGCCATCGCAGCAGGCCTCGCCAGGAGCGCCGGTCGCAGCTGCCAGCATGGCTCCAGCGCCATGCGCCGCCATGAACGTCTGGCCTCCACCCGTGGCGCACTCCGGGTCGGTGCCGAGGCCCGCGATGGTCGTGATGATGCCCAGCCGGTCGACCCTGCGGATGGACGTGAAGGTCTCGTCGGCGCAGCGCTGCGCCAGGTACACCGCGTCGTCGGGGCCCACGGCGAGCTGCTCGGCGCACAGCTTGGCGGCAAGCGCGGGGCCGCCGTCGCCGCTGTTGCCCGGCCCCGTACCAGCAAACGCCTCGATGGTGCTCGCGCGCGTCACCCGACGGATGCGCCCGCCACCTGTGTCGCCAACGCCCTCCACCGCACCGGTCACGAGCACGCTGCCATCGGCGAGCGCCGCTACCCGGAGCCTGTTTGGCAGCAGCGCCGAAGTGGAGTTGCCACCGTCACCGCAGGGTGCACTGGCGTCGGCGCACATGCCGGCGCCCCCAGCGATGACCTCGAGCCGGCTCGAGAGCGACAGGTCGCTGCCCTCGGTGCGGCCGTCCCCACGGAACAAGGTCCGATCGTCGGCGTCGTAGTAATGCTCGACGTCGACGGTCATCCCGCCCAGGCCCGCGCGACGGGCCTGCCAGGTGCCAAGCTCGTGCACGGATCTCGAGCTCCGTTCGAGGTAGATGCGCGTGCTGCGCCAATTGCTCGCAGGCGTCCCGAAGTTGCCAAATGACCACGGTCTCGAGCGGCTGCTCTGGAGGTAGGCGACGTCGTAGTAGTAGTGGGCGCTTACAACCGCGCGCTGCGTTCCCTGAACCGGCCGGCCGTAGGCGTCGAGTCCGTCCCACACCAATGTGCGCCTCAGTCCAAGGGCCGGCGTGATGTCGGTCTCCGTGAAGGTACGGCCGGCCACCCGGAAGACCAGGTCGATCGCGATGAGGAACTGGGATTCCCAATCCGCCACCGGCATCAGCGGGACCTCGATCGAGTAGCTCTCGGGGGTTTTCATCCGATCGCTGCGGTAGGTGAGCCGATGCGGCGTGCCGAGCACCGCGGCATCTTCCTGAAGCGCGCGGTTTCCAATGTCGACGACGGAGCGCCCGCGATCCTGGCAGCTCCGCTCTCGGCGCCGGGGGCCCTCGTGGCTTCCTGCCTGCGGTGGCGTTGGCGGAGGGGGCAACGGAGCCCAGTTGGGATCGTGCGGACTCAGGTGATTGAGGCTCAAGCGCCAAAGCTCCTGGCCAGGCGCGTACAGCCCCGTGATCACCGCCCGCTCCGCCTCGTCGATCCCGAGCTCCGCAAGCTCGCCCGCGCTCTCCGCCAACCCGTCGCCATCGACATCGAGCTCGGCGAGCCCCGCGCTCTCCCCCACCACCGCCACCACCAACCCGTCTCGTTCTTCCAGCCACGCGGCGCGGCGCCGGTCGTAATAGCCAAGCGGCACCGCGTCGCCCACCGGCGCTCCAAGGAAGTTCTCGAGGTACAGCGCCGCGGGCTCGCTCAGCACCACCCGGTCCGCACCCGCCGCGGTGGCCTCGTCGATCGCGATCTCGAGCGCATAGGTGTACGCGCTGGTGGCCGGCAGCGGGGCCGGCATGGCGCGCGGCCCGTCCTCGCCAACTGTGTACTCCGTGATGCGCATCGACGACGAGGGCAAGGCCACCGGCTTGTCCCCCGGGCGCAGGCCGGTGAGCACGGTGCCGGGCTTCACGATCAAGGTGGCCTGCCGGCTCCCGTCGGCATCGCTCTCCACCGCGCCGCGCGCGACTTGCGTGGTGGGCGCGCCCGACAAGACCGTCGTGGCGTCGCCGAGCGGCACCAGCGCGAGCTCGGGCACCAGCGTCCAGTCCCGCGGCGACACCTCCACCGTCCGCTGCGCTTCGAGGAAGCCCGCGCGCGTGAAGCGCAGCGTCAGGCTGCCGCCGCCGTTCGCTGCCAGGTCCCAGGAGCCATCCGCCCGTGTCTTGGTGGCACCGTACTCCGGGTGCTCGAGCACCGACACCACCACGTTCGACAAGGCAGCCCCGCCGCGCATGCGCACCGACCCGCGCAGCACGGCGGCGCGCAGCGCGTCGATGGCGCCTGGGGCCACGCCGTGTTGCACGGACGGCTCGGCCTCGAACAGGAAGCGCGTCGACTCGAAGATGTCGGTCGGCACGGTCGGGTCATTGGGTGGTGCGATGAGCGCTGGGTCCGGCGGCAAGGTGGCGGTGACCAGATCCTCGCCGTCGCAGTCGTCATCGATGCCGTTCTCTGGCAGCTCTACGGACGATGGGCCGACGGTCGGGTCGAGGTCGTGACAGTCGACGTCGTCGAGGTCGCCGTCGGCGTCGGCGTCGGGATCGCACACGTCACCGAGACCGTCCTCATCAAGGTCGCGCTGCTCGAAGTTTTCGTGCGCGGGGCAGTTGTCCTCGGTGTTGCAGCGGCGATCTGCGTCGGGATCGTTGGAAGGGTCGCCCGGGCACGGATCGCAGGCGTCTCCCACTCCGTCGCCATCCTCGTCGGCCTGGTCGGGGTCGTAGGCGAAGGGGCAGACATCGAGTGGCGCGCACAGCCCGTCGCCGTCGACGTAGTTGCCTGCGTCGGCCGGGCACTCGTCGCAGGCGTCGCCCGCGCCGTCCTGATCGCCGTCCCCTTGGTCCTCGTTTGCCACCGACGGGCAGTTGTCCACGCCGTCGCAGGCCTGGTCGCCGTCGCCGTCGGCGCCAGCGTCAGCGCACCGGTCGCAGGCGTCGCCAATGCCGTCGGCGTCGGCATCTTCCTGTCCGGGATTCGCCTGCTCGGGGCAGTTGTCGGCGGGCGCACACAACCCGTCGAGGTCGACGTCGTTGTCGAGGTCGTAGGGGCAGGGATCGCAGACGTCCCCGGCGCCATCACTGTCTGCGTCTTCTTGCCGCGGGTTCGGCTCGGTGGGGCAGTTGTCGACAGTGTCGGCAACGCCATCGCCGTCTCCGTCTGGCTCGCCCTCGCCCTCGCCCTCGCCTTCACCCTCGCCTTCGCCCTCGCCTTCACCCTCGCCTTCACCCTCGCCTTCACCCTCGCCTTCACCCTCGCCTTCGCCTTCACCACCCACAATCACGAGCACCAGCCGCGGCGGTGCGTTGGTTTCGCGCGAGGCAAATTCCACCCGCCCCGGCGCGTCCTCGTCCGTCTTGCGCAGCATCCAGCCATCGTTTGACGCTGCACCCGAGAGCATCGCCGCCACGTCGCCGGTGACGTCGAGCGACACCGTGCCAGCCAGCCCATTCGTGACCAGGACCGACGCGCTCGCCGGGGATGCGTAGGGCGGGGTTGTTGGCGAGCCCATCTCCCACGAGTCAACGCCGGTACAGTCCGCGACATGGTTCTGCGGGTTGGCGTCCGCCGCACAGCTCCACGTGGCGCTGGCTTCGCTCCACGCGGTCGTCATTCGGTGCAGGTCCACGGTGCGCCCGCCCGGCCCCCAGTTGTCGCCGTTCTGCACCACGAACAACTCGAGCGCCGCCGACACCAAGGTGCCGCCGCCCACCGCGCTAGCGATCTCGGTGCTCGAGAAGCGCATGAGCGCGCGGTTGTCGCCGAGCGCTCGCAGGCGCAGCGTCGAGAGCGAGCCCTGGTTGCGGTTGGGTGCACCCGCGCGCAGAAAGGTGTCGGCCTCCACCACGAGCGCGACGCTGCCCGGCGGGGGCGGTGGCGGCGGCGGGATCGTGCTGGTCTCGATCACGAGCACGGGTCCGTGGGGGCCCTCGCGTGACCCGAAGTCCACGCGGCCCGGCGCGCCCTCGGCAGACTTCTTGATCGCGAAGCCGTTGTTCGCGCTGGTGCCGGCGAGCAACGAGGCCACGTCGCTGGTGACGTCGAAGCGGACCACGCCGCCGAGGCCATTGACCATGAGCGCACTGTCGGAGGGTAGGAGCTCCCAGGGCCGGAGCGTCTCGTTGCCGCCGCCCATGGTCCACGCGGTACTGCCCGAGCAGTCGGCGCTGCTGTTGCTCGGGTTCGCGTCGATCGCGCAATTCCAGGTCGCGCCCGCCTCGGTCCACGCCGTGGTGACGCGGTGCAGATCCAGCGTGCGGCCCACGCTGCCCCAGTTGTTGCCATTGTCGACGACGCTCAGCTCCACCGTTGCGGACACCAGGGTCTCGGTGCCTACGGCCGCGGCGATCTGCCCATCGTCGAAGCGTACGAACGCGCGGTTGTTGCCGCTGTCCTGTACGCGCACGATGGCCGACGAGCCCTGCGCCTGGTTCGGCGTGCCCGTCTTCAGGTACGTGTCGGCGTCAGCGGCGAGCGCGGCCGTTGCGGCCTTGTGAGCTCGCGCGGTGCTACCAACGTCGACCCCCCCCCCAGCACGCGGCGTGCCCGAGGAGGGCCACGACGACGGCAACGAAGGCACGAGAGAAGCGCTTGTGATCCCCCCGGATGCGTGTTCACACTGCCACGCGTCCACAGCGCCGCTTCTTCGGCGCAGCAACGAAGGTCGGCGGCCGAGCCAGCTGCAAGCCGGTTTGCCCGCGCCGGAGCGCCGCCACACGTCGAGCTCCCCCGGTCACCCAACGCCACACGCAACCCTCACGGCACCGGTGAGGCCCCCGCGCGCCTGAGGATCCCCTCCGCCACGCGCAGCGCGTTGGCCACGATGGTCAAGGTCCCGGGCGCCGTCATGCTCGAGGGCAGCACGCCCCCGTCGGTGAGATAGAGGTTCTTCATGCCGTGCAGCGTGCCCTCGGGCGAGCTGACGCTGTCCTTTGCCTCGTTGCCAAAGCGCGTGGTGCCGCCCTGCAAGATGAGGGTCTCGCCGATGCCCACCCGGATGAAGGCCTTCTCGGCGCCCAGGTCCTTCAAGATGGCCAGGCCCGTCTTGCCCAGGTGCTCGGCGACCTTTCGATCGCGCGGGTGGTGCGCGTAGGTGAGGCGCGCCACCGGCAGGCCGTGCTGATCCTTGGTGGTGGGGTCGAGGTCGACGTAGGCGCCGGCGTGCGGGATCGACTCGCCGAAGCCCTCGCACAGCATGGTGCGCCCTTCGGTGAACTGCTCCTTGATGCGGTCTTTCAGCGCGCGCCCCCACAGCGTGCCGCCGCCCTCGATGGCCAAGCGCTCGGCGCGATGGATGGGGTTATCGTGCTGCCACAGCAGGTCGAGCATGCCGGCGCGGTCGAGCCCCAGCGCCTTCTGCTCGTCGGGCTTGAGCTTGCCGCCCACCATGAGCGAGCGGTGGATGAAGGGGCTGCCCGTCATCACCTCCGGTGTGGTGGCCTTGGGGAACCAGCCGTTGACGTCGACGTAGAGGGAGAACCACAGGTTCTTGCCCACGTTGCTGCCAGGGTTGAAGCCCTCGCCCGACAACAGGAGCAAGCGCGCGCTCTCGATGGCGCCGCCGGCGAGCACGACGGTGCCGGCAGTGACCGTCTCCTCGGCGCCGCCCTTGTCGAGGCGCTTGACGCGCACGCCCGAGACACGATCGGGCGCGGCCTTCTCGATCTTGGTGACCAGCGCCTCGGTCCACACCGTCAGCTTGCCGGTCTTCTCGCCGCGGCGCAGGTAGGTTACCAGCGTGCTGCCGCGCGCGTCGTTGGGGCAGCCGTAGGAGGCGCACACCAGGCGATAGGCGCAGGCCTGGCGATCCTCGTCGGGGCGGGCCTCGGTGAGGATGGCGCGCGGCGTGCGCTCGATGGGCAAGCCGAGCTTCTTGGCCGTGGCCTCGGCGCGCGTGGCCATGGGGTGCTCGGCCAGGGGCGCGAGCTTGCCGCCCGCCACACCCGACACGCCCACGTCGGCCTCGACGGTGTCGTAGTACTTGGCGATGTCGGCGTAGGGCACGGCCCAGTCGATGGCGCTGTGGTCGGTGGTGCCCTGCTCCCGCAGGCGCGTGCCCAGCTTGGCGTCGACCTCCTGCGCGCGCAGGAAGAAGCCGCTCATGTGGATGGTGCCGCCGCCGAGGATCGACGAGATCCAGCCGTCGGTGGTGGGGTTCGCCTTGGCCGATGCGTCGGCGCGCCGCGTGTGCGGGTCCGTGAGGATCGAGGGAACGAAGCGGTCGCGGCGGCACCACTCGATCTCGTCGCGGTCCTCGAACTGCGCTTTGGTGAAACGCTTGCCGCGCTCGAGCAGCAGCACGCTCATGCCCGCGGCGGCCAAGCGCGCCGCCACCGGCGCGCCACCCGCGCCCGAGCCGATGACGACGACGTCCCAGGCGCTCATGGTGTGCTGCCCCCTTGGCGTCCGGCCCAGTTGATGCCGCCGATGAACGTCCAGCCCACCTGGTCTTTGTTGCCGCCGTGGCGCGGATCGCCCAAGAAGGCCTCGAGCGTGAGCGCCAGCAGGATGCGCACGAAGGCGACCGGCGTGAAGCCCTTCGGCTTGACCTCACCCTTGACCAGGCGCGTGATGATCGCGTCCTTGGTGGCGTCGTCGAGCTCGACGAACCATTTGCCATGCTCTGCCTTGGCCGCGCGCGCCACCCACACCGCGCCCCGCTGCGTCATCGACTTGATGGCCTTCATGCGTGGGTCGGCCAGCGCCTTGCGCAGATAGCTGTCGATGCCGGCCTCTTTTGCGCCCGGGCCGCTCTCATCCGAGGGCAGCAGGCGCTCGCAGATGGCCACCAGCGTGGGCAGCACGTCGTCGAGCCCCATCTGCCCCTCGCCGTCGGCGTCGCCGGCGCCCGCGTCCGTCGACGTGCCCTGCTCTGGTTCCTTGGGACACGCGGAGATGAGCGCACCTCCGCCGAGCAGGGTAGCGCCACCGAGCAGCAGGCTTCGTCGATCGAAGGCGGACATGCGCCGCAGTATGCGGAATGGTCCCCAGCGCGCGCAAGGCGCGCGTGCAGGCGGGCGCCCGCTGCCGCACGCGGGTGCCGCTGCCGGTGCCACGCAATTCTGACGGCCATGTCGCGATCGGTGTGGCTGCCACACAGAAATCTGCACGGATCGCGCGCTCCACCGCCAACCCTGCGCGCCAGCAGCATGGCCCGGCCCGTGCTATCAAGCGCCACGCGCATGACCCCCGACGTTCAGCGCCTCTGCGTCAGCTCTGCCCTCGTCGCCGTGGTGATGATCGCCGGCGCGGGCTGCGTCACGATCTACCAGCCGCTCGGCGGCCTGCAGCGCCCCGTGGTGGTCGACCCGCGCCTGCCGAATTTCAAGGACGCGCGTATCTTCGTCCGCTGCATCCCCAACAAGAGCTTCAGCACCGGGGACGCCGCCGACCTCTGCCGCCGCGTCGCGACGCTGTTCACCAACCAGGGCGCGGAGGTCGAAACCACGGTGCCGCCAGACGCCGAGGACCAGGTCGTCAGCTTCTCCACCGGCAAGCCCGATCTCGTCGTCGACCTGAGCTCGCGCCAGCTCACCAACGACAGCCCCGGCATCATGACCTTCCTCTCGTGCATCACCTACACCATGGTGCCCATGGTCGAGGAGCAGAGCTACGTGCAAGAGATCAGCGTCCGCGATGGCGACGGCGCCGTGCTCGGTACGCAGACGCTCAAGTCGCGCTTCATCAGCTACACGGGCTGCGGCATCTGGTCGGTCAACGCCTTGCTCGACTGGCTCGCCCGTCCGAAGCAAGACGCCCTCACCGGCGACGGCGCGCAGCGCGACTACTCACGCGACTTCTATGGGCAGCTCTCGCAAGCTGCGTTCAACGGCCTGGTGCGCGCGCGGCTGCTCGGCTCGGCGTCGCAGCCCGTGGCAACGCCGCCCCCGCCCACGGCGGCGCCGCCGTCCACGGGCGCCACGCCGGCGCCACCCCCTGCTCCTGCGCCCCCCGCGCCAGCGCCACCCACGCCCGCGGGGCCCGCGCCCATCGATCCCTTCGACCTCGCACCCCTACCGCCGGTCATCGAGCCGCCGGCAGCGGGCGGAGGGTGACGTCGTCATGATCGAGATCTTCGGCGTGCTCCTGGTGGTGCTCACCCTGCCCTACGCGGGCGCCGATCCCTCCATCGAGGCCTGGAAGGGGCGCAGCGCGCTGCGCCAGCTCGACTGCGATCGGGTGCCGCAAGCGCAGGCACACGTGCTGCACCCGGCGCGGGTGCCAGAGGTGGCGCCGCGCGTGGAGACCTTCTTGCAGTACGACGCCCTCGTGTGCCGCCGGCGCCTGGTCCCGTGGGGTGAGCATGGGGCGCGCGACGAGCTGATCCTCGACGATCTGTCGGCGTCGATCGCGGCGCTGGTGCAACCGGCGCTGGCCATGGGCGACGACGACACCGTGTGGAGCGTCGACGCGTTCTACCCCGAGGTCGGCATGCAGAGCCGCATCGCCAACGCCGCGCGCGCCGAGCTGGCGCAGCGCGGGCTGCGGGTGTCGGGTGCCGTCCCGCTGCTCGCCGCCGGCGATCTCCAGGTGCTGCGCGGCATGGACGTGAGCTCGGCGATGCGGATCGCTTGCACACGCTTCGCCGCCGAGGGTTCGCTCGGCGAGCACGACGCCTTCCTCGGCATCGCCCTCGTCGACAACCGCGAGTCGGCGCTGCACGCGGGTGTGTGCCGCCGCGGCACCTGGCGGTGGCTGCGATGAGACGCACTGCGCTCGTCACCTCGTCGCTCATCACCTTGTCGCTCGGCGCCGCCCTCGTCGCCGCGCCGGCGACGGCGGCCGGCGGTCCCGCGCTGCCGGCGCTGAGTGACGAGCAGCAGGAGGAGCTGAGCCGCTTGCGCGCCGAGGCGGCCTCGCAGATCCAACTGCGCGCCTTCGACCTGCTCGACGAGCTGGTGGCCTCGTGGAACGCGCACCCGGTGTTCGCCAACGACACCCCGGTCATCCTCGGCGGCGTGACGGTGCCGCTGGGCTTCGGCACCTCGCTCGAGGCGCTCATCGAGAACCACTTCGCCGAGCTGGTGGTGAAGAACCCCGACGGGCACGTCAAGCTCACCCATTGCCCCCAGTGCTCGGCGCTCATCGTGCACTCCGGTCAGAAGGGCACCATCGTCGCCCGAGGCATCGACGCGCCCGAGGCGCTGGCCAAGGCCGGCGTCGAGTCCGGCTCCACGCGGGCCATCTTCCTCGACTTCGAGATCGAGGGCTCGGCGCTGGTGTTGCGCGCGCGCATCACCTCGCTCGAGCCGCAGCTCCCGGTGCTGTACGCGCACACGGTCTCGTCGAACACCACCACCTCGGCGCTGTTGCGCACCGGCGAGCCCTTGAAGACCGCCGAGCAGGCCCACGCCGAGTACGTCGACACCCTGCTCGGCCGTGGCGCGGTGCTGGTGCCCTTCTCCATCGGCGTCCGCACCTTCGCGTCGCCCAACAACGACGACGGCCTCAACGCCAACGTGGGCACGGTGCCGCAGGTGTGGCTCATGGTCGGTGGCGAGGTGGCGCTGACCCAGGCGCGCGCTTGGACGGCGGGGCTCAGCGTGGGCGCCACCTGGGTGCCGGTGTTGCAGACGGGCGGCATGGTGCAGGCGCGCGTGGCCAGGCTCTTGTCGGGCAACGCCGCGTCGCTGACCAACCCCGACCTGTACGCCTTCGTCGGCGCCAACATCACCTATTTGCAGGGGCCGGGCGCGCTGGTGTTCAAGAACACCGTCCCCACCGTCGCCGACCTGTTGCTCGCGGTCACCGGCTCCACCGACGCGAGCGCGATCTGGGGTGCCGGTCAGGTCGGGGTGCTCTTGCGCGTGAAGAACCGCATCTCGCTCGGCGCCTATGCCGAGGTGGCGCCCACCCTCGCGGACGCCACCGGCGTGGGGACCTTCGTCGACCTCACGCTCTTCCGCATCCAGTCTGTCGGCGCGGAGGTGGCCTTTGTCTTTTAGACGCCCCTCGAACGCCGCCCTGGTGACCTTCGCCTGCGCGCTGGTTGCGCCGGCGGCGCTCGCCCAGCGCTCCGCCACGGAGCAAGCCCTCGAGCGCATGGAGGAGTCGCTGGCCTTGCGCGAGCAAGACGGCGTGTTCTCGCGCGATCAACTGGCGCCCATCGTCGTCGTGAGCACGGAGCCGGCCTACGAGGAGAGCCGCCCGTGGTACCCCACGGCCGCCATCGCGGCGCTGTCGCGCGTGTTCGGCGCGGCGTCGTTGCGCGTGTGCGAGGCCTGCATGGCGCCGCAGCTGCGGGTCGAGGGCGGCCAGATCATCGAGAACCTCGGCGTGGTCGCCGTCGCCGACGTGGTCACCATCGACGACGGCGCGCGCGGCGACGCGCCACCGGCCAAGACCGGCATCTGGCTCAACGAGACCGCCCGCGGCGTGTCGTTGCGCATCGTCGATCTGCGCACGAGCCGCGTCGTCTACGCCGACAACTTCGACCCAGCGCTGGCGGAGCAGCGGCGCACCGAGCTCAACGTGCGCGCCACGCGCGAGCTCGAACGGCGCGCCCGTGGCGACAGCATCACCCACGTGTTCGTCGACGCCGTGGTGTACCCCGGGCAACACCTGTCGATGGACTACACGGACCAGTGGGGCGACGACAACCGCAACCTCTCTGGCGTCAGCATGAGCCTGTTCGATCCGCTGCTCGGCATCGGCGGCTGCTACTACCGCATCATCCCCGAGGCGTTGAACATCGCCATCGGCGGCCAGATCTTGATCTCGATGCCGACGGCGCTGGTGGAGCAGTTGACGCAGCAGCAGGTCGACCTGATCGATCCCCTGGCCACTGCCGCGCTGGTCGTGCGCCTGCCCATCTTCGACACCAACTACGCCATCGTCGGCTCCGCCTCGACGAACGGGCGCTTCGGCATCGGCATCTCGCTCATGAACATCTCGATGCTCCCGGTGATCCCATGAAGCACGCCTCCACCGCGGCACGCGCGCGCGGCGCTCTCGTCCTCGGCACCCTGGTCGGCGCCCTCGTTGGCGCCCTCGGCGGCGGCTGCGCATCGCGGACCTACACCTACTATCTCGTCGACCCCGAGCAGCCGCGCAACGAAGCGCTCAAGGAGGAGGGCACGCTGACGCGGCCCTTCGCCTTCGGCTCCACCACGGTGATGAAGGTGCGCTGGAACGACGGCAACCTCATCACCGAAGTAGACATCCCCATGGTGTCGTCGGGGCAACGCATCGTCATCGAGCACGCGCCCGGCTCGAGCGAGCTCAAGACCATCCCGGCCTCGCGCGTGGTGCCGCCGCCGCCCACGGTGGCCGACAAGTCGCTGGTCGAGGCCTACCGCGCGCGCGGCCTCAACATCAACGAGGACGCGCCCGAGGTCAGCATCGTGCGCGCGCGCGCGCTGGTGCGGCAGGCCACCGAGGGCGGCAACTATGCGCTGGCGCTCGAGTGGGTCGAGACGGTGCTGGCCCGCTACCCCTCGCACCCCGAGTTCTTGCGCGCCAAGGCCTCGCTGCTCTTGATGATGGGTGAGCGCGCGAAGGCCATCGAGATCTACGAGTACGTCGAGGGGATCGAGAGCGACCCCGCCGTGAGAAAGAAGCTCGAGGAGCTTCGGAAGTCGGAGAAGTGACATGCAACTCGTCGGCATTGCGCTCTTGGTGTTCGTCGTGTGGTTCGGTTTCGCGGACCGCACCGAGGCAGGCATCAGCGCCCTCGACGTCCACGCGCTCGTCGTGGTCTTCCTCGGGTCCACCTCCGCGGTGCTCGTGTCGTCGACGGGGTCGTCGGCGCTGCGCACCTTGGCGGCGCTGCGCGAATGCGTGCCCGGCCTGCGCCGCTTCAAGCAGGACACGCACCGCTACGATCAGGCGCGCGAGAAGCTGGCGACCCTTTGGACCGAGGGCAAGCGCAGCGCCGCCGTCGAGATCTCCGAGGGCAGCGGCGCCGCGCTCGTCAAGACCATGATGGAGCTGCTCTTGACGCGCGCGTCACCGGCCCGCATCCAGAAGGTGTTCCTCGAGCTGCGCCACGCGGAGATCGAGCACTGGCAGCCGGCCATCCTGAACTGGGAGATGCTCTCGAAGCTCGGGCCGGCCTTCGGCATGGTCGGCACCATCACGGGCATGGTCTCGGTGTTTCGCAACATGTCGAGCGAGAACATGAACATCGGTGCCTCCATGTCGATGGCGCTGTTGGCGACCTTGTACGGCGTCGCCTTCGGCACCGGCCTGGCGGGGCCGCTCGGTCACTATTTGAACGGCCTGCTCGACGACCGCTTGGGCCTGCTCGAGCGCTGCGAGAAGACGGTGTTCGAGCTGCTCTCGCTGAAGGAACGGTGAGCCACCGTGCAGCGACGCAAGAGCGGCCACGAAGAGAGCTGGTTGATGAGCTACGCCGACCTCATCACCAACCTGCTGTTGTTCTTCGTCGTGCTGGTCACGGCGGCGAACCTGTCCAAGTCGCGCATGCAGCAGATCACCAAGGCCATGTCGGGCGTGGAGCAGCAGGCGTCGCTCGAGTCGATCAAGAAGGAGATCGACGCCAAGATCCAGGCGCAGCGCTTACAGGAGCTGGTCGCGACCAAGCTCCAAGACGACGGCCTCGAGCTCTCGCTCAACTCGGGTGTGGTCTTCGATCTCGGCAAGGCAGAGATCCGCACCGAGTTCGAGCCGGCGTTGAACGGCATGCTGCAGACGCTGGTGCCCTACTCGAGCAAGTACACCTTCGCCGTCGAGGGGCACACTGATGCGACGCAGATCATGCCCGGCGGACCGTTCGCGACCAACTGGCAGCTCGCCAGCGAACGCGCCATCGTCGTGCGCGGGCACCTCGAGAGCCTCGGCGTCGAGCCGCGCCGCATGCGCGTCGAGGCCTACGCCGACACCAAGCCGCTGCCCGAGTCGGAGCTCGCAGGCCTTTCTTCCGTGGAGCGTGACGCGCGACTCCGGCGCGTCGTCGTGAGGGTGTACTGATGCGCACCGTTCCTCCCCACCAGCACCACCGCACCCACGCCCCCGTGGCCCAAGGGCTGCGCGCTGCGTGCCTCGTCGCCACCGTGCTCAGCGTCGCCCCGTTGGCGCGCGCCCAAACCGGCCCTGTGGTGCCGGCGAGCCACATCCCGCCCGCCGTGCAGCTCGAGGTGCGCGCGCTCGCCCGCGAGTTCGACAGCGCGCTCATCGCCGACTGCGCCCCGGAGAAGTGCGTCTCCAAGGGTTGCGCCTACATCGACCACGTCGCCGTCGATCAGCCACGCACCGCCTCGCTGCCGGGGCTCGCGTCGACGACGTCGGAGGCAGGCCCGGGCTCGGTGCCGCCGCAGGAGTATCTGACGGAGGCCGTGTGCCAGTTCGCGTTCGAGAAGAGCGTGGGCGACAAGGACGTGCGCGCCCTGCAGCGGCGCCTCGCGCAGCGCTTGTCCAAGGCGTGGCTCAAGGTCAGCGTGGTCCCCGAGCAGCTCGAGCCCGTCCCCGCCACCCTGCGCGAGTCGCCGCCGGACAAGCCGCCGCCGCCGCCGCCACCCGACACCACCGATGACGCCGACAAGAAGCCCGAGCCGCCGGCGCCGTGGACCTTCGACGTCGCCGTGCGCGAGCTCTGGAGCCAGCTCTTGCCGCACTTCGCGTGGATGATCGCCGTCGTCTTGGCCACCTTGGCCGCGCTGGTGCTCATCTGGGGCGGACGTCGCCTCGGCAAGGAGTCGGTGGAAGAGAAGCTCGTGGCGGCACAGCTCGCCGACGGCAGCGCGGGCGCCGCCGGTAGCGCCGGCACGAACGGCAATGGCGCCGCCGCCGCCGACGCTGCCCTCGCCGCCGAGAACGCCAAGTCCGCCGCCGACGCCGCCGCCGACGCGGCCTTCGTGAAGGAGCAGGAGCGGCTCTGGACCGAGCGCATCACCAACGCCGACCCCCACGACGGCACCGTGCTACCGCTGTTTCGCGAGTGGCTGCGCGCCGGTGAGTTCGATCTCCTGGCCAAAGCGGTGTTCGTGTTCGGCGACAAGGTCTCGCAGGCCATCTCCGGCGACGCCGAGCTCGCCATGAAGAAGATGGAGTTCGCCGAGCACCTGAAGAACGTCGAGGAGGCGGAGCTGCCGCCGCCCTCGGAGTTCTTCCGCCGCCTCAACCACCACGCGGTGTCGTCGCTGTTGCTGTCGCAAGACGACGTGCAGATCTATCGATCGCTGGTGGAAGAGTTCGGCTCCCAAGGCATCCTTCGCCTCACCGAGGCGCTCGGACCACACTATGGCGCCCTCATGCTCGCCATGGTGCCGCTCGACGCCCAGCGCGGCGCGGTGCAGATCATGACGGCCGAGTCGCGCGTGGCCTTCGCCGACACGCTGCTCGCGTCGACGCGCATCTCGCGCGAGGAGACGGCGTACCTGTTCGACGTCTTGCGCGCCGCGAAGAGCGGCACGGAGCTGCCGGCGCCTCCGGCGAAGAACGTGCGGGGCGTGGTCGATCGCGGGCGCGAGATCGACGCCGCCGGCGCGCTCTCGGCGCTGCTGTCTCGCATCGACCCGGCCGCGCGCGCCCTCCTGTTCCAACGCGCGCTGCAGCGCTTCGGCGGCTCGCTGCCGCAGTGGTACGAGAACATCGTCTATGGCGACATGCTGACCAAGCTGCGCGACGACCTGAAGAACGACATCGTGCTCGACGTCGAGGTGGGCGCCCTGGCGGCCTGGCTCTCGGTGCAGGATCCCGTGTGGGCCGAGACCTTCGCGCACACGCTGCCGACGTCGGTGCAGAGCGCGCTCGAGGCGAGCCGCGCGTCGTCTGCCAGCTACGAGCACCTGCAGCTCGTTCGCCAGGGCCAACACGAGCTGGCGACGGCGATGAAGAAGCAAGCGGCGCGCGGCCGACTCTCCTTCCAGGGGCTCTTGGGGTGAACCCGCGCGCCGTGCCCCCCTGCCTCGCGGCCGCGATCGTCTTCACGATCGTTCTCGGGGGCGGCGCTGGTGCGGGGTGTCCCGCCTGCGGCAAGGTGCCCATCACCGATATCTACGCCGCGTTCCTGCTCGCCGACGTCACCTGGTTCGAAGCAGAGCAGACCATGTTCGTCTTCTATCGAGTGCAGGCCGAGCAGGGGATCGGCGACCGGACCCGGATCGAGCTTGGCTACCGCACCGATGACGAGGTGGTCCCGTTCACGCCGCTGCCGCAGATCACGCCGGTGCACGGGCACGTCGAGGTGGACTGCGGTGTCAACGCGCGCTGCGGCTCGTGGTCGCTCCACGTCCCCATCGTGCCACGCGATGTCCGGCTGCAGATGCGCTATCACGACGAGGGCGAGCTGGTCTTGCCTGCGTCCACCACGCTCAACGTCGTCGACGCCGGTGCCGCGGCGCACAAGAACCGCAGCCTGGCGGTGTACGGCGTGTTCGACGAGAGCAACACCAGGGTGCAGTGGCGCGCGCGCCACCTGTTTCCCGCGTTGCGCAACGAGGAGGTGACCGCGCTCGGGCTGCGCCGCCACGTCGAGGTGCGCGACATGCGCTTCGGGCCATACCTCGCCGACGCCTTCGACGACGTCGACAATCCGTACGGCTACGGAGATCCGGCCGCGCTCGTTCACCACCAGACGCAGCTCACCGAGCTCGGGTGGCAGCCCGTCGCCACCGACGAGCGTGCCGTGTTCTCGGCGGAGTCGATGCCGGTGATGGCGGAGGCGTCGCAAGCCGCGCTCGTCGCTGGCATCGCCACCGTCACCGACGCGACCCCCACCGGCACCTTCGACGCGGTGGCGCTGGCGCGCAAGAACCCGGAGGTGGCGCCGGCCTTCCCGGTGTTGCACAGCCCCATCACCAACAACGTGGTGCTGCCCTTCTTCTTGGAGCAGTGCAACGTCGAGGACCTGAACGAGCTGCACACGCGCACGCAGCGGCAACGGCTGCTCACGCCCGACGACGCCCCCGTCATCTGCGTCGACGACTTCACCGATGACGGCTTCGTCGACGACCTGGCCCAGCAGTTCCGCTCCGCCATCGATGACAAGCGCCTCGAGGGCGACGACATGGTGCTGGTGTTCGCGCTCCACCACTACGACCAGACGGGCGCGCTGGCGGCGACCGTGCAGCAAGCGCTCGCCTTGGTCTTGCCGGCGGAGGCGCAGAAGTCCTCGCCGCGCTGCACGGGCGCGCTCGTCTACGACAGCTACGGCGAACGCATCGTCGATCCCGCCGTGGCGCGGCTGACCCTCTGGTGCCCCGCCAACCTCGGCAACGACCTCGACCAGATCGACGACGCGAGCATGCGCTCGTGCCCGCTCCTGCCCGACATGCCCGACATCCGCCTCGGCCCGTTCCGCTTCAACTCGCTGCCCATCTTGCCCACGCGCGCGCAGCTCTTGACCTTCGTGGACCGGTACTCCGAGGCGCAGGCGGGCCGGGTGCTCTCGCTCGGCTTCAAGGCGCCGCAGCGTTCGACGACGTCCCGCGACGTGCCCGTGGGCGAGTACGGCGTCGCGACCTTCTTCAACGAAGAGACCTTGACGGTGCCGGCCGCGCAGAGCCTGTCCTTCTGCCAGCCGAGCGATCCAGACGCGGCCGCCGATGTTGGCGTCGTGGTGTTCCAAGGGCTCGGCCCCGATGTCGATCCTGCCGTGCACGCCTTGCCAGAGCTGCCCGCGTATCACCGCGACAACCCCGGTGTCGACGTCGCGCTCGGCATCCTGTGGGACTTCCCCTTCCTCACGCGCCTGCGCTACGAAAGCTCGCTGGCCGGTGCCGCCACCGCGCTCGACATCACCATCCCCTTCGGCGTCGACAGCCAAACCACCTCGTTCCTCGGCGCGGCAACCTGGGAGGCCTCCGACTTCAGCATCGGCGACGCGCTCTTGCGCTGCGCGCGCTTCTGCGAGCACCCGACCTTCGACTCGGCCGGCGTCTACCAGGTCTTGCAGCCCTTCGACGCGGTGTACCTCGACCTCTGCTACCGACCGCTGTTCCCAACGCCGGGCGACGGGGGGTTCCCCAGTGACCCATGAGCTCGGGCAGGCGCGTGGGTGGCACGGCGGGCGCGCGCTAGGGCCGCTCATGGTCGTCGTCGCTGCGATGGGCGCGCTGGCGGCCCGCGCTGACGACGTGCCCGCACCCCCGCCCGCACCCGCGCCTGCGCCCGCGACGACGCCCTCGACGACGCCCGACGCCGTCGTCGACACCAGCATCGATCGCTATCGGTCGCCGGTGGAGGCGCTGACCGAGGGCTTGATCGGGTCGGCGTCGCGCCCGGTGCGCTTCGATTGGCGCCGCTCGCCGGTGACGCTCGGGGTGCTTGGCCGCGACCTCATCGAGCTCAACAACTTCCAGTCCTTCGGTGGCGGCATCTTCGCGAAGAAGGCCTTCGGCGACATCGTCGGCGATGTCGCGCTCACCTGGGTCCACACCATCGGCAGCGCCAGCACCAACACGCTCGCGCTCACGCCTTATCGTCAGGCTGGGCGGCCCGACCGGATCGAGATCGATGTCAATGTCGGCTACCCCCTCGCCGAGGGCGTGGTCACGCCGAACCTCGCGTGGATGCCACCGGCCGAGATGGCGTTGTTCTTCGACGGCGGCCTCCGCTATCAGCTCTACCCGTGGGCGCTCGGCGGCATGCCCGCCTTCAGCCTCACCGAGGCGTCCATCGGCACCGCGCTGGTGTCGCCCGCGCTCACCGACGTCGAGGTGGCCAACCTCGAGCCCAGCCGGCTGGCGGGCATGGAGATAGATCGCGGCCGCTACGGCCTGCTCGCCGGCCTCGAGCTCGACGTGTGGCTGCAGCCCGGCGTCGCCATCGCCCCACGCGCCATGCTCGCGCTGCCGCTCTTGGCAGTGGCGTCGGGCAGCAAGCTCGGCTGGTGGTGGGAGCTCTCGCTCTCGATCGGGTACGCCCTGTGATCGCGGCCGCCGCCATCGCCGCGCTGGCGTGGTGTGCCCCGAGCGCAACCCCGCCCGCCGACGCGGTGGCGTCGGCTCCGTCGTCGCACGACCTGCTCTTCATCAACGCGCGCATCGCGCTGCGCGAAGGACGCTCGCACGACGTGTTGCGGCTATGGCTGGTGCGAAACGTAGTGGCGCACCAGCGTGGCGCCGGCCGCCATGACGACGACTTCCGCTCCGTGGTGTGGGCGGCGCTCGCGACCCTCGGCGATTGCCCCGACGGCTTCCCCAAGGACGTCCCCGACGACGACGCCGCGACCGCCGACCGGGCAGGCGGCGCGGGGCTGTGGCAGCTCGCCGAGCACAACCTGCTGCTGCACGATCTGCGCGCGGGCCAGGCGCTCCCGCCACCGCCGCCCTGGGATGCCTTCAAGGTCGGGCGCCAACGCCGTTGGATCTCGCTGCACGACCTGCTCTCGCAGGAGGAGATGAAGAACGCGGCCTTCGCCCGCGCAGGACCCACGCCCTGCCTCGACCCGTACTTCACCTTCGCCCGCTTCCCCACCATCGAGCTGCCGGATTGGAAGGACCGGCTCTTCGTCGGGCGCCTGATGAAGCGCCTGCTCGAGCAAGCCAAGGTGGCGGTGTCCACCAAGAAGGTCGCGTCGACGGCGCTCATCGACGCCCGCCTCTTCGACCTCTCGCTCGACCTCGCCAAGCTCGAGGCGCTGCGGGCCAAGCAGAAAGCAGGGCAGATGGCGCAGCTCGCGCACAGCGTGGGCCTCCCCGACAGCGCCGTGAGCGAGGTGACGCTCGCGTTCTCGACCATCGCCGAGGACTCCGAGGCGCGCGCCTTCCTGCTGCGCTCGCTCTCGTGGAAACCGCGGGAGTGGCTCGACCTCTCGCCCGACCGGCGCGTCTCCTTGTTCACCCAGGCGAAGGCCGCGGCCGAGAGCGACGCCGCGCGTGGGGTCGAGACCGGGCCCGTGGGCACCAAGCTCGACGTCATCACCATGGGCATCATCGACGAGCTCATCGCCGCCGGTGATGGGGGCCAGGTCGAGGGCTTCATTGGCCTCACCACGGCGTCCACGCGCGACAACGCGGCGGGGCGCGCCGCCCTCGTCGACGGCGAGCGCGGCCTGCGCCTGTTGGCGCTGGACCCGTCGACGGGCTTTCGGCACCGCGCCGTCATCGCGCTCCATCGCGGTACCCGCTTCCTCGAGGCCGGCGCGCGCGACGACGCGCTGCGCTCGTTCGCGTACGCCGCGGGTCACGCGCACGAAGCGCGGGACGGCGACGCCACGCACAGCCTGGCGCTGCGCTGGCTCTCGTACGTGCTGGCGCAGTACCAGTCGACGGCAGAGGTGGTGTCGACGCTGGTTGAGCTCTTGCCCCGCGCCGACCAGCACCGTGTCATCGAGGAGCTGGTGTGGCGCGCGGCGCTGCGCGCCGACCTGGCGTCGTTCGAGACGCTGGCGGCAAGCGTGAAGACCGGCGGCTCCCTCGAGGCGCGCATCGGCGAGCTGCGGCCGCTGGCGCGCGGCGACGCGGGCGCGCTCCTCGACGCGCTGCGCGCGCGATCGATGGACGAGCCCACGACGGTGATCAAGCTCATGGGCGAGCTCTTGACCCAGCTCGAGCGCGAGAGCGCCGACGTGCGCACCGCTCATCGGCCAACGCTGCGCTTGGTGGGCGCGCTGGCGCGCGAGATTCAAGCGCGCGAGGGCGAGAGCGGCGCGGCCAAGAAGGCGAGCGCCTTGGTGCACCGCATCGACGCCGTGCTCGAGGGCCTCGGTGGCATGGGAGCGGCCGGCGAACCGGGGGCTGACACGCGCGGCATGGGCGAGGCACGCGAGGCCTTCGCCGGCGCGATCCGATTGGCGCCGAGCGACCCCCTGCCCTGGCCCTTTCAGGCACCACAAGCGGACGCACCCTCGGCGTTTCGCCCCATCATCCTGCACCCCGTCGAGTGGCGCGCGCCCGACGGCAGCCTGGTCTTCGGCTGGAGACTGCGCGAATGAGCGCTGCGCACGACGCCGTGGGCGCAGCTCGCCAGGCCGTCCGTGCGCGCGCGCGCGCCGTGCGCGAGGGCCGACCGGCGCGGCGCGCAGCGCTGCGCGGCCGGCGGCAGGCCATCACCGCCCTCAAGGACGAGGTGCGCGCCCGCGTGAGCGCGCACCCAGCCATCGAGGCAGCGCGCTGGCGCCGCCGTCGTCGACGGGCCATCGCAGCGGCCCTGGTGGCGCTGGTGCTGGTGCTCTTGTCGAGGTGCGAGTGCCAAACACCTGCGCCACCACCGGTGCCGACGCCCCCCCCGACCCCGGACCTGGTGACGCAAGCGCCGCCGCCTGCGCCGATCAAGCCGGGCAAGCGCCCGCCGACGACCGCACGCATCGATGAAAGGCCGCGCGCCGACTTCGACGCCGCCAACCGCGCGCCCCCGCCGTGGTTGGTGCAGCTGCGGCTCGAGGTGGCGGCGCGCGCCCCGCGCCTCGCCCAGTGCTTCGCCGGGTCCGAGGTGCCTGGCGCGCTGCGCTGGACGGCATCGGTGGACCCGGGCTCCGGCGTGGTCGCCGACTCCACCCTCGAGGGCAACACGCCCGCGGTCGTCATCACCGCGCGCCAACGCGCCTGCCTGCAGGCCGTGCTGCACGACCCGCCCCTCACGCTTGCGCCGGCCTCGGCGGAAGCGGGCGAGGCGTTGACCACCCGCGTGAGCCTGGTGGTCGAGTTCTGACGAGAGCGCGCACGCCGCCCACCGGCCGTGGCGAGGGGCTAGCGCCGAGGGACCGGGGCACGCCCTTGTTCCTCGTCGGAGCAGGCGATAAGCGGGCCCCATGCTCGAGACGGTCTCCAAGGGCTTTCGCTCCGCCAGGAACTTCCTCTCCGGTCAGGCCGAGCTGACCGAGGGCAACACCGACGAGGCGCTGCGCGAGGTGCGCCTCTCGCTGCTCGAGGCCGACGTCGAGCTCGGCGTCACCAAGAGCTTCTTGCAGCGGGTGAAAGAGGCCACGCTCGGCCACACCGTCACCGTCGAGGGGAAAGATAAGAAGGGCCAGAAGGTCAAGCTCGGGCCCGCCGAGCACTTCATCAAGTCCTGCTACGACGAGCTGGTCACGCTCATGGGGCCGGTGGACTCCACCATCCGCCTGTCGAAGCCCGTGGGCACCATCATGATGGTGGGCCTGCAAGGCACCGGCAAGACCACCACCACCGGCAAGCTCGCAGCGCACCTGAAGAAGCAGAAGCACCGGCCGCTCTTGGTGGGCGCCGACATCTACCGCCCCGCCGCCGTCGAGCAGCTACGCCAGGTGGCCGAGCGCGTCGACGCGCGCTTCTACCACGAGGAGGGCGTGGCGCCGCCGGAGCTGTGCCGCCGCGCCGTGCAGAAGGCACGCGAGTGGCAGTGCGACGTGGTGCTGTTCGACACCGCCGGCCGCCTGGCCATCAACGACGAGCTCATGGGCGAGCTCGAGCAGGTGAAGGCGCTCACCAAGCCCGACAACGTGTTCCTCGTCGTCGACGCCATGACCGGCCAAGACGCGGTGCGCACGGCGGTGGAGTTCGATCGTCGCCTCGACATCGACGGCTTCATCATGACCAAGCTCGACGGCGACGCGCGTGGCGGCGCGGCGTTGTCGATCAAGAGCATCACCAGCAAGCCCATCAAGTTCCTCGGCATGGGCGAGACCATGGACAAGCTCGAGGAGTTCCGGCCCGAGGGCCTGGCCTCGCGCATCCTCGGCATGGGCGACGTCGTCGGCCTGGTCAAGCAGTTCGAGGAGGTCGTCGACAAGGACAAGGCCGAGAAAGACGCCCTGCGCATGATGCAGGGCCGCTTCACGCTGCAAGACTTCCTCGACCAGCTCAAGATGGTGAAGTCCATGGGCTCCATCTCGAGCGTCATCGAGAAGATCCCGGGCATGGGAGAGCTGACGCAGGGCAAGCAGGTGGACGACCGCGAGTTCACCAAGCTCGAGGCCATCGTGCAGTCGATGACCATGGACGAGCGCCGCCGCCCCGAGGTGGTCACGCAGCAGAAGTCGCGCAAGAAGCGCATCGCCAAGGGCTCGGGGCGCAGCGAGAAGGAGGTCGACGACCTCCTGCAGCGCTTCGGCATGATGAAGCAGATGATGCAGATGATCGGCATGCAGCCGAGCCTGCTCTCGCGCATGCCGGGCTTTCGCAACATCGGCGGCCTGGCCAAGGGGCTCGGCGGCGCAGGACCAGCCGACATGAGCGCGCTCTTTGGCGGCGTCAACCCCTTCGGCGCGCAGGGCAACCGCCCCATCGCGCCGCCCAAGGGCTACTACGCGACCACGAGCGCCGGCGCCGGCGGCCTGAGCAAGGCCGATCGCGACAAGAAGGCCAAGCGCAAGGCCGAGAAGGCCGCCCGGAAGAAGAACCGGCGGTAGGGCGCCGGCTGGTTGCGCCCTACCCCTGCGGCCCCCCTCTCGAGCTACTCGCCCTCGCCCTCGCCCTCGGCGGTGGGGCAGCCGGGGAGCGCGGTGAGCGCGGCAGTGGCGATGAACAGGGCACCAAGGACGGACGCGATACGAATCAGGCGCTGCATGGGGTCGTTCCTCCAAAGCGCCACCAAAGCAGGTGCCGTGCCATGCGCTGCGGCGCGTCAGCACGCCACGCGCGCACACAGGAGTCGGTGTACTGCGACACGAACGTCGCAGCCGGCGCGCCGGGCTACTTCGCGCGATCGATGAGCTTGCGATACACGACGTCGCCCAGGGCGTCCTTCATCATGTCCTCGACGAAGGCCTCGAACGCGCGCTTCTGGCCGTCGTCCGTGTAAAGGAAACGTATGCCCATGCCGCGGTCGGGGATCTCAGGGCGCTGCGCCTCGGCCTCGGTGTTGGTCCAAGCCACCTGGCCGCGCAGCGTGAAGGGCTCGTCCTGGGCGGGCACGAAGAGCTTGAAAACGAACTCGGTCCCCACCTTGAGCGGCTTTTCCGTCTTGATGAAGGTGCCGCCCTTGGAGATGTTCTTGGTGTAGTCGGAGAAGAAGGTGTTGAGCTTTTTGTACTCGACCTTGAGCTCGATGGGCGCGCGCGGGTGCTCGCGCGTTTCGCGCCCCGGGGTCGCGCCCTTGCCGCCGGCGGTCTGGTCGGTCATGAGCCGCACTATGCCCGGCTTTCCCCGCGCAGCCAACAGCCCCCGCCTGCAGGGATCCGGAGCGCGCCCGTGAGGGGAGCGACCGTCGCCGCGACGCTGGCCCTGGTGACCGTGGTCGTGGCGGCGCTCGCCTGCGTGCGCTTCCCGCTCACCTCGACGCCGGGGCCCGAGGCGGCGCTGGTGCTCGCCGTCGTCGGAGGCGTGGCCCTGTGCCTGTCGCAGGCGATGCGCGCGGCGCGACGCTCGCCCGACGGCTACGCGGCCGAGCTCGGCAAGGCGCTGATGGTCGCCGCCGCCATGCTCGTCGTCTTCGCCGTCGTCACCGGCGTGTCGGGGTGGTTGCGCCCCTCGTGCGCGCCCCAGCGTGGGTTCCTGGCCTTCCTCGTGCTGTCTGCGCCGGTGCTGCTGCTGCATGGCGCGCTCGGCACGCTCCTCGGACGCGCGCTCGGGCGGCCAGGGCGGGCGGCGCTGGCCGCGGTGGTGCTGCTGTGTGCCGCCGGGTTGCTCCTGTTCGTGCGCTGGTATCGCGACCCGACTTTCATCATCACGAGCCACCTCTTCGTGGTGGTCGCCGGCGACCTGCTGCGCGGCGCGGCCATGCCCGTCGAGGTGATGGCCTTTCGCATCGGCACGCTCTGTTTTGGGCTCGCCATCGCCTTTGGTGGTGCTGCCTACTGGCCCCGCATCCGGCGCGCGGGCGTGGCGGGCGCGCCCACCAACACCCTCGCGCTGTGGGGGTTGAGCGCCGCAGGGTTGGTGGTGGGCCTCATCGCCGACAGCGCGTCGCGCGCCGACATCCGTCCGCCGCGCGCGCAGATGGAGGAGCGCTACTCGTACGTGAAGAGGCGCGGGCCCTTGGTGGTGCACGCCGACCCGCTGGCCTTGCGGCCCAAGGACGTCGACGCGGTGCTGGCCGAGGGCACGCTGTGGCTCGACCGCCTGGCCACGCGCCTGCGCACCCACCCCACCGATGACATCCACCTGTGGGTGCACGCCGACCGCGGCAGCGCCGCGCATTTCACCGGCGCCGCGCACGTCGACTTCGCGCTGCCGTGGCGACGCGAGATCCACGTCGAGGGCGCCAACGTGCCCCACCGCACACTCGGGCACGAGCTGGCGCACGTGGTGGCCGGTGAGCTGTCGACGGCGCCGCTGCGCATCCCCTCGCGCTTCGTGTTCTTCCACCGCGCCGCGATCACCGAGGGCGTGGCGGTGGCGCTCACGCCGGAGCTCGCCGTCAACGGTGGCCTGACCGTGAAGGAGCAGGCGGCGGCCATGCGGCGCGCGGGCTTCGCGCCCGAGACCGCGGCCCTGTTCTCGGGGCTGTCGTTCTTCGCGGAGTCGCCCGCGCGCGGCTACACGGCGGCGGGCGCGTTCATCGAGTCGCTGGTGGCGCGCACCCTGCCCGACCCCACGCGCGCCCTGGCGACGCTCTATGCCACGGGCTCGCTCGAGGAGGCCTTGGGCTCCGAAGAGGCGCTCGCGCTCCTCGTGACGGCCCACGATCAGCACCTCGACGAGCTGCCGCTCCCCGAGGACGCCGCGGCCATCGCCGTGGCGCGCTTCGAGCGGCCCTCCGTGCTCGACGAGGTGTGCGCGCCAGCCGACGCCGCCCGCGCCCGCGCCGTGCGCACGCGCGCGCGCGCGGGCGACGTCGAAGGCGCCGTGCGCGAGGCGGAGGCGCTCGGGCCGGCCTCGCAACGCACACTCGAAGACCTGCTGGCCGACGCCATCCGCGTCGACGACGACACCGCCGCGGTCGCGTTCGCCGAGCGCATCGCCGCGCTGCCCACGCCCAAGCGCAAGGACGCAAGCGCGCTCGCAGCCCAGCGCGGCGAGATCGTCGGCGACGCTCGGTGGCGTACCGGCGACCGCGCGCGCGCCCGCGCCGAGTGGGATCGTGTGCGCGTCGAGGCCATGCCCATCGACGACGGCCGCGCGTTGCTGGCCCGGCGCGTGCTCGCCGACGTGGTGTTGCGTGGCGGGCCAGCGCCGGCGTCGAGCGCGGCGCTCGACGTGCTCACCGCCACCAAGCCCGAGGAGCGCGCCGCCGCCTTCGCGCGCCTGCACTACGCCATGGGCGCCGACGACGCCACGCCGCTCGAGCTGCGCGCCGAGGCGCGCGAGGGCGTGCGCGTCGCGCGCTACATCCACGCGCGGCGCTTGGTGCAACAGGGCGCGCTCGACGACGCCATCGCCGCGCTGCGCTCGCTCCTCGACGAGGGGCGCCTGCCCGCGCCGCTGCTCGAGCAAACGCAGCTCGCGCTCGCCACCGCGCTCCTCAAGCGTGAGCGCGCCGCCGAGGCGCGCGACCTGTTGTACGCCGCTGCCGACGCCGCCGAGCGCCCGGCCTCGCGCCTGATCTTGCGCGATCGCGCCGAGCGAGCGGCCCGCGCGGTGGGCGCCCCCGAGCCGCCGCCGCACGTCGACGAGCGCTCCGATCCTGCCTGGGCCGATCGCCTGTTGCTGGGGGCCGACGACGCAGGGTTCTGATCACGAGTGATCGATGATCAGCGACCCGCGGGAGCCATCTTGGTTGGGGGCCACGGTCCGGCTGCGCCGGAGCAGAGAAGGGATGGCGACGTCCCCTCCTGACGAGACATCCCAGATCTCGGTGAACGCGGCTCATCGAGATCTCGCGTGAGCACCCGCGCGACCCTGGTGCGTCATCCCGAATGATCGATGATCAGCGACCAGCGGGAGCCGTCTTGGGTGGGGGCCCCGCGTCCGGCTTCGCCGGCGCGGGGGAGGGTCTGGCGACAGACCCTCCCAGAGGGACATCCCCGATCTCGATG
>JADZDP010000228.1 GCA_020850995.1 Deltaproteobacteria bacterium
ACCTTGTGTGGATGCGGGTGTTCTCGTGATGCATGGGACGCGCCTTGTAACTTCGATTCCCGCGCCCGACGCCCGCCACCGACGCCCCGCGACCAGCGATGGTCCGTTGCCCGCCGCCCGAAGCCCGGGGCCCGACACCGACGCCCGAGGGCCGGCGCCCGCAAACCGAAGCCCGCAAGATCGAGCGCCCGACAACCGATTATCTGTCAGCCCTTGAGCACGCGCCCTCAGGGCGCAGCAGCTGCGTTGTGGCCGCGACGAAGCTCGTAGATGAGGAAGGTGCGCGCGCGCGCCGCTTTGATCGTGCCCGTCTGCACGAAGGTCTCGTCAAACTTCTGGTGCCGCGCGATGCGCGTCGGCACAGCGCCGCGGAACACCAGGTAGCGGGCGCCGAGGTCGCGCGTCATCACCACCAGATCGTCGAAGCGCGTCCGGTTCGAGATCGAGTGCATGCCCACGCCAGGCACGCGCCACCCCATGGAGCGCGACTCCTGAGACGAGATGCCCACGACCAAGGTGCCGTGCTCGCGGTCGCGGGTGCGCTCGAGCCACCGCACCAAGCGTCGGTTGTACTCGCTGAAGGGCCGCGTGGGCAGCACGGCCTTGACCTCGTCGACGGCGCGCTCAGCCAGGCTGGCGGTGGCGAAGACCAGCGCGAAGGCGGCGGGCCAGCGCAGCCAGCGGAAGGCGCGCACGATCACGACGCCGCAGCAGCAGAACAACAGCCCCGCGGGCATGGCGTGACGATTGCTGAACCACCACTGATCGTGCTCGCGCTGCGCCACGTGCAGCACGGCGAAGCCGCCCAGCGCCGTCGTCATCGCCCACACCATGCCGTGCAGCCGCGCGTCGCGGAAGCGCTCGCGCAGCGCGCGCAGCCCCGCGCCGCGGTACCAAGCCAACCACGCGACGCCGACCACCAACGCCGCGGGCACCACCAGCGTGAACCACTCGAAGAAGACCCAGTAGCCCTTCTCCTTACCGGCGGCCACCTCCACGCCGTGCGCGATGGCGCGCAACCTGCTCAGCAGGTCCGGGTGCTGGTTCACCAGCTCCACGTGCGACAGCGCGCTCGGCACCCGCGCGCGCCCGATGTCGAGGTAGCTGGCGAACGAGGGGTCCTCGAGAAAGGTCGACATCCACCACTGCATGGGCGCGAACGCGACGGCGAACGCCGCCACGGCAGCGCCGGTGAACCACAACGCGCGCCGGCCGCACCCGAGCAGGAGCAACACCGGTAGCGCCGCGACCACCGCCAGCATCGAGGGCAACATCTGGCTGCGCGTCAGGAACAGCGCCGCGCACCACAGGCCGAGCTCGAGGCCGTCGCGCACGGTCATGCGCAGGAATAAGCGCTCGCCGCGCAAGAGCGCGGCGAACAAGAGCAGGTAGGCGAGCGACTCGGTGTTCGCCGTGGTGCAGAAACGCGCGAAGTCCATGTGCAGACCGAACATGGCCATCGCGAGGTGCCCCCCGTGCAAGCCGAGGGGCAGCGCGCCAGCGCCGAGCATGCGTTTGCCCCAGCACCACGCGAGCGCGATGGCGCCGAGCGAGAGCACCATCGGGAAGGTGGTGACCGCGTGCTGGAGCTCGAGGAAGCGCAGCGCGACCGACAGCACCAGGGGCCACAACGGGTACAGCGAGGTGGGGTGCGGGAACTCCTGGAAGCCGTGGTGGTAGAGGGAGGTGTGGATCGTGAGCCCGTCGCCGCGCAGGAGGTTCTGCGCCACGTCGAGGTACAGGCCGCCATCCCAGCCGACATGCGGGTGCGCGTCGGCGAGCTTGACGCGCACGTAGATGATGACGCCGAAGAGGAGCACGCCCAAGGCGCGCCCGATCCAGAGCTGCACTCGCCCAGCGACGGTCACGCCCTGGGCCGTAGCGCCGCGGTCGCGCAAGCTCAACGCCTGGTCATACCCGTCAGCGCCGGAGCCAGGCGAGCACCAGGCCGCCCACCACCACCAGCGCGCCCACGAGGAGCGCCGTGGTGGGCAGCTCGCCGATGGCCGCGGCCTCGGCGGCACGGGCGCGCACGTCGACGCCGTAACCGTCGCCGAGCGTGCCGGTGACGCGGCTGGCGGCCGCACCCAGGGCGCCGCCGACGGCCAGCGCCACCAGCGAACGCAGCGTGCGCCGCTCGCCCGACGCGGTGGGCGAGGCCCAGACCGCGGCCAGCGTGAACAGCGTCCCGCCCACCACCACCAGGAGCGCCGCGCTGCTCCGTGGCAGCACCCCGGTGTTTGCGGCGGCCAGCAGCTCGAGGGCGCGCCCGTCGACGTCGAGCCAGAGCAGCGCCAAGGTCACGAGCATGGTGCAGGCCGCCGCCCACCCGGTGTCGGCGACGACGGCGGCGATGACGAGCGCGAGCACCACCATCAAGAGCGCGCCCAGCGCGAGCGTGGCCAGCGCGACGCCGCTGATCGAGGGCAGCGCGCTGCGCGCCGCCAGCAGCGCGGCCGTGGCCAGCGCCGGGAGCGCGAGCACGCCGGCGCCAACCATCGCGGCGACCAGCTTGCCGAAGGTGACGCGCGTGATGCTATGGCCGAGCTGCAAGAGGAGCGCGAGGTTCGCGCTCGAGCGGTCGTCGGCCGCCGCGCATGCCACCGCGACCGGCAAGGCGCACAGCCACGCCGCTGCGAGCCCGTACAGCAGCAGGGGGCGCGTGCCTTCGAGCGGCGTCGCCGACAGGCAGAGCGCCGCTTGCACGGCGCCGAGCGCTGCCACGCCCGCCCACAGGTGCCAGCGCGACACCAGGGCGCGCGCCTCGCGCCGCAGCAATGGCATGGCCGGCGCGCTACGTGAGGGCATGCACGACCTCCTCGAGCGGCGCGCCCACCTGGACCTTGGTGCGCGCGCGCAGCTCGTGGAGCGCGCCCGTGGCGGCGACGCGCCCGTGCGCCAGGATGGTGAAGCGATCGAAGGTGCGCTCGGCGTCGGTGGCGTTGGCGGTGGCGCACAAGACGGCGCGCCGCTCGTTGGTCGACAGGCGCAACACGCGGATCAGCGAGCGCTGCTCCTTGGCGTCGAGGCCGGCCAAGGGCTCGTCGATGAACACGAAGCCGCGCGGCACCAACAGCCCCAGCGCGACCAGCAAACGCTTCTGTGCGCTCGGTGACAGCTCGCGCACGCGTTGGTGCAGCGCTTCGCCGAGCGCCAGGTCGGCCAGCACGCGCTCGACGACACTGGCGTCGATGCCCAGGCTGCGGCGCGCCAACGCGAGCACGTCGCGCGCCCGCTCAGAGGCGAACGCGATCTCATCGGGCACGTAGAACACGTGGTGGCGCCGCTCTTCGGCGTCGAGCGGCACGCCACCGAGCAACACGTCGCCATAGGACGGGGCCAAGCCAGCGACCGCCTCGAGCAGCAGCGTCTTGCCGGCGCCGCGCGGGGCGAGCACGCCGTGCAGCTCGAGCGGCTTGATCTCGAAGGATACGTCGAAGAGCTGCACGGCGCCGCGGCGTGCCGACAGCGCCGACACCACCAGCGAGGTGCCTTGTTGGCTCATGACGGCGGTGCGCGGGGCGGTCACGTGCGGGTTCCTGCCGGGGCGTAGTCGGTGGTCGCTGGCGTCGTCGGCACCGCGACGGGCGGCGCCGGGAGGTCGGGCGAGGGCGGCAGCGTCACACGCAAGAGCGTGCGCTCGACGCCCGTGGGGTTGTGCCAGCGGTGCGCCTGGCCGCGCGGCCAGCTCACCGCCGTGCCCCACGGCAGCGCCTGGTCGAGCGCGCACAGCCCGTCGCTCAAGGTCAGCTCGTGCTCGTCGCCGAGCTCGTGACGATGCGACGAGATGGTGGCGCCCGGCGCCAGGCGCACGCGCGCCACCGCCACCTCGGCGCCCTGGTGCAGGCGCTCGATGGTGACGCCGTCGCACGCCCTGGTGGGCGCGACGATGCCGACGGCGTCGCGCGTGATGGTGACCGACGGGCGCGCCAGCCCGCGCAGGGCCTCGGGCTTGTCGATGCGCACCGCGACGCGCCGCACCGGCGGGTGGGGCGCGTCGGCGCTCGGCGGCAGCAAGAGCCAACGCGCGATGGTCTCGGCGGCCGACTCGATGAGGCGAAAGCGCGCGCGCTCGAGCAGGAAGCGCACCTCGCCGGTGACGCGTCCGTAGTCGACCGTGTCGGCGACGTCGTCGGACGCCCCGGCGGCGCGCAGGTCGACGTGCAGCGCCAGCCCGACCACCAGCGGCTGCGTGCGCGTGCGCTCGTGCGGGTACACGCCCACCACGCTACGCACCTCGAGCCCACCGAGCTCCACCACGTCGAGCGTCGGGGGCGCGCGCCGACCGCTCACAACACCACCTGCCGCCCACCGTCGACGGGCAGCTCGAGGCCGTTGACGTACTTGGCGCGCCACAAGAACAGGATCGCCTGTGCGACGTCGTCGGGGGCGCCGACCCGTCGCAGCGGCACGCGCTGCAACAGGCGCTCCCTGCGCTCTTCGTTCCAGCCCTCGGGGAAGGCCACGTAGCCCGGCGCCACGCTGCACACGCGCACCGTGGGCCCAAGCTCGACGGTGAGCGCGCGCGTCAGCATGGCCAGCGCCGCCTTGCTCATGGAGTAGTGCGCGTGGCGGGAGATGGGCCGGTCGGCGGTGATGTCGGTCACGTGCACCACCAGCGCGTCACCGGCGGCGCGCAACGGCGCCAACAGCCCCTGCGTGAGGAAGAAGGGCGCCTCGACGTTGATGGCCTGCATGCGCGCGTACTGAGCGCGCGTGATGGTACCGAAGGGCGCCTCCTCGAAGACGCCGGCGTTGTGCACCAAGAGGTGCACCTGCTGGTGCTGCTCGCGGATGCGCGCGGCCAGCGCGTCGACGGCGCCGCCGTCGGCGAGGTCGGTGCCCTCCACCACCACCGCTCGTCCGCGCGCGCGAAACTCGGCGGCCAGCTCCTCCGCTGACGCGCGGGAGCGGTGGGCGCACAAGACTGCGTCGAAGCCGTCCTCGAGGAGCGCACGCGCCACCGCGAGCCCCACGCGCTGACCGGCACCGGTGACGATGGCGACGGGCATGAACCGCTCCTCCGCGGGCACCATACACCGAAGTCGCCCCCTTGCTCCGCGCAGCGCAATCCACGACGATGCAGCTGTGAAGGTCAAGCACAGCCCCGCCCGCACCATGATCGACGTCGGCACCGCCAAGACGCCCCCGAGCTCGCTCGCGCGCCAGATGCAGCGCGTGCGCGGCGCCCGCGCCATCGACGACCTGGCGGCCCGCTTCTCCTCGAGCCCCGTGGTGCTCATCGCCGGCCAGCAGTGCACGGGTAAGGGCACCGTGGCGCCGCTGGTGGGCAAGGCCCTCGCCGGCGAGGACGCGCGCATCAAGGGCACCGGCAAGCTCATGCGCGAGGCCGCGCAGCAGGCGGGCAAGGACGTCGAGACCTTCGTCAAGTCCGTGCCGCCCGACTTCGACGTCGAGCTCGATTACCGCGCGGCCAAGCTGGTGGCCGAAGGTGGCGTCGACGTGTTCGAGAGCCGCCTGGCCGGCCACCTCGGCCGCATGCTGCAGGCCAAGGGGCGCAGCAACCTGGTGAGCGTGTACCTGACGGCGTCGCCGCGGGAGCAGGCGCTGCGCTACCTGCAGCGCGAGGTGGGGCCCGAGGCGCGCTCGCGCGTCGAGCAGCGCGTGATCATCCCGAAGACGGCCACGCTCGAGGAGGCGCTCACGCTCGCCGCCGCCGCCGACCCCGAGGTCAAGGCCAAGATCGGGCCCATCATCGACGAGGTGGGCGCGCGCGACGAGGTCGATCGCAAGCGCCTGCTGTCGTTGTACGGCGTCGACTACCAGGATCCGAGCGCGTTCGACGTGGTGGTGTCCACCGACGGCAAGACACCGCAGCAGGTGACGGCCGAGGTGATCGCCGCGGTCAAGGCGCGCAACCAGCGCTGACCTCGTCGTGCGCATCGCCTACGGCGCACCCTTGTTGCTCGCGCTCTCGTGCGCCTCCACCGTGGTGCCCGAGCGGCCCGTCGCGCCCGTGCAGGATCCTGCGCCGACGACGCGACGGCGCCCCGCGCAGGTGCACCGTGCGCCGCCCGCGCCGCCGCCGGAGCCCGCGCCGGTGGCCGAAGATCCCGGCGCCGCGATCGACGACCCGCCGCCGCCCGTCGCCCCCGTGGTCGACGAGCTCGCCGAAGAGGGCGTCGCCTCCTACTACGCCGACTCCCTCGCCGGCCGGCGCACGGCGAGCGGCGAGCGCTATCGGCCCGATCTCGCCACCTGCGCGCACCGCACGCAGCCCTTCGGCACACGCCTGCGCGTGGTCGCGCTTGGCAGCGGCAAGAGCGCCGAGTGCCGCGTCAACGACCGCGGCCCCTGGGTGAAGGGCCGCGTGCTCGATGTCTCCCGCTCGGTCGCCAAGGAGCTCGGCATGCTCGGGCCCGGCGTGCTCAAGGTCCGTGTCGTCGTGGTGGCGAGCGACCGGGGCTGAGCCGCGCCCTTCCTTGCACAGCTCTCGCGCGCCGCGTCACGACGTCAACCGTCCGGTCGCGCACGGATCTGCAGCGCCTGATTTCGTATGTGCCAGGGAGTGTGATCTGCGTCGGCTTTGTTACGATGGGGCCCACGCCAGAGTCGCGCGTCTGCTGGGGGGCAGGATGCATGATCGGGAGAAGTCGGGGCTCGCTCCGGCGCCGGGGGAAGAAGACATGAGCAGGAAGGCGATGGCGCGACGGTGGGCAGACCGCATCGTGCGCGTGTACGCGGCCACCGCGTTGCAGGTCGCCGGCTTCTCCACCGCCGCCGGCGCACTCGCCAGCGCGCCGGAGATCGTCGACGACGACACCAGCGACGAGGCCAAGTACCGTGTGCAGGCGGCGCTCGGCACCGTGCTGGCCGCGCGCGAGGTGCCCACGGTGGAGAGCGCCCTCATCGCCGTCTATGCGGCCCGCGAGGCGCTGCTCTTGTCGGGCAAGGACGACCCCTCGGCGCGGGAGCTGTTCCGGCTCGTCGACGCCATGCACGTCGCCGCCGACGTCTCGCGCAGCTGACGCGGGCAGCACCACCTCGCGGCCGCTGACCGGGTGTCTCGCTGATCCCGCATGCGCTGTACCGCCCCAACGTGGTGGTTACGCTCGCTCGGTCCGTGGCATGTCGCCCGGACGACACCCCCGTGGGAGCGACGAGCCCCGCGAGTAGGAGCAGCACATGCACCCAGGCTTCATGCACTGGTGGAAAGAGGCGCAACGTCACGCCGAACAGGCGTCCTGTCACGCAGAGGCCGCCTGTGGCCCCGGCGTCGGACACCGCCGGCGCGAGCGCGAACAGCACAATGGCTTCGAGGCCATGGAGGACGGCGCCGGCAGCTTCGGCGTACGCCGGCCGCTGCGCTTCATGGCCCATCGCCTGGAGCTGCGCGAGGAGCAGGTGGCCGAGCTCGCCGCCATCCTCGACGAGCTCAAGACCGAGCGCGCCCAAGCGGCCGTCGATCACCGGCGCAGCGTTGGCGTGTTCGCCGACGTGCTGGCGGGCGACACCTTCGACGAGAAGGCCGCGCTCGAGGCCGCGGCGATCCGCGTCACCAGCGCCGAGCGTCTGAAGGAGGCCGTGGCGCGGGCGCTGCGCCGCACCCACGCCATGCTCGACGTCGATCAGCGCAAACAGCTCGCCTACCTGCTGCGCTCGGGCCAACTGACCATCTAAGGGTCATGGGAGCATCCGGCGGGCGTACCAGCCCGTTTGACGCGTCTGGCTGGGTAGGCCAGACGCGTCGCCATGCCTGGTGTCGACGACAACGAGTCCGCGTCCTCTGCTCTTGCCCCTGCCACCACTGCCGACGGTGCGCCCGCCCTCACGGCCGACGCGTCCACCGAGGCACCGGCGGCCGTGAAGCTCACCGCCGTCGACACCGGTCGCCGCATCGAGCCCTCGACGCTGCAGCGCACGCGCCCCAGCGTGTCGCGCGACGACGATCGCAAGGGCAAGAAGGCCGAGCGCACCGGTCCGGTCATCGAGCGCATCAACGTGCGCCGCGCGGAGCAGACGGCCGAGGGAGACCACGACGCCACCGTGGAGGGTGCGCCGGCGCCCGACGCCACCACCGCAGAGCGCCCGCTGGCGCACCACGCGGGCGCCGACGCCGACGCGCGTCCGCCGCGCCGGGAGGGGCGTCCGGGCGATCGCCCGGGTGGCCGCGGCCGCGGCGAGCGCCGCCCCCGCCGCGACGGCGAGCGCGGCGGCCCGCCGGGGGAGCGCGCCGTGCGCGACGAGCGCCCGCGCGAGAAGCGCATCGACTACTCGGGCATGGCGCCCATCGTGGTGCCGCGCTCGTCGCCCGAGGAGATCGGCGACTTCGCCGCCATGTTGGCGCAGACCGGGCCCATCGATCGCATGGAGCTACGCGTGGGCGACAAGGTGCGCGCGCGCTGCGTGCACATGGGCAGCGACACGGCCTTCTTCGAGCTGTCGCGTACCCAAGAGGCGCAGGCGCCCATCGGCGAGTTCCTCGACAAAGACGGCAGCTGCACGCTCAAGCCCGGCGATCGCATCGACGCCTTCGTGACCTCGCTGCAAGACGGCATCCACCTGTCGACGCGCATCGGCAAGGACATGATCGACGTGGGCATGTTGGACGCTGCCAGGGCCTCGGGCATGCCGGTGCAGGGCACCGTGACGGGGCACAACAAGGGCGGCCTCGAGGTGTCGCTGTCGGGCAGCGCGCGCGGCTTCTGCCCGCTCGGCCAGATCGACGTCGGCTTCGTCGACGACCCGGCCACGCTGGTGGGCAAGACCTTCGAGTTCCTGGTGCGCGAGGTGAAGGAGGGCGGCAAGAACGTGCTGCTCTCGCGCAAGGCGCTCGTCGAGCGGGCGAAGAAGGAGCAAGGCGCGAAGACCCTGGCCAAGCTCGCCGTCGGCGTGGTGGCGCAGGGCACGGTCACGCGCCTGCAGCCCTTCGGCGCCTTCGTCGATCTCGGTGGCGTCGACGGGCTCATCCCCATCTCCGAGCTCTCGTGGGGCCGCGTCAAGGACCCGAGCGACGTGCTCAAGACGGGCGACCTGGTCACCGTGGAGGTCACCAAGATCGAGGAAGATCCGAAGCGCGCCGGCCAGCAGCGCATCGGCCTGTCGCTCAAGAGCACGCAGCAAGACCCCTTCATCGCCAACGCGCACCTCTTGCAGCCGGGCGCGTGGCTCGAGGGCACGGTGCAGAAGCTCGAGAGCTACGGCGCCTTCGTCGAGATGTTCCCCGGGGTGTCGGGCTTGGTGCACGTGAGCGAGATCGCCGACCGGCGCATCGCGCACCCCAAAGACGTCCTCAACGTGGACGAGCGCGTCAAGGTGCGCGTGCTCGAGGTCGACGGCGCCGCACGTCGGGTGTCGCTGACGCTCAAGGACGAGCCGAGCTTCGCCGAGCTGGTCGACGGCGCGGCGCGCCAGTCGACGCAGCAGCGCTCGACCTACGGCCGCGGCGCGCGCGTCACGGGCGTGGTCGAGCGCGTCGAGAAATACGGCGCCTTCGTCACCCTCGACGCCGCTGACGGCAAGCAGGCGGCCACCGTGTTCTTGCCCGCCTCCGAGAGCAACACGCAGAAGGGCACCGACCTGCACAAGGCGCTGCCCGTGGGCACCAAGGTCGAGCTCTTGATTATCGACGTCGACGAGCGCGGCCGCCTCAAGGGCTCGCGTACGGCGCTCGAGAAGGCCGACGAGCGCGCGCTCTTCGATCAGTTCAAGTCCGACAAGAAGGCGGGCGGCGGCAGCGGCCTCGGCACCTTCGGCGATCTGCTCAAGGCCAAGCTCGGCAAGTAGCGCCGTCAGCGCCCGTCGCGGCGACGCGCGCGCTGCGCTCGGCGTGCCCGTGACGGCCCCACCTGCTCGGCCGCGAGCCAGCTCGTGATCGGCCGTGAGCCCGCATCGTCGTTGCTGCTGGCCTCGACGGCCGACAGCTCCGCCAGCGCGCGCGCAGCCAGGCGGAACGCGCTGGCGTGGGGCGCGGGCGGCGTGGCGCGCTCGCAGAAGTGGCTGCGGCAGCCGAGCGGGCGCGCGGCATAGACCTGACAACGGGCCTGATCCGTGAGGAAGGGACAACGGCCGTCGTCGCTCTCCCGCGGCGGGGGCAAGCGCCGCCCCTGCCGGCGCAGCTCCGCCACCACCAAGCGCCACTCCACCACGGTCAGCCAGGGCTCGCGCCCGGTGACGGCGAAGCGGCAGCAATCGGCGCTGCCCTGGCAGCGGATGTCGGCGAGCGCGCCCTCGACCTCGGCCAGGATGGAGAGCGCGCGCGCGCGGCCGTCGTCGCCCATGGCGCGAGCGTACCTCGCGGTGGCGGTGGGCCAAGCGGTCGCCGGGACACGCCCTAGAGCCCGCCACGGCACGCCGAGGTCGGGGATTCGCTATTGTGCGCCTCGTGAGGGAGTCGCTCACTTCCGGGGGACCGGTCGCGCTCGGGCCCTTCGATCTGGTGCGGCCGCTCGGCAAGGGCGGCATGGCCGAGGTGTGGCTCGCGACCCATCGGAGCGACGGCGATCGCGTGGCGGTCAAGGTGCTGACCGGCGAGCGCGCGCGCGAAGAAGCGTTCATCCGCGCGCTCAAGAACGAGATCCACAACGTCGCCCGCCTGCACCACCCCGGCATCATCTTGGTGTTCGACACTGGCGAGGTCGATCGCGAGGCCGAGCGCCAGAGCGGCGGGCGCCTGGTGGCCGGCAGCCCGTGGTTCGCCATGGAGCTGGCCAGCCACGGCGCGCTCTCGCCCAAGCGCTTGCCGCTGCCCTGGCCCACCACGCGCATGTTGCTCTTGTCGCTGCTCGACGCGCTCTCGCACGCGCATGCGCGCGGCGTGATCCACCGCGACATCAAGCCGGGCAACATCCTGGTGTGCGCGCCCGAGGATCCGCGCCCCGGCCTCAAGCTCACCGACTTCGGCATCGCCGCGCCGCTCAGCGAGGGCATCGACGAGAGCGCCGAGGAGGGCCGCCTGTCGGGCACGCCGCGCTACATGGCGCCCGAGCAGTTCCGCGCCAAGTGGCGCGACTTCGGGCCGTGGACCGACCTGTACGCGCTCGGCTGCATCGGGTTCCAGCTCGCCACCGGCAAGACGCCCTTCTCGGGCGACGCGCTCAAGCTGGCGGTGTCGCACTGTCACGACGCCCCGCCCGCGCCCACGCCGGCGAATAGCGACTACCCCGAGGGCTTCGAGGCCTGGGTGCTGCGCCTGCTCGAGAAGGAGCCGCTGGCGCGCTTCGCCTGCGCCGCCGACGCCGCGTGGGCGCTGTTGCGCCTGCGCTCCCCCGGCGTCGAGGACGAGATCACGGTGGTGTCGGGCTGGGAGGAGGCGCTGCGCTCGCTCAAGCCGCGCATGTTCAGCGAGATCGATCAGACGGCGGCCGCCACCGGCGACGGGGTCCGCGGCCTCGGGGAGTCGCGCTCGTCCGAGGAGGGCGACCCGGGCGCCGCCGAGGCCGAGGGTGGCAGCGACTCTGGACCAGGCATCGAGTCGGGCTCGGCGCCGCCCTCGCTGCTCGACGACGCGCCCACCGGTGTACACACCGCCGTCGATCGCCCGCGCGACAAGCGCTCGTCCACGGGCTTGTCGTCGAGCGGCACCTCGGTGTTCGCACGCTTGCCCACGCTGCAGGCGCGCAAGCGCGGGCGCCCCGAGCCGGGGCTGGTGTCGTCGGTGTCGGACGCCAGCATCCCCATCGATCAGCCCTCGACGCGCTCGGGCGACGTCGACCCCTTCGAGATGCCCGAGCCCTCGGTGCTGCCCACCGCCACCATCACGCACATGATGGAGGTGGACGACGACGCCTTCCCGCACGTGGGGGCCACCGGCTCGTCGCAGCGCCGCCGCCGTCGCAGCGGCGCCGACGACGGCGACGAGGGCGCGCCCATCGACGACACCATCGCCCCCAACGTGCCCTGGACCGAGCTGGCGGCCATGTCGCCCATGGGCCCGGCGACGGTCACCGGCCGCGCCGTCAGCGACGAGAAGCGCCGTGAGCGCGAGCACCGGCGCCTCGACGACGCCAAGCTGGCGCCGCGCTTACCGCCGCCCATGCCGCCGACCTGGCGGCGCCCCGGGCCGCACGCCCCGTCGCGCCACCTGCACGGCGCCGGGCTCGGCCTCTACGGGCTGCGCCAGATCCCGCTCATCGACCGCGACGCCGAGCGCGACCGCGTGTGGGACACGCTGCGCGAGGTGCGCGACGGCGGCGGCGCGCGCGTGGTCATCCTGCGCGGCCCCACGGGCATCGGCAAGTCGCGCCTGGCGGAGTGGTTGGTCGAGCGCACCGTCGAGGTGGGCGCCGCGCTCGCGGTGCGCGCCGGCCACGGCCCCGGCGGCGGCCCACTCGACGGCTTGCCGGGCCTGATCGCGCAGAACGCGCGCGCGCTCGGGCTCAAGCGCCGCGAGCTGCTCAAGCGTTTGTTCGAGGTGGTGCGCCGCCAAGGGCTCGAGGACCCCGACGAGGCGCTGGCGCTCGCCGAGCTCTTGCAGCCCGGCGCCGAGGGCGATGACCGCGTGCGCCTCGGCAGCGCGCGCGAGCGACACGCGCTGGTGCTGCGCTACCTGGAGCGCTTGGCCGTCGATCGCCCCGCCGTGGCCTGGCTCGACGACGTGCAGTGGGGCGCAGACGCCATCGCGTTCGCGCGCATGGTCCTCGACGATCGCCGTGGTGGCGGGGCGCCGGTGTTGGTGGTGCTGTCGGTGAACGACGAGGAGATCGCGGCGCGGCCCATCGAGGGCGAGGCGCTCGAAGAGCTGGCGCGGCACCCGGCCACCGTCAGCATCCGCTTGCCCAACCTCCCCGGCGACGACCACTTGCGCTTGGTGGAAGAGCTGCTCGGCCTCGAGCCTGGCTTTGCCGCGCAGGTGGCGTCGCGCACCGCTGGCAACCCGCTGTTCGCCGTCACGCTGGTGGGCGACTTCGTCATGCGCGGCGCCCTCGAGCTGACGCGCGAGGGCTTCGCGCTTCGGCGCGGCGCCAGCGCCGAGCTGCCCGACAACCTGCATCAGGTGTGGGACGAGCGCCTGGCGCGCGTGTTCGAGCGCATGCCGGCGGGATCGCGCCACGCCCTCGAGCTCGGCGCTGTGCTCGGCAGCGCCGGTGACGACGGTGAGTGGCAGGCGGCGTGCGACGAGGCGGGCGTCGAGCTGCCGCTGCGGCTCATCGACGAGCTCTTGGTCGGTCGCCTGTTGGTGCCCGACGAGGGCGGCCTGCACTTCGCGCACGCCATGCTGCGCGAGAGCGTGCTGCGCACGGCCGCAGAAGAGCGGCGGCTGGGCGGCTGTCACCTCAACGCCGCGCGCATGCTCGAGAAGCGCTACGGCTTGGGCCGCCGCGGCATGGCCGCGCGCGTCGGTCACCACCTGGCGCTCGGCGGCGCGCTCGACGAGGCGGTGCCGAAGCTCTTGATCGCCGCGAACGAGGCCGCGCGCACGCTTGGCTACGCGCAAGCGCATGCGCTGCTGGCCGAGCGCGAGGCGTTGCTCGACCGGCTCGCGCTCCCCGAGGGCGACTCGCGACGGGCCGAGGGCTGGGCGCTCAAGGCCAGCGTGCTGGCCGACGAGGGCCGCTACGACGAGGCGCTGATGTGGAGCGGTCTGGTGGAGCAGCACGAGGCCAACCTGCGCTACGAGCACGTGCTGCCGGTGGCGCTGCGCGTGACCGCGCAGGTGGCGCTGCGGCAAACCCGCTGGGACGAGGCGTCGGGCCGCTTCGCCATCGCGCGCGACGCGGCCGAGCGCGCCGGTGACCGCGGCTGCGTCATCGAGTGCTTGAACGGCATCGCCGACGCCGAGTACTACCAGGGGCGCTTGGCGCGCGCTGGCGACGTGCTCGCCGAGGCCTTCGCGCTCTGCCAGCAGGGCGGCGACGAGGCGGCCATGGCGTTTTGCCTGTGGAACTCGGCCTACGTCGCGCTCTGGACCGGCGACCTCGACCAGGCGCGTGAGCTCTTGCTGCGCCAGCAGAAGCTCGCGCGTCGTGCCGGCCACCGATCGATGATCGCCAACGGCAGAAACGCCCTCGGCGACGTCGCGCGCGTGGGCGGGAACTACGACGACGCCGAGAAGCACTACGAGGAGGCGCTCAAGCTGATGGAGGCCATCGGCTCGGGCAAGCGCCGCACGGTGCGCGCCAACCTTGCCGTCAACGCGCTGTCGCGCGGGCGCATGGAGCGCGCGGTGCAGCTCGTCGAGGAGCTCTTGCCCGAGGTGGACAAGGCCGGCGAAGCGGTGCTGTCGGCCACGTGCCACGGCGTCTTGGCAGCGGCAGCGGCGGCGGGCCGTGAGTGGCCAGCATGCGATCGGCACAGCAACGCGCTCTTGCGCCCGCGCCGCGAGAGCGGGTTGGTCGACGGCGAGCACGCGGTGCTGTGCGAGATCATCGGCGATCACGCGCGCGCCCAGGCCGACGACGAGCGCGCCGCCGAAGCCTACCACTGCGCCTGTGACATCTGGGAAGCGCTCGGACGCCGCGATCGCGTGGCGAGCGTGGAGAAGGCGCTCGGCACGCTCGGCACGCGACCGGTGTTGCGGCGCCCGTCGGGTTCGTAGGGCGTTTCTCGACCGGCGCGGAGTGCTATCAGCGGCCCATGAGCCAGCCAACGAAGCCAAGCCACGGGCCGCTCACCTTCGACGGCGTGCTCGACGCCATCAAGCCTTACCCCAAGCGTCGGGTGGCGGTGGCGGTGGCCGCCGACGACGCCGTGCTCGATGCGGTGGCGCGCGCCGCGCGCGACAACGTCGCCGACGCCGTGCTGGTGGGTGAGGCGGCCAAGATCCGCGAGATGGCCGCCGCCGTCGGCGCCGACATCTCCGCCTGCGAGATCGTCGACGAGCCCGATCACGAGAAGGCAGCCCGGCACGCCGTGCAGCTCGTGTCGTCGGGCGCGTGCCACATCGCCATGAAGGGCAAGATCCACACCGACGACTTCTTGCGCGCGGTGCTCGATCGCGAGGTGGGGCTGCGCACCAAGCGCCTGCTGTCGCATGCGTTCTTGCTCGAGGTGGCGCGCCCCACCAAGCGCCTGATCTTCGTCACCGACGGCGCCATGAACATCGCGCCCGACTTCGAGCAGAAGGCGCAGATCGCCACCAACGCCATCGCGCTGGCGCGGCTGTTCGGCATCGACGAGCCAAAGGTCGCCGCGCTGGCTGGCGTGGAGCTGGTCAACCCGAAGATGCCCGCCACGCAAGACGCGGCGGTGCTGGCGCTCATGAGCATCCGCGGCCAGTTCGAGGCCGGCGTCGTCGAGGGGCCGCTGGCGCTCGACATCGCGGTCTCGGAAGAGGCGGCGCGCGTCAAGGGCGTGAAGAACGCGGTGGCGGGCAGGGCCGACATCCTGCTGGTGCCCAACCTCGAGTGCGGCAACATCCTCGTGAAGGCGTTCGCGCACCTGGCGGGTGGCCGCGTGGCGGGCTTGGTGGTGGGGGCGCGCGCGCCGGTGGTGCTGACCAGCCGCGCCGACTCCGCCGAGTCGAAGTTCCTCTCCATCGCGTGCGCCGTGTATGCCGCCAACATGGAGGCCGTGCGCGTCAAGGTCGGCAAGGTGAAGTGAGCCGTGGTCCAAAAGCGCACCATCGCCGTCGTCAACTGTGGATCGTCCAGCGTCAAGCTCGACGTGTTCTTCTTGCCGAGCGAGGACAACCCGCTGTCGGTGCTGGTGGAGCGCGTGGGCACCGCCGAGGCTCGCCTGGTGCAGAAGCGCGCCTCGGCCGGCGGCGAGCCCGAACAGCGCGAGGAGCACGCGGCCAACGCGCCCGACTCGGCGAGCGCGGTCGCGCTGGCGCTCGATGAGCTCACGCGCGCCGGCTTCGTGCCCGACGCGGTCGGACACCGCGTGGTGCACGGCGGCGAGCGCTTCGCGGAAGCCGCGCTCATCGACGACGCCGTGGTGGCGGCCATCGATGCCTGCGTGCCGCTGGCGCCGTTGCACAACCCCGCGAACCTGGCGGGCCTCGCCGTGGCGCGGGCGCGCCTGCCCAACGTGCCTCACGTGGCGGTGTTCGACACCGCGTTCCATCAGACCCTTGGCCCCGAGGCCTTCCTCTACGCCATTCCTCGCGCGCTGCATGAACAGCACGGCATCCGGCGCTATGGTTTCCATGGCACCAGCCACGGCTACGTCGCCGAGCGCGCCGCGCGCTTCTTCGGGCGCGATCCCACCACGCTCAACCTGGTCACGCTGCACCTCGGCAACGGCTGCTCGGCCTGCGCCATCTCGCGGGGCCGCTCCGTCGACACCTCCATGGGCATGACGCCGCTCGAGGGCTTGATGATGGGGACGCGCAGCGGCGACGTGGATCCCGCGGTGGTGCTGCGCTTGGCGCGCATGCACGGCATCGACGGTGCCGAGCGCTTGCTGCTGAAGGAGAGCGGCCTCTTGGGCGTGTCGCGCACCAGCCACGACATGCGCGACCTCGAGCAGGCCGCCGCCGAGGGTAACGCCGACGCCGATCTGGCAGTGCGCATCTTCGCGCGCCGCGTCGCCAAGGTGGTGGGCAGCTACGCGGTGCTGCTCGGCGACATCGACGCTGTCATTTTCACCGGCGGCATCGGAGAGAACTCGCGGCGCGTGCGGCGCGAGGTGTGCCAGGGCCTGCGCGTGCTCGGCGCGCTGCTCGACGATCGCAAAAACGCCGGCGACCTCGTGGGTGAGCGTGACCTGGCCAGCAGCGACTCGCGCGTGCGCATCTTGGTCATCCCCACCGACGAAGAGCGCGCCATCGCGCAAGAGACCGCGCGCCTGGCGCGCGTGTAGCCACCGCGGTCGCTGCGCTCAGCGCGGGTACTGCCGACCGCGCCACTGGATGGGCGCGCGGCGCGCATGCTCGCGCGCGGCGCGCACCAACACGAGGGCCGCGCCCGCATACGAGAGCGGCAGCACCAGCACCGGCCACCACGGCACGCGGGCGGCCACGCGCGAGAAGGCCTGCACGAGCAGCGTGAGCGCGAACAGCGCGAGCACCACGGCGCCCGCGCGGACGTCGTCGCCGACAAGGGCGAGCCCGAGCGCGAGCCAGGGCGTGAGCGAGAGCGCCAGCGCGACCAAGGCGCGCGTGCCCACGCCGGGGCCCGCCAGCGCCACCGCGTTCTTGCCGAACCCATGCAAAAGCTCGGTGAAGCTCGTGTACATGCGCGTGGACGCGAGCGCGCGCAGGTCGGCGAGGCGCAAGCGCAGCCCCGCGCTCTTCATGCGCTTGCCGAGCGCGACGTCCTCGAGCACCGTGTCGCCAACCGCGAGCCAGCCGCCCACCTGCGCGAGCGCGGCGCTGTCGACGAGGATGAGCTGGCCATTCAAGAACGCGTCGGCGGCGTTGGCGGCGTGCACGCGCGCCGGTTGCACCGCGCCGGTGAGCAGCGCCACCACCGTGGGCACGAACAACGCCTCCGTGGCAGAGCCGAGCGTCAGCCGCGGCACGCCCGAGAGCGCGTGAGCGCCCTCGCGGCGCAGCGCGTCGACGAGCGCGCCCAGCAGGCCGGGCGCCACCGCGACGTCGGCGTCGAGGAACAGCAGCAGCGCCGGCAGCGCCCCTCGGCTGGCAGCGTCGTCGACGGCACAGGCCAATGCACGTGGTTTGCCGAACACGCCGGCGGCGGGCTCGTCGCGCACGCGCAGCAGGCGCACGCGCGCGTCGCGGCCGGCGAGCTCGTCGACCACAGCGGCGGTGTCGTCGCTCGATCCGTCATCGACGACGAGCACCCGGAGCTCGGCGCTCGGCTCCCTGAGCAGGAGCGGCAGGTGCGCGCGTAGGTTCGCGCCCTCGTTGCGCGCCGGGATCACGACCAGCAGCGGCTCACGAAGCGGCGTTGCCTCCAGGCGCACCAGCGCGCCCAGCCGCGCCCGGCTCGCCCGCGCGGCGGCGGCGATGGCGACGAGCGCCACGGCCGCCAACGCGAGCGCGAGCAGGGAGAGGGGTGCCATGGGACTGCGTTATCGACCGGCCCGGGCGCCGCGCCAAGAGGACCTTCCCGGGCGGAGCGGCCGTGCTAGACGGCTGCCATGGCGCGCGGTCCCCGCACGGTCCAAGCACTCATCGCCTCGACGCTCGCCCTGCTTGGCGGCTGCGGCACCGAGTTCTCGCCGGCGTCGGTCATCACCAACGAGCGCGTCATCGCCGTGGTCGCCGAGCCGCCCGAGGCGGTCACGGGCCAGGCCGTGCGCCTGACGCCGCTCGTGGTGTCGGAGTCGGGCGACATGGTGGAGGGCACCAGCGGCTACCACGCCACGTGGTGGCGCTGCCCCACCACCGACAGCGACGCGCTCGGCGACTACGCGCAGTGCTCCGATCCCTCGGAGCGCATCGAGCTCGGTAGCGCCGTGCCCTACGTCGACACCGTGCCCGCCGACCTGTTCGGCGACCTGGCGGCGGCGGCCAGCGCCGGTACCTTGCCGAGCGACAAGGTGCTCGGCGCCATCCTCGGCTACTGGCGCGTGGTCTCGGTGACGGTGCGCGCCGGCGATCGCTCCGTCGAGGCGCTCAAGCGCGTGCCGGTGTACCTGCCGGTGGCCCTGGCCGACGTCGATCCAGAGCTCGCCGGCCTCGACGTCCACGTGAAGGACGACGGCAGCGTGGTGCCGCCCAACACCAACCCCACCCTCTCGGGCGTGGTGGTGCACGACGGCTCGGCCACCGGCGCCACCGTCACCACGGTGAAGCGCGGCGGCAGCTACTTCTTCGAGCCCATCTACGACGAGCGCACGCTCGAAGACTACGTCTCGCTCAAGGTCGATCTGAACGGCCTCGACCTGTCGGATCCCGAGGCCCTGGCCGAGGTACCGCTGGAGGAGCTGCTGGCGCGCTTCGAGAAGGTGCAGCGCTGCGAGATCCCCACTTTCTCGTGGTTCGTCACCCACGGCAGCGTGCGGCGCGACACCACCATCGACGAGGGCGTGCTGCAGCGCGTGTTCGACCCGCGCGGCGTCGATTGCCCCGACATCGAGGGCGAGGAGCGCGTGGCGCCGGTGGAGTACACGCCGCCAGACGAGGGCGATCGCGTGCCCGGCGACGGCATCGTGCGTGCGTGGGTGGTGTTGCGCGACGGGCGCGGTGGCACCGCCACGCGCGCGTTCTCTTTCCGCTTCGAGTGAGCCATGCGCGTTCTCATCGTCGGCAGCGGGGGTCGGGAGCACGCGCTCGCGTGGCGCTTGGCGCGCGGCGCGGGTACTGCACCGCTGAGCGATCGCGAGATGGTGGTGGCGCCCGGCAACGCCGGCATGGCACGCGACTTCGCGCGCTGGGGCCCCGGGCGCGCGCGCTGCGCGCCGCTGCCGCGGGGCGGGGTCGATGGCGTGGTGGCGCTGGCACGGGCCGAGCGCGCCGACCTCGTCATCGTGGGCCCCGAGCAACCCCTGGTCGACGGCGTGGTGGACGCGCTGGCCGCCGCCGACATCCTCTGCTTTGGCCCCAGCGCGGCCGCCGCGCGCCTCGAGGGCTCGAAGGCCTTCATGAAGGACGTGTGCGCGCGCGCGGGCGTGCGCGGCGCGGCCTTCGTGGCCACCTCCCGCGTCGACGAGGCGCGCCGCTTCATCGACGAGCGCGTGCGCGCCGGTCTGGGCGTGGTGGTGAAGGCCGACGGCCTGTGCGCGGGCAAGGGCGTGGTGGTGTGCCCCCACGCCCCCGACGCCGTCGCCGTCGTCGAGGACATGCTCGGCGTGGGCCGCGCCGCGCCCCGCTTCGGCGACGCCAGTCGCACGGTGGTGGTGGAAGACCTCTTGCCCGGCGTGGAGCTGAGCGTGTTCGCGTTGTGCGACGGGCACGACGCGGCGCTGTTCGGCGCGGCGCGCGACCACAAGCGCCTGCACGACGAGGATCGTGGCCCCAACACCGGTGGCATGGGCGCGGTGGGCCCGCTCGACCAGCGTCACGGCGTGCCCGCAAGCATGCTGGCCGAGGTCAAAGAGCGCGTGGTGCTGCCCGTGCTCGCCGAGCTGCGGGCGCGCGGCGCGCCCTTCCGCGGCCTCTTGTTCGCCGGCCTCATGGTCGATGGCGGCGTGCCACAGGTGCTCGAATTCAACGTGCGCTTCGGCGACCCCGAGACCGAGGCGCTGCTGCTCGCCCTCGACGTCGATCTCTTGCCCGCGCTGGTGGCCGTGGCGCGCGGCGAGCGCCTGCCGCCGGTGGCGCTGCAGAGCGCCGACAAGGCCGCGGTCGTGGTGCTGGCCGCCGCCGGCTACCCCGACGACCCGCAGCAGGGCGCGATCATCGAGGGCCTCGAGCAGGCCGAGCAGGTCCAAGGCGCGCAGGTGTTCTGCGCCGGCGTGGCCGAGGACCCGGCCGGCCACCTCGCCGTGGCCGGCGGCCGCGTGCTGGTGGTGGGCGGCCGCGGCGCCAGCTTCGATGACGCGCTCGATCGCGCGTACCGCGCCGTCGATCGCATCCGCATCGCAGGTGCGCAGGTGCGCCGCGACATCGGACGCAGCGTGCGCGCGCGCTGACGCAGCCGCAAAGGAGGATCCATGCCGTCGATGGACATCGTCTCCAAGCCCCCCATGCACGAGGTGCAAAACGCCCTCGACCAAGCGCAAAAAGAGCTCAAGACCCGCTGGGACTTCAAGGACACGGGCTCCGCCATCGACGTCATCGAGGGTGGCTACAAGCTCACGTCCAACAGCGAGGACCGGGTGAAGGCGGTGGCCGACCTGCTCGAGGACAAGTTCATCAAGCGCAAGCTCTCGGTGAAGTACTTGGAGCGCAAGGACCCCGAGCCCTCGGGCGCGCGCTGGGTCATGACGATGGTCCTGAAGAAGTCGCTCGACACCGAGAACGCCAAGAAGATCGTGGCGCTGGTGAAGGAGCAGAAGCAGTGGAAGGTCACCACGTCGATCCAGGGTGACAAGAAGACCAACGAGTCGAAGGTGCGCGTCGAGAGCAAGCAGATCGACGACCTGCAAGCGGTGCAGGCGTTCTTGCGCGGACAGGAACTGCCGGTGGCGCTCTCGTTCGAGAACTACCAGCGGTAGCCGCGTGGGCGCGCACGCACGCCTGACCTTGATCGGCCTCACGGCCGCGGCGCTGGCGTTGGGTGCGCTCGCCTGCACGACGCCCGTGCTCCGCCAGTCGCTGGTGGGCACACCGCGCGTGCCATCGACGCGCCGGGCCTTCGAGTCGCTCGCGCCTGCCGCCACACCCTCCGGGGTCTCGCTCATCCTCGACAACGCCGCGAGCTGGGCGGCGCGCTGGGAGATGGTGGCCGACGCCAAGGAGTCCATCGACGCGACCTACTTCATCGTCGAGGACGACATCTACGGCGCGGCCTTCCTCGGCCACCTCTACGTCAAGGCCCGCCAGGGCGTGCGCGTGCGCTTGCTGCTCGACGGGCGTGGCAGCGTGGCGTTGACCATGCCGCTCCTCGGCCGCGATCTGCTGCAGGAGCTGGCTGAGACCGGTAACGCCGAGGTTTGGGTGTTCAACCCGCCCATGCCGCAACTCTTGCGCTCGGTCTGGGAGCGGAGCTTCTTGCCCATGAGCTCGGGCACGCACCAAAAGACCCTGGTGGTCGACGGCCAGCTCGCGCTCACGGGTGGCCGCAACCTGTCGCGCGCCTACTTCAGCACCACCAACGAGGACGCGGGTGCCATGGTGGACGCCGACGTGCTGGTCGACGGCCCCGCGGTGCTCGACGTGCGCGCGTCGATGGAGCGGGAGCTCGCGAGCAAGACGCTGGCGCGCATCTGGCCCGACGCGGTCAACCTGAGCTCGCAGCGCGCAGAGCTCACCATGCTCCACGCCGCCATGGACGCGTGGGTGAAGGGCGCCGTGCCCAGCGCGCCGGCGCAGGCGGCGGCGGCGGCCCTGCAGGCGACCGCGCTGGCGGCGCTCGACGCCCCGCCGGTGCCGGCGGAGCTGGAGCACGTGCGCCTCCACCTCGCCGAGCTGGTGCGCGCGCAGGGGATCTGGGGCACCAGGCCGCTCGGCGCGCAGCCGCGCGACGTGGGCGAGGTCAAGGTGGTGGCATCGGCCTCCCGCGCCGACGAGCTCGACGACGCCGCCGTCGACGCCTTCGTGCGTGCGCTGGCGGGCGCGCGCAAGGACGTGGTGCTGGTGTCGCCCTACTTCGTCATCACGCCGCGCCTGCAGCGCGCGCTCGAGCAAGCCGCGCGCCGCGGCGTCGCCATCACGCTGGTGACCAATAGCCCACTGTCGTCGGACAACCCGGTGGCCGAGGCCCTCATGCTCGACACCTGGCCCCTCATCGAGGCGCGCGTGCCCACGCTGCGCATCTTCGCCAAGCGCACCCGCCACCTGCTGCACCGCAAGCTCGCCATGTTCGACGACGAGCTGTCGTTCGCCGGCACCTTCAACCTCGACCCGTTCAGCATGCACATGAACAGCGAGATGATCGTGGCAGTGTGGTCGAAGACGCTCAACCGACGCATGCGTGACGAGGTCGATCGGCTCTTGGCCGGCGCCGAGTTCGTCGAGTACCGCATCGTGAAGGACGCGAAGGGCAAGGCGCGGCGCTATCCGGCGCGCCACCCGCGCGCCGGTCAGCCGGTGGTGGCCTATGGCCCGCGCGACCACGTGCCGCCGAGAGACATCGTGGGCCTCGAGAACCTGCGGGAGCTCATGCTCTCGATCCGCGCGGCGTGGGACTTCCAGGTCGTGGTCGACTGACCCTGCGGCTGACCGGCCTCACCGATAGCGCCGGTCGCCGCTCGCGAGCAGCCCCAGGCGCAGCAGCGAGCAGAAGCCGTCGTCGCCGAGCACCACCCAGTCCACCAACGCCGTGCGACAGGCCGCGGCCAGCGCCGCGAGCGCGGTGGCGCGCTCATGGTCGATCGTGGTGGCCACGGCCGGCGCCGGGCGTCGCACCGCCACCGCCAGCCGCGCGGCGCCCCCCTGCAGCGCCGCGCGCAGGAGCTCGCCGGGCTCGTCGACGCTGGGCACGAGGCGCGCCAGGGTGAGGCGCGCATCGAGCCCGAGCACCCAGGTCTCGTCGGGCGCCGCCCGCGGGCCCACCGCGGCGGCGACGTCGACCGGGCCAAAGACGCGGCGAGCGCGCGGCGAAGGCAAGAGCCAGGCGCGCCGCCCGAGCTCGAGGGCCGCCAACACGCGCGCGCCGTGCGGCAGGTCGAGCAGCGCGGCCTCGCGCGCGGACCCCAGCAAGGCGAGCGCGCGGTCCGCCCGCTCGAGCACGGCGGCTTCGCACCTGGGCAAGAGCAGGCGCAAGAGCTCCCGCTGCGAGAGCGCCCGCGCCCCAAAGGTGGCCAGCTCCGCGGCGGGTGGACAGGGACGGCCAGGTGGCTCCGGGGCGCTCACGGGCGTCTGCTTCGCAGCGAGCGTGCCAAGGTGCTCGGATTCGTGCGCGGGCGCATATCCCCGGCTCCAGGGCTCGTTCCAGATCGCCGCCGCCCGACCCGAAGGGGGTAGGCGCGCAGCGCGCGGCTCACTATGCATGGGGCATGGCCTCGACCCCCGAGCTGCCGGTCCGGCGCGTCGCGGAGCGTCCGTCGCTTCGCGTGAGTGACGTCCCCGACGTCGTCGTGTTGGTCGACGCCACGAGCCTGCGCATCCTCGAGACCAACCGCGCCGGCGGCGAGGTGTTCGGCCACCGCGCCGAGGCGCTGGTCGGCCGCTCGCTGGCGGAGCTGGTGCCCGGCGCGAGCGTGGAGCTCTTCGATCGCGCGCTGCGCGGCCGGCACGATCCGCATGCCGACACGCCGCTGCGCGTCTCGTTCTTGGCCCCGAGCGGCTACGCCTATCCCGTCGACATCCGCGTGGCCCGCGGCGCCGACGGCGGCCTGGTGTGCGCGCTGCACGCCATCTCCGAGAGCGCGCGCGCCGCCGAGCGCGAGATCGTCAGCATCATCGGAGCGGTGCCGGCGGCCATCGTCACCTGGTCGCTCGAGGGCATCATCACCTCGTGGAACTCAGCGGCCGAGCGCCTGTTCGGCTTCTCGGGCGACGAGGCCACCGGGCAGGCCGTCGACCTCATCATCCCCGCCGTCGACCTCGAGGCGGTGCGCGGCAGCTTCGTGCCCGTGGGCGCCGACGCCTCGCCGCCGCCGCGCGAGGGCCTGCGCCGCGCCAAAGACGGCGAGGTGTTGGTCGAGGAGACGCTCTTCTCCGTGCGCGACGTCGCTGGTCGCCTGGTGCGCCTCGGCGCCTTCTATCGCGACCTGTCCGACGTGGCGCGCCTGCGCCGCGCCGCCGAGGCCATGGCCGGCAAGAGCCGCCTCGGCCCCACGGCGGGCGGCGCCTTGTCGCCGGGGATGGCCAGCGCGATCGAGGCGGCGCGCACCGCCGCCAGCGAGGACAAGGCGATCATCCTCCTCCTCGGCGAGACCGGCGTGGGCAAGAGCCATCTCGGGCGCTTCATCCACGAGCACAGCCCGCGCAAGGCCGCTCCCTTCCTCGAGGTGAGCTGCGCGGGCCTCGACGCGCTCACGGCCGAGAGCGAGCTGTTCGGCCACGAGCGCGGCGCCTTCGTGGGCGCCGTGTCGCAGAAGCGCGGGCTCATCGAGGCCGCCGAGGGCGGCACGCTCCTGCTCGACGAGGTCGCCGAGCTGCCGCTGGTGGTGCAAGGCAAGCTGCTCGCCTTCCTCGACACCGGCGAGATCCGGCGCGTGGGCGGCGTGAAGCGGCTGGTGGCCGACGTGCGCATCGTGGCCGCCACCCACAGCGACCTCGACCGCGCGGTGGCCGAAGGTCGCTTTCGCAAGGACCTCTACTTCCGCCTGCGCGTGGTGCCCTTGACGCTGCCACCCCTGCGTGCGCGCCGCGACGAGCTGCCGGCGCTGGCCGACGCCATGCTCTTGGAGCTGTGCCAGCGCCGCGGCATGGCGAAGAAGGAGCTGGCGCCGTCGGCGCGCGCCGCGCTGGTGCGCTACGAGTGGCCAGGTAACCTGCGCCAGCTCAAGAACGTGCTCGAGCACGCGCTCATCGTGGGCAAGGGCGACACCATCGCCGTCGACCATCTGCCACTCGAGGTGCGCGGCGCCGCGCCGGCCGAGCTGCCCGGGCCCTCGTCCAAGCTCGACGACGTCATCCGGCGCCACATCGAGGCCGTGCTCGTGGAGGTGGGCGGCAACCGCACGCGCGCTGCGCAGATGCTCGGCATCGATCGCGCCACGCTGCGCCGTCGCCTGGGCGAGTGAGCCCGAAGGATCGATGATCAGCGACCAGCGGGAGCCGTCTTGGGTGGGGGAGGGTCTGGCGACAGACCCTCCCAGGGGGACGAGCAGCAGGTGGCGTGCGCCCGTGTCGCTACTTCTTGCGACGGCGCACCAAGGTGCCGCTGACGCGCGCCTCGATGACGACGTCCTGCCGCTGATCCCACGTCGTGTCGATGCCGCCCGTCCAGGTGGCGAAGCCGCGCAGGCAGTCGGGGCACAGGATCTCGTCGGTAAGCTCGACCTTCACCGGCAAGGCGAAGGGCTTCTTGCACAGCGAGCACACCGCCGGGCGCGTCTGCACCGGCATGCGCGTGCCCACCTCGTAGGTCTTGAGCACCTCGACCGCGCAGGCCCGACACAACGCGCGCTCGAGCTTGCGCGGGGCGTGCGGCACGTGGTCGACGGCGCCGCAGCGGGAGCAGGTGATGCGGCGCGCGACGCGGGTGCCGAACTCGTTCTTCGGCCCGCCGATGAACACGGGCGCGTCGGCGTCGTTGGTCTGCGCGGGCTTGCGCCCGCCGTCGCGGCCGCGGCGCCCGTCAGCGCGCGCGGGGCGCGCCTTGGCGCGCGGCGGCGCGGCGCTGGTGCCGGGGCGCTTGCCGAGCTTCTCCACGGCGGGGACCGGGCGCTTCTTTGGATCGTTGCGTTTGACGGCGGCCATACACGCGGCCCTCGTCGGCCGCCGGCAAACGCTAGCAGCCGCGAGCCGCACGGCAACCCCTCGTGTCGTGCTACAGCACTCCCGTGGCCGCCGCCGCACCCCGGGTCCTCGTCGCCGACGACGCGCGCGTCATGCGCATGTTGTTGCGCACCTGGCTCGAGCGCCTGGGGTGCACGGTGCTCGAGGCCGGCAGCGGCACCGAGGCGCTGGCCATCGCCACGCGCGAGCCCCTCGACGCCGCGCTCTTCGACATCCACATGCCCGGGCTCACCGGCCTGCAAGTGCTCGAGACCCTGCGCGGCGACGCGCGCACGCGCGGCTTGCCGGTGGTGATCATCACCACCCTCGGTCACGCCAGCGACGTCGAGCGCGGCCTCAAGGTCGGGGCTACGGCGTATCTGACCAAGCCCCTCGGCTACGGCGAGTTCTATCGGGCGCTCTTGGTGGTGCTGCCCGAGCTGGCGCGGCGGGGGCGCTGAATCCGATTCCAAACCAATGCGAGCGAAGCGGGCTACGCCCGCGCAGCGAGCAGCAAGCCGCCTCAAGATGCGGCACCGTCTCCGGCGGAGGGCCCAAACCCCAGCAGAAGGAACGACTGCGGGGCTGGCCCAACGGCACGTCGACAGTCGACGAGCCGGTGAAGGCACAGCCCCGCAGGCGTTTCATCCAATCAGTGACCTCGTTGTCGCTGATTGGATTCCACTCAGGCACCGGATTTCTCGCCGGCCCGAGGGCACCAAAAGAGCGGGGCAGCCGAAGCCGCCCCGCACGCTCAAGCCACGGTGAAGCTTGTGGCTAGAAATCCATGTCGTCGCCGTAGCCGCCGCCGTGGTCGTGGTCGTGACCACCCGCCGCCGCTTCCTTCTTCTCCGGCTTGGTCGCGATCATGGCCTCGGTGGTGAGCAAGAGCCCGGCCACCGACGCCGCGTTCTCGAGCGCCGTGCGCGACACCTTGGTCGGGTCGATGACGCCGGCCTTGACCAGGTCCTCGTACTTCTCGGTGCGCGCGTTGAAGCCGTAGGTCTGCTCCTTGCTCTCGAGCACCGCGTTCACCACCACCGAGCCCTCGAAGCCCGCGTTCTGCGCGATCTGCCGCATGGGCTCCTCGCAGGCGCGCTTGAGCAGCTTGACGCCGAAGTTCTGCTCGGCGTTGTTGGTGTCGAACTTGGTCAGCGTCTGCGCCGCGCGCAAGAGCGCCACGCCGCCGCCGGTGACCACACCCTCTTCCACGGCAGCACGGGTGGCGTGCAGCGCGTCTTCCACGCGGGCCTTCTTCTCTTTCATCTCGGCCTCGGTGGCCGCGCCCACGTTGATGACGGCGACGCCGCCCACCAGCTTGGCCAGGCGCTCCTCGAGCTTCTCGCGGTCGTAGTCCGAGGTGGTCTCCTCCACCTGCGCGCGGATCTGCTTCACGCGGGCCTGGATGTCGCTCTTCTTGCCGGCGCCGTCGACGATGGTGGTGTTGTCCTTGTCCACCGTGAGCGTCTTGCAGGTGCCGAGGTCGGCCAGCGTGACGTTCTCGAGCTTCTGGCCGAGATCCTCGGAGATCATCTTGCCGCCCGTCAGGGTCGCGATGTCCTCGAGCATGGCCTTCCTGCGATCGCCGAAGCCCGGCGCCTTGACCGCGCACACGTTGAGCGTGCCGCGCAGCTTGTTGACGACGAGCGTGGCCAGCGCCTCGCCCTCGACCTCTTCGGCGATGACGAGCAGCGGCCGGTTGGCCGAGCGCACCGCCTCGAGCACGGGGAGGAAGTCCTTCAGCGTCGAGACCTTCTTCTCGAAGATCAGGATGTAGGGGTTCTCGAGCACGACCTCCATGCGCTCGGCGTTGGTCACGAAGTACGCCGACAGGTAGCCGCGATCGAACTGCATGCCCTCGACCACCTCGAGGGTGGTCTCGAGGCTCTTGGCCTCCTCGACCGTGATGACGCCCTCCTTGCCGACCTTCTCCATGGCCGAGGCGATGATCTCGCCGATGGCGTCGTCGCCGTTGGCCGAGATGGTGCCGACCTGCGCGATCTCCTTGTGGTCCTTGGTGGACTTGGAGTGCTTCTTCAGGTCCTTGATGACCTCGATGACGGCCTTGTCGATGCCGCGCTTGATGTCCATCGGGTTGTGACCCGCGGCCACCAGCTTGATGCCCTCGTTATAGATGGCCTGCGCCAGCACGGTGGCGGTGGTGGTGCCGTCGCCGGCCTTGTCGGAGGTCTTGGAGGCGACCTCCTTCACCATCTGCGCGCCCATGTTCTCGAACTTGTTGGCGAGCTCGATCTCCTTGGCCACGGTGACGCCGTCCTTGGTGACGGTGGGCGAGCCGAAGGACTTGTTGATGATGACGTTACGGCCCTTGGGCCCGAGGGTCACCTTGACCGCGTTGGCGAGCGTGTTGACGCCGCGGGCGATCTCGTTGCGGGCCATCTGCGAGTAGTGGATTTCCTTGGCGGACATTGCGGGACCTCTGTTGTGTGTGTGGCGATCAGTGAAGCGAGAACCGCCGACCGGCGGGAGGCTCTCGGGAGCGGGACCAGCGGCCGGCTGCGCCGGCGTGCGCTGCACGCCGCCTTTGGCGATCGAGCGAAGCTCGCGGCCTCGGCGGCTGCGGGGGAGGGTCTGGCGACAGACCCTCAGAAAGAATTCAGGCGTACACGCCGAGGATCTCTTCCTCGCGCAGGATGATGTGCTCGACGCCCTCGATGGTGACCTCGCTGCCCGCGTACTTGCGGAAGCAGATGCGGTCGCCCTTCTTGACCTCGAGCGCGCGGATCTTGCCGTTCTCGAGGTGGCGGCCTTCGCCCACGGCGATGACCTCGCCCTCCTGCGGCTTCTCCTTGGCGCTGTCGGGGATGATCAGGCCGCCGGCGGTCTTGGTCTCCGACTCGACGCGCTTGATGAGCACGCGGTCGTTGAGGGGACGAAACTTCATGGGTTCGCTCCTGGGTGTGCTTGCGAAAACGTTTGGCACTCGCGGATCGAGAGTGCCAAGGCACAATAGACGTGTCCTACCTGCCGTCTAGGGGGCCGCGAAGATCCCAGAAAACATCTGTGAAAACAGCCGTTTCGCTCGGCGACCTGCCCACAGGTCAGGCGCCCCGCCAGGAAAGCGGGGGCGATGACGGCACGCTGCGCGCGCAGGGCAGGGGCGCGAGATCCCACGCCGCGGCGCGCGCAGCGCGCGTCCCGTGCTCAGGCCGGCACGGCGAGGAGGTCGCCCGCCGCGACCGTTGAAGTCAGGGTGCCCGGAAAGAGCGCATACACCGGCCAGGCGACGCCGGCAGGCACCTCGACGTCGCCACGGAGCAGCGCCACGAACGCTGTCCCCACCGCCTGCAGCGAGAGCGCCAGCGCTCCCGCACGTGCCACGCCATCGCCGCGGTGCAGGCGGCGCAGGAACGCGAGGGGCGTCTCGTGCGGATCGCGCCGCAGCACCACGACATCGCCGCTGCGTCGGCGCAGCCGCACCTCGGCGGCCCGGGCGGCGGCGTGCAGCAGCGCGAGGTCACGCATGGTGGCCCGCGCCCCGCTCGTGAAGTACGCGATGCTGTCGGGCACGCGCCGCTGAATCGCGCGGTTCGACGTTGCCACGTTGTTGAACTGGGGTTGACCCGTCGAGTAGCCGTCGATCCAGTGCAGCTCGCGGCGCTGCAGATCCACCACGGCCGGCAGGAACGCACCGTTTTGGCCCTGCAGGTCGAAGCGCAACGCCACCGTCTGCGGGTCGAAGGGCGTCGCGCCTGCGCGTGGCTGCAAGGCGTCGTCGCGCAGCATCACGCCCGCAAACCCACGCTCGAGCTGCGAGAAGGGGAGGCCGGCGTAGTTGTTGACCACCATGACGGCAAAGCGGTGGCCCGCCGCCACCGCTCCCGCGAGATCGACGTCGACGAACTCGCTGGCGCCGAGGGGGAACGGCGCGCTCGTGAGATCTCCGCTCGACACCGCGACGGGCGTGCCACCGAGGCCCGCCAGGCTGAGCTGGTAGTAACTGCACACGCCGGTATGGCGCCAGCTCTCGTCGTAGAAGCCGACGGAGAGGTCCACGTCGGTCCGCTCGCCGTCCGGCGGCTGGCACCAGTGCAGGAACAGGCGCAGCCCGAGGCTCGCGGGGATCTCGACGCGCGAACCGCGCGGCAGCGAGACCGCCCCGCGGCTCGCCGTGCGCTCGTTGAACGGCGCGATGATGTCGGCCAGGGCTTCGTCGACGAGCGCGACGTCCACGGGCCCGCAGCGCGCGAAGCGGGCGAGCAGCGCACCCTCCACGATCTCCAGCGCCGGCGCGATCGCTTCCGCGGAGAGCGGCGCGCGCCGGTCGGGGATCGAGGTCACCTTGCTCACGTCGCCCTTGGGGAACACCACGCGCACCGGCAGCGGCGCCCGGCGCCGCGGCAGCAGCGCGGCCAGCGAGAGCAGCAGCGGGACGCTCATGCGATCGGCGTTGGCCGCGAGCGCGTCGAGCACCTTCCCGCGCGCCCGCGCGTCGTCGCCGGCGCGCCGCAGCAGCAGGTCCACGCGGCGCCCGAGCTCCCCGGGTCGCGCCGCGAGCGCTTGCGCCGCCGCGCCCATGTCGCCGCCAGCGAGGGCGCGCTCCATGCGCCGGGAGAAGGTGTCTGGGGCGGGAGCGGCCACCCCTTGGGGATCGCGGCCCCGCACGACGAGGAAGCCGTACGCGACCTTGGGGAAGCGAGCCTGGTAGTCGTGGGGGTGCAACAGCTCCCCCACGCCGACCCACCAGCTCCGATGGCGCAGCATGTCCTCGACCAGCGCATCGCCATCAAGCCCCTCCAGCAGCGACAGCAGCGCGCGCCGGAGGGGGCGGCGGATCCTCGTGCGCTTGAAGCGGCGCACGGTGCTCGCCACCCAGACCTCCGAGGGCAGCGCGCCGCGCGCGCCGAGGGCGGCGAGCAGCGCATCGGCGGTCCGCCGCCAGAGCGGGTGCGTCTCTGCCGCCACGCGCACGCGACGCGTCAGCGTCTCGCCCTGCAGGGCGGGCGCCGCACCACACAGCACCGCGAGGATGCGCAACACGTCCGTGGCGCTCTTGATGAACGGTGCGGCGCTCGGCACCACGTCGAGGGGCGGCAGCTCCGTCATCAGCGTGCCAAACACCCACGCGACGTTCTCGCGCACCACGATGCTCTCCGGCAGCCACGGCAGCACGCGCGCCCCGTACGCGCGCACCAGGCGCCGGAGGTCGTCGCTGTCCATGGGCGAGAGCGCCTGCGGCCGCGCGCAGAATGACTGCACGAGCAGGCGCGCCTCGAGGTCGAGGTCTTCGCACACGTCGATGACGCGAAAGACGGTGGGCGCGATCGGGACCGTGGCCTTGAGCGGGCGCGGCGGGTCCTGGAAGAACGGCGAGTCGCGGTCGACGGCGCCGCCGCAGATGGGACAGGCAGACACCGCGCTGCCGTCGAAGCACGCGTCGCACACCACGTGGCCGCAGGGCGTGAGCACGTGCGTGGCGCTGTCCTTCCGGGCCGAGCCGCACCAGATGCACGGCTGCCCCGCGGTCTGCAGGTAGTGCACGAGCACGCGCTGCCACCAGAGCGCCGTGGTGTCGGCGGGGATGTCTTCGGGGAAGCGCCGGAACAGCGGCTCGTGCTGCACGCCTCCGCCTCGCGCGAGGACGATGGCATCGAGGACCCAGGAGCGCAGGAGCGAGAGCGCGTCTGGGCCCGCGTCCGACCAGCGCGCGATGAGGCGCTGGCTGGGCATGAGCCCGAGCGCGGCGAGCTCCATGGCGAGCGCCCGGGCGGCAACCGCGGCCCGCGCGGCCTGGCTCGGGGCCGGCCCTGCCGGCGGGGTCACCACGACGCCGCGGCGGCGAAGCACGATCTCCGCGACCACGTGCTGGGGATGGCGGGCCTCGAACAGGTGGTCTGTGCTCATGGCGCGGCCCTCGGGGCGGAAAGAAAAACGCGGGAGGACCCGCGTGAAGGAAATCGCCCGAGCTGGTTGCCAGATTGAGAAGGAAGCCCGGACTCAGCCTTCCACGCGACGCTGCCACGGGCGTCGGTGGCGCGGCAAGCAGCGTGGCGCGCGCTAACTCCGGCCGCCCCAAGGACCGTCGCAGTATGCGGCGGACCTTGGCGAGCGGCGCGAGCCGCGCAGCGGAGTTGGGGGGATCCGCGCCCCGCTGCGCCGGCGCGGAGGGGTCTGCACCAGCCAAAAAACCCGGGCGTCGTCGCAATCTCGCGATGACCCCTCAGAGCGGCGCGAAGCGCGCGGTGAAGTGCCGCAGCGAGGCCGGCTGCTCCACGATGCGCATGCCCCGCAAGCTCTCGCGCCGCGCGAACACGTGCAGCACCGCCTCCACCACGAAGTCCACGTGGCTCTGCGTGTACACCCGCCGCGGCATGGCCAGGCGCACCAGCTCCATGGCAGCGGGCTGCTCGCTGCCGTCGGGGCGCTTGCCAAACATCGCCGTTCCGATCTCGCAGCCGCGGATGCCGCCCTCGCGGTACAGCTCCACCGCCAAGGCCTGCCCCGGGTACTGCAGGGGCGGGATGTGGCGCAGCATGCGCTTGGCGTCGAGGTACACGGCGTGCCCGCCGGGGGGCTCCACCATGGGCACGCCGGCTGCGCACAGCTTGTCCGCCAGGTACTCCACGGCGCGCACGCGGTAGCGCAGGTAGCTCTCGTCCACCACCTCGCTGAGGCCCTGGGCGATGGCGTCGAGGTCGCGGCCGGCGAGCCCGCCGTAGGTGGGGAAGCCCTCCGTGAGGATGAGCAGCTCGCGGCACTTCTGCGCGAGCGCGCCGTCGTTCATGGCCAGCCAGCCGCCGATGTTGGCCAGGCCGTCCTTCTTGGCCGACATGGTCATGCCGTCGGCAAGCGCGGCGATGTCGCGCACGATCTCCTTGATGGAGCGCCCGCGCTGCGCCTCTTCACGCTCGCGGATGAACCAGGCGTTCTCGGCGAAGCGGCACGCGTCCAAGAAGAGCGGCACCTGGAAGCGATCGCACACGGCGCGCACCGCGCGCAGGTTCTCGAGGCTGACGGGCTGCCCGCCGCCGGAGTTGTTGGTGATGGTGACCATCACCAGCGGCACCTCGCCCTTGCGCGCCTCGAGCAGGCGCGTGAGCGCGCCCACGTCCATGTTGCCCTTGAAGGGGTGACGCAGCGCCGGGTCTTTGCCCTCGGGGATCACCAGGTCCACCGCCTCGGCGCCGGAGTGCTCGACGTTGGCGCGGGTGGTGTCGAAGTGCGTGTTGTTGGGGATGACCTTGCCCTTGCCGCCCACCACCGAGAACAAGATCTTCTCGGCCGCGCGGCCCTGGTGCGTGGGGATGAGGTGCGCGAAGGGGAAGAGCGCCTTCACCGCCGCCTCGAAGCGAAACCACGAGGGCGAGCCCGCGTAGCTCTCGTCGCCGCGCTGCAGGGCCGCCCACTGCTCGGCGCTCATGGCCCCGGTGCCCGAGTCGGTGAGTAGGTCGATGATGACGTCGTCGGAAGCGAGCGCGAACAGGTTGTAGCCCGCCTTGCCCAACAGCTCTTCGCGCTCGGCGCGCGTGGTCAGGCGCAGCGGCTCGACGCTCTTGACGCGAAACGGTTCGATGATGGTCGAGAAGCCTTCCACGTTGCCTCCGCGCGGCTGCTCGATGGGCGCGCCGCCGGCGTCATTCGCTGCGATTCCCCGCCGCTCGTCAATGGTGGACGCCCTGGTCCACAGCACCGCGCTACAGCGGAGGTCGGTTGCATTGATCGAGCCCGGCGCAGGGACTTGCCAGGAGCCCAAGGAGCACCGCAGCCGCGTACCTCGCGGTAGGCGGCGAGGACGCGACGCAGGGATCGTGGCAAGGACCAAGCCCGGCGACCATCAATGTACCTGACCTCCGCTGTAAGATGCGGCGGTGGACGCCGACCTCTCGGGCAAGCTCATCGCGGGCCGCTATCGCTTGACGCGACAGATCGGCAAGGGCGGCATGGGCGCCGTGTGGGTGGCCGTGCAAGAGCAGCTCGGCCGCGAGGTCGCGCTCAAGCTCATCCGGCCCGAGTTGGTGCACGAAGAGCGCGTGCGTGAGCGCTTCCGGCGCGAAGCGCGCTTGGTGGCGCAGCTCAACAACCCCCACGTCGTGAACGTCATCGACTTCGGCGAGGCCGAGGCCCCAGGCGGCGACGGCACCACGCTCTTCATCGCCATGGAGCTCTTGCGTGGTCGCACGCTGCGCCAACGCATGCGCGAGGGACCCGTGTCGCCGCGCGAGTCCGCCGCGGTGGTGGCGCAGATCGCCGACGGCCTGGCCGCAGCGCATCAGGCCGGCGTGGTGCATCGCGACCTCAAGCCCGACAACGTCATGCTGGTGCCGACGCCGGGACGCCCCGACCTGGTCAAGCTGGTGGACTTCGGCGTGGCCAAGAGCCTGACGCCCGAGGCGGGCATGAGCCGCCTCACCCAAACGGGCGTGCTGGTGGGAACGCCGGGCTACCTCGCCCCCGAGGTGGTGCTCGGCGATCCCGCCGATCCCTCGTCGGACCTCTACTCGGTAGGCGTGCTCTGGTTCGAGCTGCTGGCGCGCCGTCAGCCCTTCGCCGCGCAGACCCCCATGGCGCTGGCCATGATGCACCTCTCCGAACCGGCCCCGCGCCTGAGCAAGCTCGTGCCCTCGGTGCCCGACAGCATCGACGCGCTGGTCGACGAGCTCTTGCGCAAGGAGCCGAGCGAGCGCCCCCCGAGCGCGGCGGCGTTGGCGGCGCGCGCCGAGGCGCTCCTGGCCGGCGGCCTCGACGAGCAAGCGGCGCCCACCCTCGTGCTCGAGCAGGCCGTGGCCTTCGATGCCACCCAGGCCTTCGTGCTGCAGACCACCGGCGAGCGCGCGCGCACCACGCCGCCCCTCAAGCAACCCGTGCTGCGCACCGCCACGGTGGCGCCAGCGCCGCGCGACACGCGGCCCGACCCCGCCACCTTGCCGCGCACGCTGCCGCTCGCCGCCGGGTCGAGGGGGGCGCGCATTCTGGCCTATGCCGTCGGCGGCGCCGTGCTGGCGCTCGGCATCGTGGTGGTGGTGCTGTTAGCGCGGCCCCGCCCCGCCGCCGATGAGCGGCGCGACCCGGCGCCGCGCACCGTCGCCGACGTCGTCGATGCCGGCGCGGCAGCGCTGGTGGAGCCGCCGCGGCCGGTGACGCCCCCGCCGCCGCCGGTCGCGAGCGTGCCGCCCGCGCCGAGCCCCGCGCCCGGCCCCGCGCCCGGCCCCGCGCTCGCGCCCGTGCCCGCGCCGCCGCGCCCTCGCCCCGCGCCGCCGCGCCCCTTGCCCCCTTCGCCGCCGCCTGGACCACCGGACCCGACACCAGAGCCCTACCAGCCGCGCTTGGACTGGGGCTCGCAGTAACGCGGGATCGCGTCCAATCGTGCGCCGCGTCCCCGCCCGGCGTGCCCGAGCCCTTGCGCACGTCGGTGTGCGGTGCGGACCACCGTCGGCCGCCGCAACGTGACGGCTGCTACGTCCTGCCGCGGGCTGCATCGAAGGCCCGTTGGCGCAGCGCTTGCGCTAGGGCAGACGACATCCCGGGGAGCTCCCATGGCCAGCCACGTCCACATGTATGTCAGCCCTCGGCGCGACACCGACCTGCCCGCCAGCGCGGCCGAGCGTCGGCGCGCGCCGCGGCACCGCGCCCACGTCCCTGTCGAGGTGCGCTCCGGCGGCTTCCTGGTCGCCGACACCATCGACGTGAGTCGGCACGCGGTGCTGGTGCCGGGCGACGGCGGCTTCAAGCTCGGCAGCGCGGTGGCGCTGGTGGCGCAGCTCCCCGACGGGCCCATGCGCGCCATGGCGGTGCCCGTGCGTCAAGAGCTCGATCGCGACGGCAGGGTGCGGGCCACGGCGCTGGTCTTCTTCGGCGTCGGCACCGAGCTGCGGCGGCGCTGGGAGCGCTTCGTGGCGGGCGTCGCGGGCCTGCCCTCGAACGGCGGCACGCAGCAGCGCCCCTGGGAGTACGGCTTCGTGGCCGCTCGCCTGGGCGGCGCGCCGCTCGATCGCATCGAGGTCGCCCTCGACGACGAGGATCTCTTCGATCCCGACGTCACCGAGAGCGCCGCTACCCCAGGAGCATGAGCTGCACGCGCTCGCCCGCGGCGAGCGCGGTGGCGTCCCGCGGTAGGCGCACCAGCGCGTCGGCGTCGGCGAGCCCCGAGATCTGGTGCGAGCCCTGCGCGTCGAGCAAAGTGGCCACGAGCCCACCGTCGACGCTGGCCACGCGCGCGCGCGCCCAGTGCTCGAGGCCGGCCTTCTTCTTGGTGCCCTCGGCGAGCACTGCCGTGAGCAAGGGGCGCATCCAGCGCGCAGGCGAGAGGCCGAGGAGCTTCTTGAGCGCCGGCCGCACGAAGAGCTCGAAGCTCACCATGGCGCTGACGGGGTTCCCGGGTAAGCCGAACACGTACTGCGCGGCGCGCCCATCGCCGCGGCGGCCGAAGGCCACGGGCTTGCCGGGTCGCATGGCTACGCGCCACAGCGTGAGCGCGCAGCCGAGCTCGGCCAGCGCGGGGCGCACGAAGTCGTGCGTGCCCATGGACACGCCGCCCACGGTGACGAGCACGTCGGCGAAGGTGGCGTCGTTCATGCGCGCCACGTGATCGGCCAGCGAGTCGCGCGCGATGCCCAACAGGTGCGCCTCGGCGCCCGCGGCGCGCGCGGCGGCGGCAAGCGCGTAGGCGTTCGAGTTGACGACGTCGCGCGGCGACAAGGACGCGCCCGCCTCCACCAGCTCGTCGCCCGACGCCACGATGGCCACCTGCGGGCGGCGCACCACGCGCGCGCTCACGTGGCCGGCGGCGAGCAAGAGGTTCATGCGCGCGGGCGTGAGCTCGTCGCCCACGGCGCCCACCAGCGCGCCCTGCTGCACATCTTCGCCGGCCTTGCGCACGTGCTGGCCAGGCGGGGCCGCGGCCTTCACGCGCACGACGCCGCGCGCGAGCTCGGCCTCGTCGGTGTGCTCGCGCATCACCACCGCTTCCACGCCGGGCGGGATGGCGGCGCCCGTCATGATGCGCACGGCCTCGCCGGCGCCGAGCGCGCGCGCGCCGGGAGCACCGCCCGCCAGCGCCTCGCCCACCAAGGTCAGCGCCACCGGCGTCTGCTCGCTGGCGCCGGCCACGTCGGCCACGCGCACGCCCACGCCGTCCATGGCGGAGTTGTCGAAGCCAGGCAGCGCGCGCAGGGAGGAGAGCTCCCTCGAGAGCGCGCGGCCCGCGGCCAGCGGCAGCGCGAGCAGCTCGTCGGTGAGCGGCGCCACGGCGTCGAGCACGCGGGCGCGCGCCGCGTCGACGCTCAGGAGATCTTCGTGCGTGCCGCTCATGGCGCTCGCTCCATGCCCAGAGGTAGGCCATGCCCGGGCCCGAGGATCAACCGGCGCCGGTCTTCGAACACGAAGCTCTCGCTGGTGGCGATGTGCGGCACCACGTGGCAGGCGCGACAGCGCGCCTCGGTGGGCGCGCGCACGATGTGCTCCTTGAGCGCGGTGGCGACGTGCGCGCTGCCCGGCCCGTGGCAGCTCTCGCACTGCACGCCGCCAAAGCCCCCCGGCACCACGTCGGTGGTCTTGCACGGGCCGCCGGGCTCGCCGAAGCCCACGGCGTGGCAGGGCACGCAGCTTCGGTCCTTGTCTTTGCCCTCGGCCACCAGCGTGTCCCACGCGCGCGCGTGCCCCACCGTGCGCTGCACCACGTTCCCCTGCGCGTCTTTGCTGGGGCGCACCACCGCCTGCGACGACCAGAAGGCGAGCGCGGCCGCGTGGCAGGCCGCGCATGCCGCCACGCCCACGTAGCGAGCGCTGCCCGGCGCCACCTCGGGGCAGGGCGCCTCGGCCTCGCAGCGCGCCACCAGTGCGGGCACGCTCGCCTGGTAGGCCGCGAGCGCGGCCTGCGCCGTGGCTTCTTCGGCGCTGCCGCGGGGCAGGGGCAAGGACCAGGCGCGCAGGTGCGGGCCCGCGGGCGAAGCATGATCCGCGGCGCGCGCCTCGAGCTCGTCGAGCTCGCGCTGCACGGTGGCGCGCCGCACGTCGAGGAAGGCGCGGCGCGCGGGGTCGGGCTCGCTCCCGATGGCGCTCCTAAGGCTCGCCGCCTTCACCTCGAGCAGGTGGCGGCGCGCACGCACACGCTCGGCGCCGTCGTCGAGCGCCAGCACGGCCCCCGGCGCGCGCCCCTCCAGCACCAGCTCGAGCGCGCCCAGGTGCTGCGCCTGCATGCCGGCGGCCAAGAGCACGGGGCCCACGCCGTCCTCGTCACGCAGGGCTTCGGGCGCCATGGGCAGCTCACCGGGCGCGCGGCCTTGCAGCACGGCGTCGAGGCCGGGGAGCCCGCGCGTCAGGTCGCGCGTCAGCGCGCGCGGCGCCTGCGCCAGCGCCACCACGGCGCGCGCGCCCTCGCGCACCAGCGCCTGCACCTCCTGCGCGAGCGCCGCACGCGCCGTGGGCACCTCGGCGGCGCGCTCCACGGTGAAGCCCGTGACGCCCACGGGCACGCCGCCGGCGTCCACGAGCATGCGCGTGGAGGTGCGCGCGCCGTCACCCAGGGCGCGCGGCAAGCCCACGCCCACCGTGGGGATGCCGGCCCGCGCCAGGCGCGCGTCGCGAAACGCGGGCCCGCGCACCTCGTCGAGCGGGCCGAGCGTGGTGGCTGCCAGTCCGAGCCGGCCGAGGGTGCCCACGAGCAGATCGGCGCGCGCCTCGGCCTGGCAGCGATCCGCCGCGCCGCTGTCGCCAGCGCGCTCGAACAAGAGGTCGCCGCCGTCGAGCAGCACCAGGCGCGCCCCGTAGGCCGCGCGCGCCTCGTGCACAGCGGCCGCCAGGCGCGCCACGCCGCCCAGGGGATCCGCCGTGCACCCGCACGGCTCCACGTAGCCCTGCACGCTGGCCGTCCACAGCACCAGCACGCGCTCACCCGGCGGCGGCGGCGTGAAGCGCGCCGGGGTCGCGGGCGCGGCCGCGGTCGTCGGGGGCGCATGCGCCACCGGCCGGCTCGGCGCGCTCACCGGAGTCGGCGCGCAGGCGGCGAGCGCGATGCTGGCGAGGAGGGGCGTGCGCACGGTGGGCACGCTAGCGCGGGTATCTGCTCTGGTGAACGCGCGCGGTCGCAGGCAGCGGCGCGTGATCCGCTGTAAGGTTGGGCCGTCGCCGCACGCGAGGTGATCGATGCCCACCGGCCCGGTGCTCCACGAGCGCGCGCTCGCCATCGCGCGCGAGGCCCACCACGGCCAGTCCCGTCGTCACGGCGCGCCCTACCTCGGGCACCCCTTGGCCGTGCGCGTGCTGGCGGAGGAGCTCGGGCACGCCTGCGGCCTCGAGCTCGACGACGCCACCAAGGCGGTGGCGCTCTTGCACGACGTCATCGAGGACAGCGAGATCGGGCGCGAGGAGTTGGCGGCGCGCTTCGGCGATCGCGTGGCCAACGAGGTGTGGCTCTTGACCAAGGCCGGCAAGGGCGAGGCCGCCGCCGCCGCCTACTATGCGCGCCTCACCCGCGAGGCCTCCGACGCCGTGCGCCTGGTGAAGGTGTGCGACCGCCTGCACAACCTCTCCGAGCTGCACCTGGCGCCAAGCGCCGACAAGCTCGCGAGCTACGTGGACGAGACGCTCTTGCACCTGGTGCCGCTGGCGCGCTCGGCCCAGGCGCGCGGTGTCGCGCGCGGGCTCGAGGCCGCGCTTGTGGACGGCATCCGCGCCGCGTGTCGCGCCCAGCACCACGCCATCCCCGCGGCGGCGGCGGCGCCGGCGCGCGCGGTGCCGAGCGGGCTCTACGCCGTCGTCATGCCGCGCCCCGGTGAGCTCGGCGCCGCCCTCGACGAGCTGTCGCGGCGCGCGGCGGCGCTCATCGCGGGCGGCGCGGTCATGCTGCAACTGCGCTGCAAGGAGCGCACAGATCGCGAGCAGCTCGCGCTCCTCGAGGTGGTGCGCGGGCCCTGCGCGCGCGCCGGCGTGCCCCTCATCGTCAACGATCGCGCCGATCTGTGCGCGACCGCTCGCGCCCACGGCGTGCACGTGGGGCAGACCGATCTGCCGCCACCAGCGGCGCGCGCCGTGGTGGGCGCCGAGGCGCTGGTGGGCGCGTCGAGCCACACCGAGCCCCAGCTCTTCGAGGCCTGCGCCCAGGGCGGCGCCGATCACGTCGCCGTGGGGCCCATCTACCTCTCGGCCACCAAGCAGGGCCACGCGCCCGTGGTGGGCCTCGAGGCGCTGGCGCGCCGCGCGCACCTCTCGCCCCTGCCGGTGGTGGCCATCGGCGGCGTCACCAGCGCCGAGCGCGCCGCCGCCTGCGGCCGCGCGGGGGCCGCGCTGGTGGCGGTGGCCGGCGCCCTCGACGTCGAGGATCCGCGTCCCGTGGCGCGCCGCTTGGCGGCCGCCTTCGTGGCGGCGCGGGCGGCCCGTTCCGCCAGCGAGGGTGGCCTGCGCGCCGGCGAGGTGGAGGTGTCGTCGTGACCAGGCCCATCGTGCTGGTACCGCCCGACCTCGAGACCAAGGCCACCCGCCGCGGCCCCGTGCCCACGCTGGAGCTGCAGCGCCCCTACGCCGACGCGGTGTGGCAGGCGGGCGGCCTGCCGCTGGTGCCGCCGCCGGTGAGCGACGCCGCCGCGCTCGATCAGCTCGTGGCCCTGGCCGACGCCCTGGTGCTGCCCGGGGGTGCCTTCGACATCGACCCTGCGCTCTACGGCGAGGCCATGCACGAGCACTGCGGCGCGCTCAAGCCCGAGCGTACGGCGCTCGAGCGCGCCCTGTTCGAGCGCGCCCTTGCGCGCGGCCTGCCCGTGCTCGGGGTGTGCGGCGGCATGCAGCTCATCAACGTGGTGCGCGGTGGTGCGCTGTGGCAGGACCTCGGCGCGCAGGCGCCCTCGCCGCTCTCGCACCAGCAGGCGGCGCCCAAAGACCAACCGGCTCACGAGGTCGACGTCGTCGTCGGCACGCTGCTCGCTCGCACGGTTGGTGTGGCGCGCCTGCCGGTCAACAGCACGCACCACCAGGCCGTCAAGCGCGTGGGCGCCGGCTTGGTGGTGAGCGCCCGTGCTACCGACGGCCTGGTGGAGGGCATCGAGGACCCGAGCAAGCCCTTCCTCCTCGGCGTGCAGTGGCACCCCGAGGCCATGGGCGAGGCGCCCCAGCGCGCCATCTATCGCGCGCTCGTCGAGGCGGCCGCCCGGCGCCGCGACTCTTGAGCGCAGTCACGCAGTCCCCCCCTGGTCGGACGTTCTACCGACGGTAGGAGGGCTCCATACAGGATGGAATCTGTCTGGACGGGCGATCGGCCGTGGCCACGGGGCGCACGGCGGCACAGGAAGGCAGGAAGCATGCGTACCTTGCTCACGGCACTCGGCGCGTTGGTGGCGCTCGGCATGGCCGCTTGCCCCACCGAGGTGGGACCGCAGGGTGGCGAGTGCACCATCGAAGAGGGCTGCGCGGGCGGTCGCGTGTGCCAAGACGGCAGCTGTGTGGAGGCCTGCTCCGAGGGGGGCTGCCAGGACGGCCTGTGCGACCTCGACAGCGGGCGCTGCGTCGAGTGCCTCGACGCGAGCGACTGCCCCGACGGCTTCGTGTGCAACGGCTTCACCGATCGCTGCACGGTGGAGGGCGCCGGCTGCGCCAGCGACGATGAGTGCGCCGGCCTGCGCTGCGACACCATCAAGGGCTCGTGCGTGCAGTGCCTGGAAGACGGCGACTGTGGCCTCTCTGCCCTGTGCGACCTGCTGACGGGCATGTGCACCGTCGAGCAGAGCTGCGTCACCGACGGCGATTGCTCCTTTGGCGTCTGTCACCCCGACAAGCGCACCTGCGTGGAGTGCTTCAACCCGGCGCACTGCCCCTCGGGCGTGTGCGACGACTTCTCGTCGACCTGCGTGGCCGGCTGCGACGACGACGACGCCACCGAGCCGAACGCCGGCGCCGACGCCGTGGCGCTGGCCGACGGCGGCGCACACGAGGGCGCCATCTGCCCCGGCGACAAGGACGAGTTCCTCGTGCACGCCTCGGGCACGTTGACGGCAACGCTGGCCGCCGACAGCGGCGCCACGCTGGCGCTGCGCATCGAGAGCGCCGCCGGCTCGTCGATCGCGAGCGGCACGCAGGTGGGCGGCAACCTGGTGGCGCGCGCCGATGGCCTGGCCGAGGCCGACTACCGCGTGGTGGTGCAGGGCAACGGCGCCGACGGCGCCGGCGCGTACCTGCTCACCATCGACGTCACGGCGGCCGCGGGCTGCGCCGAGCTCGACGCAGAGCCAAACGACAGCACCGCTCAGGCCACCGCGGTGGCCACCACCGGCGCGCTCACCGCCGGCGCCATCTGCGGCAGCAACACCGATCACTTCAGCTTCACGGCCGCCGCCGGCGACAGCGTGGAGGTGGTGGCCGTGGCCGGCGAGGGCGAGGGCACGCCGCAGGTGGCGATCCTCTCGTCGGCGGGCGCCGTGCTCGGGAGCGGCAACCCGGCTACGCTGGCGAGCGCGCCGGGCGGCGCGCTCTACGCGCGCGTCAGCGCCACCGGCGGCGACGTGAGCTACTCCTTGCGCGTCACGGTCTCGTCGGGGCCGCCCCCCTGCACCCAGAGCGACGCCGAGCCCAACGACGCCGACGCCCAGGCAGTCTCGATCACGCCTGGCGTGTCGCACGCCGGCACTATCTGCCCGGGCGACGTCGACCAGCTGCGCTTCGCCGCCGCTGCCCTCGACGACGTCAGCGTGACGGTCACGGGCACCGGCGTCACGGCGCGCTTGGTGCGCGCCTCTGACGGCAGCACGGTGGCGAGCGGGCTGTCCATCAGCGCCGCCAACGTGGCGGCCGGCGGCTACCGCGTGGTGGTGCAGGGCAGCACGGGGACCAGCCAGGGCAGCTACACGGTGATCGTGGGCTTGACGCCCGAGCCGGTGCCCGACCCCTGCGAAGAGGCGGGCCTCGAGCCCGACGACGGCGCGGCGCGCCCCCTGGCGCTCGACGGCACGCAGAGCGCCGGCCGCATCTGCGCGTCCGACACCGACTACTTCAGCTTCACGCTCGCCTTCGCCACCACCGTCACCATCACGGCGCGCTTCACAGACGCCACCGGCGACCTCGATCTGCGCCTGGTGGACGCCGCCGGCGCCACCATCGACTCGGCGGCCTCGGTCACCGACAACGAGACCATCGTGGAGGCGCTGGCTGCCGGCACCTACGGCGTGCGCATCTACGGCTGGTCGGGCGCCACCAACACGTACACCATGGAGGCCACGCTGCAGGGCTGCACGCCTGACGACGCCTACGAAGACAACAACTCGTGGACGCGGGCCACACCCATCGGCACGGCGGTGGTGAGCGCCGCGCGCTGTCCGGGTGACGACGACTACTACGCCGTGCGCCTGGGCTCGGGCGACGCGCTCGACGCCACGCTCACGGGCAGCGGCGCCACGCTCTCGCTCGTGTCGTCCACCACCGGGGCGCTGTTGGTGAGCGACACGGCCTCGGGCGGCAATCGTCGGCTGCAGGCGAGCGGCCTGGCCCCCGGGCGCTACGCGCTGCGCGTCACCGGCATGGGCAGCGCGCGCGTGGCCTACACGCTCAATGCGGGCATCACCTCGTCGGCCAGCTGCATCGACGACGGCGCGGCCCCCAACGACTCGGCGGCCACGGCCTTCGCGCTCGACGACACCGGCCTGCTCGACGGCAGCTACCAGGTGGGCTCGCTGGTGAGCTGCAGCGTCGGCGACGCCGACTGGTTCCGCATCGCGCTGCCCGGCGCCAAGCAGGTGACGGTGCAGCTCGCCTTCGACCCGTCCGACGACGTCGACATCGAGGTGCTGGAGCCGCGCGGTACGGGCGGGCTCACGCGCTCCTTGGCGCGCTCCTACGCCACCACCGTGCAAGATCGCGTGCGCGGCATCATGAACGTGGGCGGCGACGTGTTCCTGCGCGCCGTGGGCTACGAGAGCACGCAGACCGCCTACGCCATCGGCGTGGAGCTGGCGTCGCCACCGGCGTCTGCCTGCACCGACGATCGCTTCGACACCTGGACCGCCACCTCCTCGGGCACCGACACCACCTTCACCAACGACACCGCCTCGACGTCGGTGGTGTTGTCGAGCGGCGAGCTCCTGCCGCAGCTACAGATCTGCACCGGCAACAAGGACTTCTTCAAGATCGCCGCCACTACCGGCCAGACCGTGCGCGTGCACGTGGCCTACGCGCACGGCAGCAACCAAGACATCGACGTGCGCCTCTACGGGCCCGCCAGCCAGGCGAGCCCGCTCACCACCTGCACGCAGTACTCGAACACCACCGGCACCGGGCTCACCTGCAGCTCCGCCGGCGTCGACGGCACCGAAGACCTGGTGCTGCCGGTGGCCGCCGCCGACGCGGGCGACCATTACATCGAGGTGCTCGAGTACGGCAGCGACGGCAGCAACGCCTACGAGCTGAGCGTGACGGTGGAGTAGCGGGCGCTACTGCGGCCGCCCCTGGGCCACCCAGCTCTCGACGAGCTGCAGCTCGAGGGCGCTGACCGCGGGCAGGCCGAGCGGCATACCCACCACGCCGGCCACGTTCTCGCCTGCCTCCTCGAGCTGGCGGGCGCGCAGCTGGGCCACCAAGAGCGGCACGCCCTTCATGGGGCCCTCCTCCACCGGGCGAAAGACGCTCTTGTGCGCGCCGCGCATGCGCGGCGGCGTGAGCGAGCTGCCGAAGCTGTCGACGAACATGTCGTCGCGCTCGAGGTTGAGCGTGGGCGCGCGTTGGCTGCCCGCCAGCACGCGGGCGTAGCTGGTCAAGACCAGGCCCGTGCCCGCGTAGCCGAAGCCGCCCGACGAGCCGGGCCCGCCCACGCCCAGGTTGCGCGAGTCGTCGGCGTGGCAGTGGATGCAGGTCTGGTCGAGCACGGCCCGCTGCACCTCGTCGAAGCGCACCTTGCGTGCGAGCACGGGCAGGCGCGGCGGTGGCTCGCGCGCCGGGGCCAGCGGCAGCGGCGCGTCGAAGATGGCGGCCAGCACATCGGCGCGCTCGGCGTCGCTGAGGGCGATGGGCGGCATGGCGGCGTCGATCTTGGCGGCGCGCGGGTCCTGCACCAGCGCGTCTGCCACCGCGGCGGTGGTGCGCTCGCGCGTCCAGCGCAGATCGGGCGCAAGCTTGATGCCCCGCGCCAGCGTCGCGCCGTCGACGCCCGCGGGCGCCTTGGCGCTGAGCGTGCGCACGCCGGTATAGGCGTGGCAGGTGGCGCAGCCCTTGTCCTCGAGGAGCGCCAGGCCGCGCTGCGCGTCGCCCTTGCGCACGGGCGCATCACGCGGCGCCTTGCCCTCGGTGAGGGTGCGCGCGATGCGCGTGGCCTCGTCGGCGCTGATGGCCAGGCGCGGCATCGACTCGCCCAGGCCGCGGCGCAGGTCGTGCGGCCGCTGCAGGAAGGCCGCGATCCACTCGGGGCGCAGACGCCCCGCCACGCCCACCAGGCTCGGCACCTCGAGCAGGTGGCGCAGCTTGCCCTGCCAGCGCGCCAGCACCTCGGGGGGCGCGTCCAGCTCGCCCCGCAAGATGGCGCGGTGGCACTCCACGCAGCTTCGGTCGCGCGTCACGCCGTGGTCGACGACGTCGTGGCAGCGGCCGCACTCGAAGCGCTCGATGAGCAGGTGGCCGCGGCCGTCGTCAATCGCCACGCGCTCGGGCTCTGGCGGCACCCGCTCGGCCTGAGGCTCGTCGCCCGGCTGCGCCGCCAGCGCCAAGAGCGCGGCGAGGAGCATCACGAGCGGGCCACCACCGGATCATCGCTGCACACGCCCAGGTCGCGCGCGGCCGCCGCACAGCGCTGGTGGGCCAGGGCGGCCCCCGCGTTGTCGCCGGCGGAGGCGCGCGCTCGCGCCAGCGCCGCCCAGCCCTCGGGGCTGACGATGAGGTCGGCGGCGGCCAGGTCCTCGAGCACGGCGGCGGCAAGCTCATGGTTGCCGAGCGCCGCGTGCGCCTCGCCGAGCAGCGTTGCCACCACGGGATCGCCGCTGGCGCGCTGGAGCTCTTGCTGGAGCACTTGGCGCGCGCGCTCCATGTTGCGCGTGCGCGCCGCCTCGGCGCGCTTGGGGCTCAGCTTGGCCGACACGGGGGCGGCGAGCCCTTGGGCGCCGCGCGTGCGAATGACCGCCGCGGCCAGCGCCACTCGCACCTCCTCCTCGTTGAACTTGCGGCCCGCGCGCAGCTCATAGGCGGACGCTTGGCGCTCGAGCGCGCCGGCGTCGAGGCGGGCGCGCGCCAGGCGGGCCACCTCGTCGTAGTTGCCGGCCTCGAGGGCCTCGCGCACGGGGGGAGCGTCGATGTCGGCCACGCGGGGCGCGTGCTCGTAGTAGCGCAGCGGCATGCCGCACTCTTGCGCGCGCGCGGGGGGCGCCAGCAGGGCGGCGGCCAGGATTGCGGCAGCGGGCGCGATGGCGAGGGGGAAGGAACGCATCGGTGACCTCGGGGTGCGGCTCTTGCAGAAACGCACGGACCCCATTGTGGGCTTCCCGGTTTCGCCGAGGTGCGGCGCGGATCACCGCAGCGGCCTGCTCGTGCGCTGCGTCATGTGGCCAGGGCGCGGCCCTCAGCCGCTGCTCGGCTCCGAGCCCGGGATCACGCTCGATCCTGTGACCGGGATCGGCCCCGACAGCTCGTTGAAGCCCCCGTCCGACGTGGCGGCGGCCTCGGCCGAGCGAGCGGGCTCGGCGGGGGGCGGCAGGGGGTCGGTCTCGTAGAGCAGCAGCGTGCCGCGCGCGATCTCTTGCTTGGGCAGGGCGGGGCAGAGCGCGTCGAGCACCTCGGCGAAGGACGCGAAGCGCTCCCCGGGTGGATCGCGCGTCATGCGGTCGAAGATGTCGTCGACGGCGGCGGCGGCGGCGCCGAGCTCGCCTTTGAGGCGCGGCGTGGCCGAGGGCATGGGCGAGCGCCGCCCGGGCAGCTGCCCGGTGAGCATCTCGTAGAGCATGATGCCGACGGCGTAGAGGTCGGAGCGCTTGGTGGTCTCGCCGCTGTGCAGCTGCTCGGGCGCCATGTAGCTCGGGTTGCCACGCCCCACGTACACGGGCGGCGCGCTGGTCTGTGGGCTCTCGGCGGGGCGCTCGGCCACGCGCGCCACGCCGAAGTCGGTGATGCGCACGTTGCCGGCGACGTCGAAGAGCACGTTCTCGGGCTTGAGGCTGCCGTGGACCACGCCGCGGCTGTGCGCGTGCTCGAGCGCGGCGGCCATCTGCAACAACGCGCGCAGGCTCACGGCGACCGGCATGAGCCCGCCGGGCGCGCGCGCCATGCGGGCCCGCAGCGATCCACCGGCCGCCCAGTCGAGCACCAAGGTGGGCGCGTCGGCGGCGAAGCTGACGTCGATGACGCGCAGGATGTGCGGGTGGTCGAGGCGCGCCTGGCTCATGACCGCCTCGCGCACGCGCCGCGTGAGATCGTCGCGTGGCACGTACGAGACCAGCTCGTAGATGTGCCGCACCTCCTTGAGCACCACGCTGCGGTCGAGCACGGCGTCGCGCGCGCGATAGACCGTGCCCAGGCTGCCCTGGCCGAGCACCTCGCCGCGCTCGAAGCGCTCCACCTCCACGTGCCCCACGGTCATGGGCGTGGGCTCGCGCGACACGATGACGTGCATGCCGCCCTGCGATGGCGCTCGGCGCTCGACGGACGGCCCGGGGGCCGCGGGCGCGGCAGCCACGGCCCCCGCGGCCGCTGCGCCACCGGCGCTCGGCACCACCACCTTGGCGAAGTGCGCGGCCAGCATGGGCAGAAGCGAGGGGTCGGCGCCGCCCTCGGCGACGTTCTTGCCGCGCGGCAGCACCGCCACGGTGTTACGGGCGCGATCGATGTCGACGTAGGCGTGGCGCTTCAAGAACGCGCAGTAGTCGACGAAGCCCATGGACAGCGAGGCCTCGAGCAGCTTCTCGGCCTCGGTGAGCGACACCTCCTCGCCGAACAGGTCGTCGCGCATGAGGGTCTTGAGCAAGAAGCGAACCTCCTCGTGCAAGACCTCAGCGGTGAGCGGTCGTTGGGCGCGCGCCATGTTCCACCTCGCGCGCACGATCGCCCGAAAGGGCCCGGCCGTACAACTTCGCCGCGCGCGGGTTCACGTGGCTGCGTCGGCAGCCCGACGCTGTTACTCGCGCGGTGGACCGTTCGAGAGCGTCTGCCCGAGCAAGCGCACCGCGAGCGAGGCGTTGGGGTCGTCCTCGTCGGTGGGCTTGAACGCCTGCCAGCCGCAGTAGATGCACGAGAAGTACTCGTCGCCCGCGTAGCTGCGCGCGAGCACCACGCCCATGGAGTGGCACTTGGGGCACTCGCCGCGGGTGCGCCCGCGCTTGCGCGGCCCACCCGCGACCGGCTCGGCGCCGCCGCGGCCGTGGTTGACGCGCGGGGGCGGGTCGGCGACCGCCAAGGCCGCCGGCGCTCGCCGCTCGGGCGCGCGCGCGGGGGCTGGCTCGGGCGGATCGTCGTCGTCCTCGACGGCGGGCACCGGCGGGCGGCTCTTGCCCACGGGGCGCGGCGGGCTCGAGGGCGCGCCCGCGCCCTTCATCTGCATGCGGAACTCGTCGATGGTGGTGCCGACCTTGCTGGTGAGGTCGGGTCCGGCGCCGCGCCAGAGCGCGAGCAGGCGATCGCCGAGCGCGTCGCGCGCGGTGGCGCCGGCCGGGATGTCGATGCCCGGCTTGGTCTGCACGCGATAGCGCGTCATCAGCTTGCGCATCTCGGCGTCGGCGTGGGGGCCGGGCGGCGTGGCCGTCATCGCCACGATCTCCTGGTAGAGCTTCTCGCGCGCCGTCGCCATCGTCGGTCACCTTGCATGGGATCGCGGATGCAGCCAAGGTTTCGCATACCTGGCCGCGGAAGAAAACTCGTGGCGGTGTGACCGGGGTTCGTCGAGACACCCGCGGCCGCACGGCCCCGTCCGCGCCGCTGCGCTCCTAGAGTTCGTTTCAATACCCCGGACCGAGCGGGCGCGCGCCAGGCGGGCGAGCACAAGGCGCGAGGAGCCGGCCATCCTCGACGGATGGTCGGCCCGCAGCAACGAAGTGATCGCCCGCCTGGCGCGATGCACGCGACGGGA
>JADZDP010000229.1 GCA_020850995.1 Deltaproteobacteria bacterium
CTCACGCCGGCGCTCTCGTCGACGCGCACAGGCCATCGGCAACGTTCACATCACCACCATCAAGCGCCGCCCTCAAGCCGATTCCCGGGCGCGCATGTGTCTTGCGAACAGGGGGACAGTGCAGTCGCCTTCACTTTTGAGCTGCCGAAGGACTGGGCGGTGCAGGAGCGGGCGGCGTTGGGTCCTCCGCCTTGGGTGCCTCCGCTTCGGGTGCCTCGGGCTTCGGCCCCTCGGGCTTCGGCTCCTCGGGCTTGGGCTCCTCGGGCTTGGGCTCCTCGGGCTTGGGCTCCTCGGGCTTGGGCTCCTCGGGCTTGGGCTCCTCGGGCTTGGGCTCCTCGGGCTTGGGCTCCTCGGGCTTGGGCTCCGCGGGCTTGGGCTCCGCGGGCTTGGGCTCCGCGGGCTTGGGCTCCGCGGGCCTCGGCTCCTCAGGCTTGGATGGTACGGCCTTCGGTTTGGGGTGTCCTTCCGGCAAGGGTGCGTGAAAGCGCCGGGCGCCGCGCCCCACGATGCCGCCTCCATCCACCAGGAGGCGGGCTATGCGCGGTACGACGTCGAGGGAGATCCAGCGGTTGCGTGGCGAGATCGAGGCGTGGCGTCGAGGCCGCTACGAGCGGGCACCTCTCCCGCCGCAGTTGTGGGCCGAGGCCGTCGCGGTCGCGCAGCAGATCGGCCTCAATCGCGCGCGCGTCGCGCTCGGCCTGAGCTACCAGGGACTGCAGGCGCACCTCGAGCGCGCGAGCTCCGAGCCGGAGTTCGTTGAGCTCTCGGGGGCCGAGGTTCTCGCCGCCGGGCCGAGCACATCGAGTTGCACGTCGATCGAGATCAGCGGACGCGACGTGCACGTCGTCGTTCGCGTCGCTCACGACAGGGCGCTCGACCTCGCGTCGCTCGTCGAGGCGGTCCGGGGGCGCGCGTGATCCAGGTGACCGCACAAACTCGCATTCTGGTTGCGGTGGAGCCGCCGGACTTCCGCTGCGGGATCGATGGGCTCGCCAAGGTGTGCCGCGCGCGCCTCGGCGCCGACCCGTTCGCCGGCGCCGTCTTCGTCTTCCGGAATCGTCGATCGACGTCGGTGAAACTTCTGGCGTACGACGGCCAGGGATTTTGGTTGTGCCAGAAGCGCTTGTCGGAGGGGAAATTCCGTTTCTGGCCGTCGTCGTCGAGCATGGACGCATCGACGACGATCCTCAAGGCGCACGAGCTGCACGTGCTCCTCTTCGGCGGCGATCCGTCGGGCACACGCGCGGCTCCTGCGTGGCGGCCGCTGGGCGCGTAGACAGCACACGCGGGGATCCGTGTCGATCGATCGTGTGCCCGATCGACTCGGATCTCGGCGCGTGTTCAAACGTCGGCATGAAACGGATCAAACGCGGAGGGGGATAGCCCGACCAGGTGAGCGGCGTGCACCTGAACGGCGTGTTCTGCGAGAGCTGTCACAAGGTGCGCGACGTCGGCGACATTGAGAACACGCCGGTCACCGGCGCGTTTCGCTACTGGCGCCCGCAAAACGGCGTGCTGATGGCGTTCGGGCCGCTCGACGACGCGGGCGACGAGCACCACATGGGGCCGATGTCCTATCAGCCGGACATGAAGCACTCGCGCTTCTGCGCGGGTTGTCACCAGTGGACCAGCGACAGCGGCGTCAAGGTGATGAGCACCTACGACGAGTGGGCCACCAGCCGCTTCGCCGAGCTCGGCATCCATTGCCAGAACTGCCACATGCGGCCGCTCAACCACGAGGAGCCGGCCACGCCGCTGCCGCCGCTGCCCGAGGGCTTCGTGCCCGGCGATCCCTACTGCATCCTGCGCAGCCCGGTCGGCGAGCGGGGCCTGATGGACATGGGCGACATGGGCGACATGAACATGGAGGGTGTGTGCGAGCCGATGGGCGCGGTGATGCGCGATGAGAGCACGCTGCACCCGCACATCTTCAAGGGCACGAGCGATCAGTACCTCGCCGCCGCGGCCTCGCTCGAGGCGACAGCGACGCGCGCCGGCGACCTCATCGAGGTGCAGGTCGACGTCGAGAACGTCAACGCCGGGCACATGTTGCCGACCGGCATGCCGTTTCGCGCCTTGTTGCTCACCGTGCAGGCCGTCGACGCCGAGGGCGCGCCGCTCGCGTTCGCCGAGGGGCCTGCCCTGCCCGGCTGGGTGGATGCTCCTGCGGCGGCGGCGCCGCGCGCCGGCCAAGCTGGCCGCGCCTACGCGCGCCTGCTGAGCGACGCCTCGGGCGCGCTCGACGTGCCGTTCTGGCGCGCGACGCAGGTCGTGCTCGACGACCGCATCCCGCCGTTCGGCAAGGACGTCTCGCACTACCGGTTCCAGGCACCGGCGGAGCACCCCGAGCAGGTCTCGGTGAAGGTCGAGCTGCGCTACCTGCCGTTCTTGCCGGGCCTCGCCACCGCCAAGGGCTGGGACGTCGAGGAGCGGCTGATGGCGGCGACCACCGTGCAGCCGACCAAGGGCGATGGCTGCGCGGAGACACCGCTCGGCGCGCCGCTCGCGTTGTGCGCGCTGCTCTGCCTGCTGCCGCTGTGCGCGCGGCGCTTTTCGCGGAGGTCGCTTCCAGCGACCGTCGGCCTCGCTGCCCTCGCCGTTGTCGCCGCGCTGACGCCCGCCTGCGAGGGCCCGCTGTTTCCGCTCCCCTCGCCGTCGGTGCAGAGCGACCCGCGCGCGCCGCTCCATCTCGGTGAGCGCTGCAGGGTATAGGAGCTTCAACCAGGGCTTTCGCTGGCGGACCGCCCCTGACGAGCAGCGCGGCCCCGAGCGGCGGGATCCCCCGCACGCTCGTGCGATCACCCCTGCCTCGGCAGATCCGCTCATCCCGC
>JADZDP010000230.1 GCA_020850995.1 Deltaproteobacteria bacterium
AAGGAGATCGTCGACGCGCTCAAGCCCGAGTACGTCTCGCCGCTGGTCGCCTGGCTGTGCCACGAGAGCTGCGAGGAGAACGGCGGCATCTTCGAGGTGGGCGGTGGCTTCATCGGCAAGCTGCGCTGGGAGCGCACCGTGGGCAAGCTCTTCCCCATCGGCCGGCCGCTCTCGGTCGAGCAGGTGCAGGGTGCTTGGAGCGCCGTCACCAACTTCGAGAAGACCACGCACCCGGAAAACGTCCACGCGGCCCTGCAGCCCGTGCTCGCCAACCTCGAGAAGGAGAGTAAGGGCGGCAACGAGCTCATCGATGTCGACGCCGCGCTCGGCTACACCATGGACGGCCTCGAGTCGAAGTACGACGAGCGCGACCTGGCCCTCTACGCGCTCGGCGTGGGCGCCGGCAAGAACCCCACCGACGAAGCCGACCTGCACCTCGTCTACGAGAGGAACGGCGAGGGCTTCTACGCGCTGCCCACCTACGGCGTCATCCCGGCCATCAACGCGATCCTGACCATGGCGCTCGAGGGCAAGGGCGCGCCCGGCCTCAACTACAGCCTCGACCGCATCCTGCACGGCGAGCAGTACACCGAGGTCTTGCAGCCCTTGCCCACCAAGGCGACCACGCTGGTGCACAAGATGCGCATCAGCGACATCTTCGACAAAGGCAAGAACGCCGTCGTGGTCTTCTCCATCGAGAGCCGCGACAAGGAGACGGGCACGCCGCTCGTCAAGAACGACATCGCGATGATCGTGCGCGGTGCCGGCGGCTGGGGCGGCGATCGCGGGCCTTCGGGCGAGCTCAACGTAGCGCCCGACCGCAAGCCCGACGCCGTCGTCACCGAGAAGATCGGCGAGAGCCAGGCGCTGCTCTATCGGCTGTCGGGCGACTGGAACCCGCTGCACGTCGACCCGAGCTTCGCGGCGGCGTTTGGCTTCGAGAAGCCCATCCTGCACGGCCTGTGCACCTTCGGCCACGTCGGCCGCCATGTGATCAACTCCTTCTGCAAGGGCGACCCGCGCTTCTTCAAGAGCATCAAGGTGCGCTTCGCCGACAGCGTATTCCCGGGCGAGACGCTCAAGACCGAGATGTGGAAGGACGGCGACAAGGTCATCGTCAAGACCACGGTCGTCGAGCGCAACAAGGTGGCCATCAGCAACGCCGCCGTCGAGCTCCACAAGGAGATCCCGCAGCCCAAGGCCGCGCCCGCGTCATCGTCGGCGCCTGCCGCGGCGCCTGCGTCGTCGGGGCCGTCGAGCGCGGACGTGTTCGCGGCCATCGGCGCCTATGTTGCTGGCAACCCCGAGCTCACCAAGAGCGTGCAGAACGTCTACCGCTTCACGCTTAAGGGTGGTGCCGCGCCCAACGTGTGGACGGTCGACTTGAAGAACGGCGGCGGCGCGGTGGCGGCGGGCGGCGAGGCCAAGGCCGACTGCACGCTCGAGCTCTCCGAGGGCGACTTCCTCGACATGGTCCAGGGCAAGGTGGACCCGCAGAAGCTCTTCACCACGGGCAAGCTCAAGATCGGCGGCAACATCATGGCGAGCCAGAAGCTCGAGTTCTTGCGCAAGCTCGACAAGAGCGCGCTCGAGAAGGGTGCTGCCGCCAAGGCGGCGTCGCCGGCGGGGGCCGCTCCCGCGGCCGCGGGCAGCACGGCGTCGCCGAAGAGCGCCAGCGCGCCCAAGGTGATCGCCGCGCTCAAGGAGCGACTGCAGAAGAACGGCAAGCTCGCCGAGGAGGTACGCGCCGCCGTGCAGTTCGTCGTGCGCGAGCCCGACGCGAGCTTCGGCGTCGACCTGCAGAAGGGCCCGGGCAGCCTCGTCGAGGGGAAGCTCAACAGCCCCACCGTGACGCTCACGCTCGCCGACGAGGACCTGCTTGCGCTCGCCAAGGGCGAGCTCAGCGTCAAAGACCTCTACCAGCACGGCAAGCTGCGCATCGACGGCAGCGTGGCCGCCGCCCATCGCCTGGGCTTCCTGCAGAAGCTCGTCTGAACGCTACGCTCATCAGTACGCACGCATTCGTCGAAACGTTGGAGAGTACCCATGGCTCGCAAGGCAAACGTCGTCGGTGTCGGCATGGTCAAGTTCGCCAAGCCCGGCGCGTCGGACTCGTATGACGTGATGGCGAAGGGCGCCATCGAGACCGCGCTCAAGGACGCCGGCGTGGACTACAAGGACGTCGAGCAGGCGTATGCCGGCTACGTCTTTGGCGACTCCACCTGCGGACAGAAGGCCGTCTACTCGGTGGGCCTCACCGCCATCCCGGTCTTCAACGTCAACAACAACTGCTCCACCGGGTCGAGCGCCCTGTTCCTCGCACGCCAGGCCGTCGAGGGCGGCGCCGTCGAGTGCGCGCTCGCCGTCGGCTTCGAGCAGATGGAGAAGGGCGCGCTCGCCTCCAAGTACACCGACCGCCCCAATCCGCTCGAGCCGCACGTGCAGGTGATGAGCGACGCGCAGGGCATCAACCAGGCGCCCTTCGCCGCGCAGATGTTCGGCGGCGCCGGCCGCGAGTACCGCTGGAAGTACGACACCAAGCGCGAGACCTTCGCCAAGGTGGCGTCGAAGGCGCGCACGCATGCGAGCAAGAACCCCTACGCGTTGTTCAACCAGGTGCTCTCCGTCGAGGAGGTGATGGCCTCCGACGAGGTCTTCGATCCGCTGACGCGCTTTCAGTGCTGCCCGCCCACCTGCGGCGCCGCGGCGGCCATCGTGTGCTCCGAGGAGTTCGCCAAGAAGCGCGGCCTGATGGATCGAGCGGTCACCATTGTGGCGCAGTCGATGAAGACCGATCCCGCGACGTCGTTCTCAGGCCAGAGCATGATCAAGATGGTCGGCTACGACATGGCCAAGGCCGCCGCCGACGAGGTGTACGCCAAGAGCGGCTACGGCCCCAAGGACGTGCAGGTCATCGAGCTGCACGACTGCTTCACCACCAACGAGGTGCTCACCTACGAGGCGCTCGGCCTGTGCGGCGAGGGCGGCGCCGAGAAGCTCATCTGGGACGGCAACAACACCTATGGCGGCACGTGGGTGACGAACCCCTCGGGGGGGCTCCTCTCCAAGGGGCACCCGCTCGGCGCCACGGGGCTCGCGCAGTGCACCGAGCTGGTGTGGCAGCTGCGCGGTACGGCTGGTGAGCGGCAGGTGAAGGGCGCGAAGCTCGCGCTGCAGCACAACCTCGGTCTTGGCGGGGCGTGCGTCGTCACCATGTACAAGAAGGCGGGCTGAAGACGTCGCCGGCCGCACAACGGGCGTTCCGCTCAGGGCGCATCATCCAGCGCGCTCCAATGGGACGGGGCAAGCCATGCCACGCGGCCGGGCGTCGCGGTCAGCGTCGGCTCGCATGAAGCCATGCCGAGCGCCACCGCGGCCGGGTCGCCGTCGGCGGTGAGCGTGGGGGTCGCCCGCGGGGCGCCGACGATGACGAAGACCGCGACGGCGCGCGCCGCGAGCGAGACAGGCAGGAAGGCGAGGCGCAGTCCCCGCGCAGCGCGCGCCTGTTCGTCTGCGCGCACACGGGCGAACAGCCGCGTCCGTCCCCCGGGTGGCGGCTCGAGCTCTAGGAAGATCTCCTCGTCACGCATGGGCCAGGTCCACATCGGCAAGCGTGCCTCGCAGCCGCGCCATCGCGAGGCTTCGCCTGAAAACGACCGTGCCCACCGGGAACTGCAGCGTCGCCGCGACCTCGGCGTGGCTCAGGCCCGACATCTCGGTCATGACGACCACGCGACGCATTAATATCGGCAGCGCTTCGATGGCCCGCCGCACGCGCGCGTCCCGCTCGCGGGCGGCCACGTCCTTCTCCACGTCGCGGCCGCTCTGCTCCCTGCCGCTGAACGGCACGAAGCCCCAGAGCTTGCGCGATCGCCGGCGGTTCGCGGCGAGATTGACGGCGACGCGGAAGGCGAGCGCGTCGACCGTGTCGACGCGCACCTGCTCTCGCATCCGCCACAGCCGCAGGAAGGTCTCCTGTACGACGTCGGCGGCATCGGCCCGATCCCAGAGCCAGCGATACGCGACGTTGAACATCGGCTTCTCCAGACGTTCATAGAGGCGGGCGAGGGCGGGTTCATCAAAGACCTCGCCCACGGCGTCACCGAGCCGCGCGCGCGCGCACGATGTAGCAGGCGGTCGTCTCGCCGGACCGATCGAGCACGTCCTCGGGGAGCATCTGGATCCCGGCCTGGCCGAAGACCAGCGTCTGATCGAGCGGCAGGGCGACGCGCCCCTCGAGGTGACCCTCTGCCTTGATCCGGTTCAGCATCAGATCGGCGAGCACACGATCGCCCTGCAGCACGGCGCGTTGGCTCACCATGAAGCGACGACCGTCGAGCTTGGCGGCGTCGCCGGACCCCGAGCGCGCCGACAGGTGCTCGAGCAGCGCGAGCTGCATCGGGCCCTCCGCGCTTCGAACGCCGCCCGCCCACAGCTACGGAGGGTGCAGCGGCAGCGGCCCGTCACTGAGCTGCGGCGTGTCGCAGGAGCGCACCGCCAGCATCATCGGCGCGACCACGATGGTCTGCGTGGCGCTCATCCCTTGCCCCCGTGGCCGATCAGCACCGCTACCAGCCCACCGCGCTGCGCGACGTTGACCACCTGCCGCGCCGAGGCGCGCCCGAGCGTGGCGAGCCCATAACGAGACGGCGCGAAGCCCATCACCACGTAGCATGGCTCGAGGTCGACCACCCCATCGTCGCGACGCACCGGCAACAGGTGCACGGGCACTTCGGCCTTGGCCTGCACCACGAACTGCCCGGGCGTGGAGAACGCCGCCTCCACCGCCTGCCCCCAGGCAGCGTCGTCGACGGCGGCGCCGACCACCACGCCATAGCCGCCGTAGCTGCGGTTGGGCTTCAGCACCAATCGCTCGCGGTTCGCTTGCACGTAGGGCGCGAGCTCACCGGCGCGGCCGTCGGGCAACTGCGTACGTCGCTCGCGCACCAGGCGGGTCCACGGGATATGACGCGCGAGCACGTCGCGCTCGTCGGGTCCGAAGTGTCGATCGAGCAGCTCAGGATCCGACAGCACCTCGAAGTTGCTCTTCTGATCGATCTCTGCCGAGATCGACGACACCATGCGGTTCTCGGCAAACAGCCGTCGCATCGGCTCCAGGTCAACGCTGCCCTGCGCCTGCAGGGCGAGCAGGTCCACCACCGCGTAGTCGCGGTAGGCGACATCGACCACCCGCCCCCGGCACGTGACCTCGCCGCCGTCGATGGAGAACTCGCGCGGATCCGCGTGGACGATCTCGACGCCGTAGCGCACGCGGAAGTGTCGTTGCAGGAGCTCCTGCTCTTCGACTCCGGGGGTGCGCTCGCCCGGCTCGACGAGCGCGACCACGCGCGGCGTGCTGGCGGACGCCGCGCGCCCGATCGCCTCGAGGTGATCGACGATCTCCTGGAACATCAGCTCGCGGATATCGCTGCCACGTTCGAGCACGAGGTCGTGACCGCCGATGCGCGGCACCACCAATTGGGCGGCGATCTGCTCGGCCATCGGCAGCAAGTGCAGCCCGCCCACCCCGGACAAGTTGGGCTCGACGAAGGTCAGCGACTCCTTCCACGCGGGTCGGGCGAAGTCGACCACGGCGTCGAGGCGGGCGAACACCGGGTCGTGACGACGCAGCGATGCGTGGGCATCGAACAGCCACCGCTCCTCATCGTCAGGCAACTGCAGCGCGCTGCGCACCTCGGGGTCGGCGTGGTAGAGCAGCCGCAACCGCTTGCACGCCGACAGCAAGGTCATGGACGCGCTGTGCACATAGGCGTGCTGCTCGCGCGTCATGATGACGGGCAAGGTGAACAAGCGGACGACCTCGATGCGGTCGCCCTCCCGCACGTACACGAGCCCACGACGACGGGACTCCTGCTCCACCTGCTCGAGCAAGCTCGAGAGCTGCGCGGGGTCCATCCGGTGGATGGCCGCCTCGGCGCGCCCCTGCAAGCGACGCGCCCGCAGGCCTTGCTCCTCGCTCGGTGTGTGCATCGCAGCTCCGCTCTTTCGCCGGTCGAGCCCTTTGCTATCACGACGGAGATGGACGGAAACGCCGCGCTCGCTGCGCTCTGCGCACGCTGGCGAGACATCTGGCTGCTCACGACCACCAGCGCGCTGCTCGGGTGGGACGAGGAGACCATGATGCCCGCGGCTGCCGCCGACCATCGCGGGGAGCAACTCGCGCTTCTCGCTGGCCTTCAACACGAGCGGCTCCTCGACGACCGGCTGGCGGCGCTGTGCGAGGACGCCGGGGAAGCGGGCCCGGAGGCGCTCGCGCAGGTGCGCGCGGTGCGCCGCGCCATCGATCGCGCCCGGCGCCTGCCGCGCGCGTTGGTCGAGGAGCAGAAGCGGGTGCATGCTGCCGCGCAGCGCGCGTGGGTCGAGGCCCGCGAACGCCATACCTTCTCGGTCTTTGCGCCGCACCTGACGCGCGTCGTCGAGCTCAAGCGGGCAGAAGCGCGCTGCCTGTCGGTGGATGGCGCGGCGTCGTGGGCGGCGCTACTCGACGAGTACGAGCCCGGCGTCGACGCGCGCGCGCTTTGCGCAACGCTCGATGCGTTGCGGACCGAGCTCGCGCCCCTGGTGCAACGCGCGGCAGGACGTGCCTCGAGCGCACGCCTGCGCGGCACCTTCCCTCGCGAGCGGCAGCAGGTGCTGATCGACGGCGTCGCCCGCATGCTCGGCTTCGACATGCGCCGCGGCCGCATCGACGTCACGACGCACCCGTTCTGTAGCACCGCAGGCACGCACGACGTGCGCGTCGCCATCCGCTACCACGACCAGGATGTGCGCGAGGCGCTCACCAGCATCGCGCACGAGGTGGGTCACGCGCTCTATGAGCAGGGCGTACCGGCGGCGTTGCAGGGGACGCCGGCGGGCGAGCCGAGCTCGCTTGGCCTGCACGAGTCGCAGTCCCGCCTGTGGGAGAACCAGGTGCTTCGCGGGCTGCCCTTCTGGCGGCACCTGCTGCCGTGGGTGGCGCGCCTCTTCCCCGAGGCGCTCGAGGGCGCCCGCCTCGACGAGGTGTTCGTGGCCATCAACGCGGTCGAGCCCGGCCCGATCCGCGTGGGCGCCGACGAGGCCACCTACAACCTGCACATCTGCCTGCGCATCGAGCTCGAGCAAGCGCTGATCAGTGGCGCGCTCGCGGTGCGCGAGCTCCCCGACGCATGGCACGAGGCCTACCATCGAACGCTCGGCCTCGTGCCCAAGGACGACCGGGAGGGGGTACTGCAAGACGGCCATTGGTCGGCGGGCATGTTCGGCTACTTCCCGACCTACACGCTCGGCAACCTGTACGCCGCGCAGCTCTTCGAGGCTGCGCGCGCGGCCTTGCCTGGCCTCGACGACGAGATGGCCGCCGGGCGCTTCGAGGCCTTGCTTGGCTGGCTGCGCGTGCACGTGCACGCGCACGCCTCGCTGCGCAGCGCCACCGAGATCGTCACTGCCGCCACCGGAGAGGCTCCCGGCACGCGCGCGTTCCTGGCGCACCTGCGCACGCGTCTCGCGGAGACCGGCCAGGGGTAGAGGCGGGGAGAGAAGGTCCCCGCCACGTGGGCGTCGTCACCACGCACCAGAATGCGGGCCGCGCCCCACCACCCATCGAGGCGAGCGGTGCTCAGTCGGGCGCGAGGGAGCGCTCGGTGGCCCCGTCGAAGATCCGCAAGCGCCACGCGCTCGGGTCCCCGCCGAAGCAGACGCTCGGGTCGGGCTCGGCGCCGTCGACGAGCACCCGCACCCCGGTGGCGCTGGCCTCGTCTTGGCAGTTGTGGTGCGAGGATTGGTAGGCGGGCGCGTCGCTGTCGACGTCGATGAGGCCGAAAACGAACACCGCGAGCCGCGTGGCGCTCCACACCGTGCCGCGGCGGCTCTCTGTTGGCACGCGCTCCAAGCGCACGCATGCGTCGGCGGCGTGCGCGGTGATGACGGCGCCATGGGGATCGAACGCGACCGGGTCGCCGCAGGCCGCCAGGCACGGGGCGGTGCCTGCGCAGGAGCCCTGCGGATCGACGGCCGCTTCCCCGGCCTCGAGACCGCAGCCAGAGAGCACGAGGATGGCGAGGAGCGCACGCACGGGCGCCGCCACAGCACGCATCGTGCCACGGGCCCTCTGCGGAGAGATGCCGGCGCGCGAGCTCGGGGGCGTCGGATTTTCGCGGAGGCGAGGGGCGCAGCGATCAACGACACGCCGCGGGTGCGCGCGAGCTGGCCCAGCGCTTGCTCTCACCGACCCATGATCGCTGCGCGCACACCCCTGGCCTTGGCCCTGGTCGCCACGCTGCTTGCGTGCGAGCTCACACCCGAGCAGCCGCCCAACCCGCCGCCCTTCGAGCCCGACGGGCCCCCGAGCCTCACCATCCTCGTCGACGCCGAGCCCGAGGACGACGCCGAGGGCTTCGTGCCCGCCGCCGGTGCGGCGCGCTACGGCGACCCGTTCACCGTCGTCGGCGCCAACTTCTGGCCTGGCGATCGCGTGACCCTCGAGGCCGAGCTCTACGGCCTCGGCTCGAGCGCCCTGTTCGAGGTCGCAGACGACGGCACCGTCGATCTGCGCCGCGACGCGCCCGTCGAGGGCGCCTGGGACGACGTCGATCCCGAGGGTCTCTTGTGGTCGATGGACGGCACGAGCGCGACGGGTCAGCTGGACCTGAGCGTGACGGTGCGCGCCATTGTGGCTGACGAGGTGGTGGCCGAGGCTGTGCACGAGCGCCGTTACATCGACGACGGGCTCACGGTAGCGGAGATCGCCGACGGCACCACGCGCGGCCTGCTGGCGCTGCCGCCCGGTGACGGGCCCTTCCCCGCCGTGCTCGCGTTTGGTGGCAGCGAGGGCGGCACCGGCAGCGGCGAGTTCCGCGCCTTGTACTTGGCGAGCTTGGGCGTGGCGTCATTGGGCGTGGGGTACTTCGGCGCGCCCGGGCTACCCGCCGATCTCGAAGAGGTGCCGCTCGAGATCCTCGAGGGCGATCTGGCCTTCCTCGCGAGCGACCCGCGCATCGATCCCGAGCGCATCGCGGTCATGGGCGGATCGCGCGGCGGCGAGCTGGCGCTGTTGCTCGGCGAGCGCTTCCCCGTCGTGCACGGCGTCATCGCCACGGTGCCAAGCGGCTTGCTGTGGGGTGCCACCACCACGGTCGACCACGCGGCCTGGACCGACGACGGTCAAGCGCTGCCCTTCGTGCCCTGGTCGGGCAGCGAGCCCGAGGTGCGCACCGACGAGCACGGCGACCACGTGGTGTTCCGTGCGTCGTTCTTGGCCGACATCGACGCCGCGTCGCCCGACGCGCTCGACGCGGCCACCATTCGCGCCGAGCGCAGTGCTGGCCCCGTGCTGCTCATCGCGGGCGACGACGATCAACTCTGGCCCTCGTGCGTGCTGGCGCAGATCGCGATGAATCGTCTGCTCGCCGCTGGTCGCAGCAACGACGCGCTGCTGTGTCTGCCCGAGGCCGGTCACGCCATCGGCATGCCCGGGTGGTCGACGGTCGATAGCGTGGAGACCTGGCATGCGGACCTGGGTGCCTTCATGGTCCTCGGCGGCACGCCGCAGGGAAACGCGCGCGCCGATCGCGCCGCCGACACTGCGATCCGCGCGTTCCTGAAGGCGCTCTGAGCGCTCGATCCCTCGCGAGCCCCGTGCTCACCGTGCGGCAGCGCGCAGGAAGAGCCACTGCGTCCGGAGCGTGCCGTCGAGCCGAAGCGCGTAGCTGCCGTCGCTGTAGCTCGCGGGGACCGGCACCAGGCGCTGCTGCTCGTCGTGGCGGAACACGCTCAGCCCCGGTGGCGCGCGAACCCGCAGCTCACCCTCGACGGGCTCGACGAAGAACGGCGCGCGCCGCTCCTCGTGGGGCAGCGCCCGTGCCCCCAACGAAACCATCAGGTTGCGCGAGCTGCCGAGCGGATCCTCATCGAGGCTCTGCACCGCCACGGTGGCATGTGGCGTCGAGAGCGCCACCTGCAACCTGCTCAGCGCGAGGCGCTGCCCGCCAATCCACCCCGAGGCGACCTGCGTGCGAGGCGTGTCGACGATGAGGATGCCTCGGCTCCAATCGCGCCTCAGCTCGCCCGTGTCCGAGGCCGCCGCCGACGTGACAGCGTCGATGAGCGCATGCGCGGGATCACGAAGGACCTGCGCGCCCTTGGGAATGACGCTCGGCTTCAGCCAGGGAAGCTCGTCGACGCGCGGCAGGGCCACGGCCACCTTGCCCTTGACCGCCGCGGTGCGCAGCGCAGGCGTGCTGTCGGCATCGAGGGCGCTGAAGAAGAGCTGCTCGCGCGTGGGCGTGAGCACGAAGGTCGAGGTCGCCTCAGCGACGTCGCCACGTCGATAAAGCAGCGCAGCAGCGGGGAGCGTGGCCAGCAGGCCGGGGTCGTTGTAGGCGTGCCAGTTGGACGCTTGGCCGGGTCCCACCACCGGCTCTTGGGTGTACGCGTAGTGCATCAACGCGTCCCAACCCTGATGGCTGGCGCTGCTGGCGACGTAGAGCGGCAGCGCGTGGCGATCGGCGATGGGGAAGGGCTCCGCGTTCCATTCGGTGACGGTCATGGGCATCCCCACGACCTGCCCGGCGGCTAGCCAGTCCACCAGGTTCGCGGCGATGGCAGGGTTGGTCTCGAGCTGCCCGGCGCCGCCGTAGGCGTGCACGTCGATGAGGTCGCCGGCGGTCAGCGCCGGCAAGGAGCTCAAGGGGCTGTTGCCCCAGGTGCTGGTAGTGGCGATGGGCACCTTGACGCCCACGCCTCGCAGGTGCGCGCGCAGCTCGTCGCCGAAGCGGCGCTCGAGATCGTTGAGGAAGAGCTTCGACGGACCCGGCTCCCACGAGCGCCAGACCTCGTCTGCCGGGAGACCGTGCGCGTGCGCGAACGCCTCGGCCTCTGCCAGGTACCACCGCGTGTGCTCGGGCACGCCCTTGTCCTTCAGCAAGGCGTTGCCGAAGTGGTGCGTCACATCGTTCTCGTTCGTGATGAGCATGGCGGCGATGGCAGGCTCGTCTTTGTAGGCGAGCCCAGTGAACGAATTGACGTGGCCGACATAGGCTTCGTTGAAGCGCTTCATGGCGTCTTTCACCGACGCGTTCACGTAGTTGAAGCCTTTCGTCTCACCCATCTCCTTGTCACGCCGCAGCTCAGCGAAGGCCGTGATCCCGTCGCTGGCACGAAAGGCGCGGCCGACGTGCAGGTCGAGCCAGACGTAGATGCCCTCGGCCTTCAGACAGGTAATCCACCAATCGAGCTGCGCCATGGACTCGTTGCTCAGCGACCGCGTGTCGCTCGTGCTCGTTCGCTCGCCGAACACGTTGGGATCCACCCAGGCGGAGTCGTGGTGGTGCAGGCGCACCAGGTTGAAGCCCAGCGCCGACAAGCGCCGCGCCTGCGCCGCAACCGACGCGCGGCTGCTCTGAAAGAGCGCACGAGCGGTGACGTTCGTCCCCCAGAAGCGCGCCGGTGTGCCGTCGGCGAACACCAGCCGTTCACCGTCGGCGCGCACGAAGCCCCTCTTGCCAGCGGGCTTCTCCGCGGCGTTCAGGAAGGACAGATCGACGGGCGCGCGCTGCGAGTCGAGCGTGTCGAGCGGCCAGCGCGTGCGAGCTGCCATGGCCGCTCGTCCCTCAGGGTCTGGCGCGACCGGCAGGTCGGCGGACCGCGCCTCGCGCGCGGGCGACGAGCCTGCGCCTCCGTCGGCCGGGTCATCGGCGAGCGACGCCGCGGTCGGCGCTGCGCGTCGGGAGATCAGCACGAGCACCCCGAGCGCGAGCACGACGAGGAGCGCCGCCGCGATGCGAGGCAGCGCACGACGCTTGAGCGACGCTGGGACGCGTTCGTGACTGCTGCCGACAGTGGCCACGGGCGGCTCATGCCCCGAGGCGACGCGCAACGGAACCGGGCTCGGTGCATGCCCTGGGTCGCGCCCCACGCTCCGCCTCGCCCTCGCGCCGACACGCTGGTAGGCGACCACGCTAGAGTGAGCGCCAGCGCGCTGACGTAGGCACCAACACGCCCCATCACCGAGGAGCACGCATGACCAACGCCATCCCGGCGCCCGTGAAGAACGCAGGCGTCACCGCCGCCCGCGAGCTCGACGTGCGCCCCGTGCTCGCCAAGGGCGGCGACCCGTTCCGCTTGATCATGGAGACGAGCAAGGCGCTCGCCGACGACGAGGCGCTGCACCTGATCGTCGGCTTCGAGCCCCGGCCGCTCTACGCGGTGATGGCGACCATGGGCCGCATGCACCACGTCGAGGAGCACGACGGCATGTTTCACGTGTGGTTCTTTCGCGACGCTGGCGCGGTCGCCGAGGCGCCGGTGGCAGCCAAGCGCGTGCCGCTCAAGCCGCCCGTGGACCTCGACGTGCGCGGCCTCGAGCCGCCGCAGCCCATGGTGAAGGTGATGGAGGCGCTGACCGAGATCGGTGACGGCGCACAGCTCATGGTGCGCCACCACCGCGAGCCGGTGCTGCTCTACGAGAAGCTGCGTTTGCGCGGCTACGACGCGCGCTCGACCAAGAAGGCGGAGGGCGACTGGCTGGTGCACATCGCGCCCGTGTGGTTCTTCGAGGAGCAGACGTAGATGACGCCGGGAGGCCTGGCGACGCGGCACTCGCCGTCGTTCGGCCTCATCAAGGCGCACTTCGGCCTTGGGCTCGCCGGCATGCTCGCCTTCGCCGGCGCCTTGCTGTGGCACGCGCCGAGCATCGAGGGGCACTTCTTTCAGCCCGCGCTGCTCGGCCTCGTGCACCTCTGCGTGCTCGGCTGGTTCTTGCCCATCACGCTCGGCGCCATGCACCAAATGTTGCCCGTGGTGTTCGAGGTGCCGGTGCGCTCCGAGCGCCTGGCGTGGGCGGCGTGGGGTGTGTTTCTCGTCGGTGCTGCCGGGCTGATCGTGCACCTGTGGCTGTTGCGCACGGGCCCGGGGCTCGTCGGCTCGGCCTCGCTCCTGTTCGCGTCGCTGCTCGCTTACGTCGGCAACCTGGTGGCAACGCTGCGGCGCGCCAAGGAGGTGAAGCTGGTCGGCGCCTTCGTGGTGGCGGCGCTCGCCTGGCTGGTCGTGGCCGCCGTCATCGGGCTCCTGTTGGCGATCAACCTCGGCATGCCCTTCATCAGCGGCAGTCATCTCGAAGTCTTGCGCGCCCATGCCCACGCGGCCGCGCTCGGCTTCTTCGGGCTCTTGATCATGGGCGTCACCTTTCGCCTGCTCGAGATGTTCCTGGTGGCCTACGTCGAGCAGACGGGGCCCGGTGTCGCGGCGCTGGTGCTGGTCAATGTCGCGCTCGTCGCGCTCGTGGTGGGCTCACTGCTCGGCGCATTCGCCTGGCTCGGGCCACTGGCAGCCGCGCTCGCGCTCGCAGGTGTGCTCGCGTTTCTCGTTCAGGTGGCGCGCATCTTTCGCGCGCGTCTGCGCAAGCGCACCGACGTCGCGTGGTGGCACACCGGCGCGTCCTTCGGCTACCTCGTCGCGGCGGTGCTGCTCGGCGGCGCGCTCGCGTCCTCCCGGGTCGACGCCGCGCTCACGGTTCGCCTCGAGCTCGCCTATGGCTTCTTGGCGCTGCCGGGATTCATCGGCAGCGTCATCGTGGGGCAGCTCTCCAAGATCTGGCCCTTCCTCGTCTGGTTCCACACCTTCAGCGCCTACGTGGGGCTCAAGGAGGTGCCCACGGCGAGCGAGCTCCTCCCCGAGGGCCGCCAGCGCGCGCAGTGGCTCGCCATGCACGCGGGCTATGGCGCGTTCCTCGTTGGTGTGCTGCTGCCCTCCGTGGCGGTGCGCGTCGTCGGCGCCGTAGCGTTCGCCCTGTCTGCCCTGGTGTTCGCCGCCAACATGTTAAAGGTCGCCCGGAGCCGCCCATGACCGATCCCACGCCCGCCAAGGCCGCCGCGCGCCCCGACGTCGAGGTCATGGCCGATCTCAAGGCCGCGCTGCACGAGGTGCTCGATCCCGAGACCGGCGTGAACATCGTCGACATGGGCCTCATCTACGATGCCCAGTACTTCCCCGAGGATCGCTCGGTGGAGGTGCTGATGACCCTGACCACGCCGGCGTGCCCCGCTGGCGACGCCATCACCGGCGGGGTGCAGCGCCGCCTCGAGCGCGTGCCCGGCGTCGACGCCGTGCGCGTGCAGCTCACCTTCGAGCCACGCTGGACCAGGGATCGCATCAGCGAGCGCGGCAAGGACGAGCTCGGGCGGCGCTGACGAGAAACACGAAGCGGCGTGATCGAATCCTGGGTCGACCGAGCGGGTCGAGCCCGGCGCTCAGGGCCCCGACGCTGCCGCGTCATGGGGCGGCGCGACGAGCAGCCAGGCACCGCCAGCGGAAAGGAGCGCCCCGATACTTGCTGTCCCTACTCCCAAGAGGAGCAACGCGGGACCGTCCGTGGTGAGGAATCGTTCGCGCTCGATACCTTGGTACATCCCGAAGAACACGGTTTCCGGCACGCACATCCTCCCTCCGTCGGTGCAGGGAATGCGATCGAGGAAGAGCTCGTAGGAGGCGATCGCCCCGAGCGCTGCACCCACGAGGAAGAGCGGCGCGCCCACCGCGAGCGCGGTCGCACCGGTCGTCGTTGTAGCCACGCCGGGCTCTTGGTGAGCGAGCTTGGCTGCTGGGTCACCGCCCAAGGCACCGCTCCCGTCTGCCCCGAGCTGCGCGTCGCGCGCAGGCTCGAGCGCGGCGCGTACCGTGTGCTGCTCGAGCTCCGAGCCGTCCCATGCCACCAGGTGCACGGCCACGGCCTCGTGCGCGTCGAGGTTGGCAGGCAGCGCGCCGCTGAAGACGATGCGGCCAGGCGCCTCGTCGGCGCGCTCCAGCGTCACCGGCGCCGCGCCACTGGCGATCAGGTCGGCGCGCCGCACTCGTCCGAGGCGGTCGAGCACCCGGACGGTAAGCGCGGCCCCGTGTTTGACGAGGTCGACGTCGACAGCGAGCGACCCCTCGCGGCGCAGACGTTGACGCGCCCGCGCGAGCAGCTCCTCCAGGCGAGGCCCAAGATCGGCGGTGAGCGTTGCGTTGGGGAAGAGCACGAGCAGACGCAGCAGCGTCGCCTCGGCGGACGCACCATCATTGTTGAGCTGGTGGCCGAGCGCGAGGCGCCGGAGCGCCTCGCCGCGCGTGAGGCTGTCGCTCGCCGGGTCGTCCGCCGCTGCGCTGCATGCGCCGATCATCGCGGTGGCGTCGAACGCGAGGTCGGCGGCGCGGCAGCGCTCTATGTCGGTGCTGGTTGCGACAACGAGCAGCGCGGCCGTCAACATCATGGGAACCTCGAGCTTCTCACTAGGCCACTCACGATCGAGCGGTCGCACCAGCAGCCGACGATAGCGCAGCGTGGCCCGCGCAGGCCCACGGGAGGCCGGGAGGACGACGGGCGGGCCTGCGCGCCGCTCGGCGAATACCTGGTCGCCTCCACGCGTTCTCTGCAAGATGCCAGACGTGCTGCGCCCCGTCGCCGTCGTCCTCGCGACGCTCTCGCTCGCGTGCGCGGCAGCCGAGCCCGCGCCGTCGAGCGAGGTCGGACCGGGCATCGTGCTCGTGAGCTGGAACGTGAACTACGGCCTGCGCGGCGACCCCGAGGTCGTCGCGCTCATCGAGGAGCTCGACGGCGATGTCGTGCTCCTGCAGGAGTGCACACCGGCGCTCGAGCACGCACTCGGGGCCTCGCGTGCAGTGCGTCAGCGCTATCCCCATGCGCGCTTCCATGATCGGGAGGGCCCGGGTGGCCTCGCGGTGCTGTCGCGCTTCCCCATCGTCACCGACGAGCTCCTGCCGGAGGTCACCTGGTTTCCCGCCTGGCGCGGCGTGGTGGCGACGCCACTCGGACCGGTGCAGTTCCTCAATGTCCACCTGCGCCCGCCGTTCGACGACGAGGGCAGCATGGTCGCTGGCCTGCTGGTGACGCCCGCCCTGCGCGCACGGGAGATGAGCTCTTTCGCGACCGCGCTCGACGAAGGGCTCCCCACCGTTGTGGCTGGTGACTTCAACGAAGAGAGCGGCGGTGCCCTCGACGTCCTACGGGCCCGTGGCATGCAGGACGCGCTCGAGAAGGTGCGCGGCGTGGCCACCACCTGGCGCTGGTCGGGTGTGCCGATCCGCTTGCGCCTCGATCACGTGTTCGCCGATGAGGACGAGCTCGCGGTTCGGGAGGCCGCCGTCATCGAGCGTGGACGCAGCGATCACTTCCCGATCGTCGTCGCCATGGGCAAAGCACGTCCTGAGGGAGCCCAGCGCCATTGATGCGGCCGGGCGCCGTCGTGTCGGCGTCGGTGTACGCTCAGCAGCCATGAGCCGCACCGACCTCGGTCCCACCCCGGGCACGACCGCCCAGGTTCGCGTGCCGCGCGACGCTCCGCTCGTGGCGCAGCGCGACGCGTCGAGCGCGCCCGCGCTCGTGGGCCCCCGGCCGGCGCGCCACCACTGGATCAGCGCGGGGGTGATCGCGAAGCTCGTCGACAAGCGCTGGCACGCGTTCTTGTGGGCGGCCGGAGGCCTCTACAGCCTCATGGCCGTGCAGTACGGCCTCGAGGGCGCCGCGCTGGGATTGTTGTTCTACCTTGGGCCCTGCGCCGGCCTCTCTGCCTCGTGCTTCGCGGTGGGCGGCTCGTTGTTGGCGCTGCGGCGGCGGGCCTTGCGCGCGGACCTGCAGGCGCTGCGCGTGGCGGGCGCGCCACCCGAGGAGCTTCACGCGCTGGCCGACGGGCTCACGCGCGCGCGTCCCGACGAGATCCCGCGCCTCGAGGCGCGCGCCGACTACCTGTTCGAGCGGATCGCGGCCGGCGAGCGGGTGTCGGTGGCGCCACTCCACGTGGAGGGCGCCGAACCCGACGATCCGCGCTTCTTCCGTGGCGGCCTCGCGGAGATGGGCAAGCACGGCTCGGCAACCAGCGAGCTGTTCGGTGGGCGCGACGTCCGCGAGCCAACGGTGCAACGCGACGCCGAGTCACTGACCCTGCGCGCGACCGCGACGGGCGCACGGGTGGCGACGGTTGATCGCTTGCGCACGCAGCTCGCGGATGCGAGCGAGCTCTCGTTCACGCACCAGGGAGATCAGCTCACGGTGGTGTGCGCGTCGTTCGCGACCGGCGCCAACGGGAGGTGGCGCCACACGCTCGACGTGCAGCTCGACGACGAGAGTCGCGCGGCGCTCGCGCGTGCGTTCGCCGACGCGCCCCGGGCGCGGCCCCTCGACCTGCGCATCGAGCTGCGCATGGCGAGCGGCTGATCCTGATTGATCGATGATCAGCGACCGGCGGGGATGAGGCGTTGGCGTGTCTCCTGGCGCTGCGTCACCGCGGATCGCGGCGGTGCCGCCGTCGTCGTCGTCGCGCGCGCTGAGGCACGGCGCTCGTCGCCTTGATCAGCTCCCGTTGACGCCGACGGACGCGACGTAGCCATAGCTGCCGAAGCGCTGATTGTTGGCGAACAGGCGCACGTCGAAGCGGCCGGCGCCGATGGCGCAGCGCGCGAGCACCGTGGTGGTGCCGCTCACCTGGCACTCGGCGCCATTGCCGCCGGCGCCCTTGGGGACCACGGTCGCCATCACATGGAGACCGCGGGGGTTGTCGACCTCGAGCTCGACGCTCCCGATGGCATCGACCACCGGGCGATCGGGCCGCTTGAGCGTGAGCCCGAGCTTGGCGAAGCCGGGGCTCGCGACTGGCTGGCGCAAGAACGCTCCGCGATCGATGGGCTGCGGCAAGAGCTGCCAGCGCTGGTCCTCGGGGAGGTGATCGATGATCGCCACCGACGGCGGCGTGAACAGATAGAGCGACTGGTAGTTCGACGTGGGATCGCTCGAGGCAGCGCCTGCTTTCGTCGGATCGTCCCAGGTGGCGTCCATGAAGTACCAGGTGCCGTCGACCTGCACGGCGTTCCACGCGTGGCCCACCGGCGCCAGCGCGCCGTCGGGCTCGCGCACCTCGCCTACGACGTACGCGATGGGCACGCCGGCGAACTTGCCGAGCTCGACCATCAGGCGCGCATAGCCCTCGCACACGCCCATGCGGTTCTTGAACACGCTCTCGGCGTCCTGCGGCTTGCGCACGCCGGTGACGCTGTCGTGGTCGTACTGCAGGCGCGACACGGTCCAATCGTGCAGCGCCTTGACCCGCACGAAGGGATCGCGCTCGGCCTGCGCCAGGTAGGTCGCCACCGACGAGATGCTCGTCTCCCGGTCGGCCGGCATGGCCAAGACCGCAGGGTGGAGCTTCTCCTCCATGGGCCAGCGCGCGCCGCCCACCGCCCAGCGCTCGTCGGTCGCGCGGGGCTCTGGGCGCTGCTCCTCGATGGGCTTGACGTCCTTTGGCACCGGCACGTCGTCGCCGTCGTGCTTGTAGGGGTTCGGGTTCGCCAGCTCGTGCAGCCACTCGAGCGCTTGGGCCGACGCGAACAGGTCCTCGCGCACGCTGGCCGAGGTCGCGTCGGAGCGTCCGCCGAGGAACCAGTCGCCGCGCGTCGCCAGCGCGGTGAAGCTCGGCTTGGGGAACCACGCCAGCAGCGCCGCCAGGAAGGCACCGTTGATGAGCAGCGTGCGCACTACCAGGCGATCGAAGGTGCGCAGGATGGTGCGCGGCGCATCGCGCCCCTTCTGCTTGGCGAGCTCGACCTTGCGCCGGAAGCGGCGCTGCCCGCGCGCCTCCCAGAGGAGGGGCAAGAGCGGAAACAAGAGCACGCCACCGGCCAGCGCGAGCTCGCGCTGCCCACCGAAGTAGGCGACGAGCGACGACGACAGCCACACGCCGAGCAGAGGCGTCAGCACCATGGCGGCAGCCAGCGCGATCACCACGAGCGCGCGCAGCACACGAAACAAGAGCTTCACGAGCGCCATGCGCTACACCTTGGCATCGGCGCCATTCCACGTCTGGCGGGTGGTTTGGAACGCTCCGCACCGGTCGACACACCGCGGCCGCGTGGGGGCGCGCCGTCGGCTCCGTGCGCTGCCTACTCCTGCAAGAAGGTGCTGCTCGTGAGCCAGTCGTCGTCGGGGAAGTACGAGAACAACAGCGTCCCCTCCTTGACGACGTCGATGGTAGAGGCCGAGCGGCTCTGCGCCACGGCCGGGCAGCCGTTGCTGCGGCCGAGGTAGCCGTTGTCGGCCACGAAGGCATCCTCGGCGTAGCTCGCGCCGTGCATGACGATGGCACGGCTGCGCATGTTGTCGTTGCTGTCCTCGAGCCCGTCGATGCGCAGGCTATAGCCGTGGGAGCCTTGATAGGTCTCGGCGAAGCGCGACAGGCCAAGGCTCGACTGGTTCGATCCCGGCGTGTTCGAGAAGCTCGACGCCATGGCGGGGTCGCTCGCGCTGTTGCTCCCCGATCCGTGCGAGACCCGGTCGTTCTTCACGAGCGCGCCCGTGGCGAGGTTGACGATCCACAGGCGCCGCTCGGTGGAGGGGCGCGAGAAGTCGATGACGCTATAGACGTCGCTGTCCGTGAGCCCTTGATCGCGCGCGGCGCCATAGGCGCGCGCGGCCAGCTCGGCCACCGCGGGCGCAACACCGGCGGCGGCTAGCAGGTCGGCGTGCGAGCGCTCGCCCTGCGCCGTGAAGGTGAACGACGCCGAGAAGGCGCCGGCACCCACGGTGCCGTCGAGGTACACGAAGGAGTCGAGCGCCACCCACGCGAATTCGCCGTCGAAGAACGCGCTGGCGACGCGATCGCCGCGCGCCAAGCACGTGTCGGGCTCGTGGTCGGCGAGCAGCTGCACGTCGACGTCGGTGGTGCCGCTGTCCTCGAGGGTGTCGTCGAGCACGACGCGCAGCATGCCCGGGCCGGGGAGGCGAACGCGGAACAGAAGCTCAGGGCCAGACTCGTCCTGGGCTCCGCACCCGTAGCTGTCCCAGGCGCTGGCGCCATCCTCGGTGGTGCCGTCGGCGACGTGGGGGAGCGCCTCGACGCAGCGGACGCCCGCAGGACACCCGCTCTCGCCCTCGCCCTCACCCTCCCCGACGTCGACGATGTCGCCCTCTCCTTCTCCTTCGCCAGCGTGTTCGCCCTCGCCCTCACCATCGCGGTGGACATCGGCGTCATCACGAAGAACGGTGTCCTCGTCGTCGACGGGGGCAGGCCCGTACACGGCGACGGGCGTGGCTCCGCCGCACGCCAACGCTCCGAAGGTGAGTGATGCGAGCGCGGCGACCAGCGCCAGGGCGAGTCTCGGCGGTGCGGGGCGGGGCAGGGAGAACATGCGCGAATCTCACCACAACCCGAGGGTGGCGCGGTAGCTCGGCCCGGCCGTTTGTCGCACCTTGTCCCACCGATCGGCGCTACCCGGCGCGCCCTGCGCCGCGCTTGCCTCCGCGCACGCCGCGCGCCGCACGCCGCGCGCGCGCCAGCTCGTCGAGCCAGGCGCGCTCGAGCTCGAAGTGCCGGATGGTGAGCTCCACCATGGCGAGCGCGACGGGGATGAGCGGTCCCTCGTCCTCGCGAATGGCCGCCCGCGTTGCGCGCTCCTTGGCCAGCTGCGCAAGCAAGAACGCGCGACGTCGTTCGATGAGCGCGGTCACCGCCGCCGGCCGCGCATGGATCGAGAGCGCAGCCCAGGTGAGGAAGGGCGGCGGTGGACGCTGCGTGGCCCACTGCTCGACCTCGAGCGCGTCCGCGAGCGCGGCGCGCGCTGCGGCGGTGGGGCCAAACACGGTGCGCTCGGGGCCGCGTGCCTCGCCCTCGTCGTGCACGGGCTTGATCAGCTTCGCCTCGGCGAGCTTCTGCAGCGAGTAGTAGACCTGCGGGCGCGAGACGCCGGCCCAATCCTGCACCTCGCGTCGTTCCAGCTCGCGCACCACCTGGTAGCCGTGCATAGGGCGCTCGGCGAGCAACCCGAGCACCACCAGATCGGGCGTGGTGAGGCGAGGTGCGCGCCGCTTGCTCATCGACGACTGTCCGGCGCGCGCGCCTTGCGCACGCGCGACCAGTACCACCAGCGCCGTTGCGCCGCTGGGAGGTGCGGGTCGCGTGCCTGTGCGATGGCCGACGCGAACACGTCCTCGCAGCAGGGATCGTGGCGCACGCCGGTGACGGTGCACAGGCGGCGGTAGAGCTGAGCGGCCTCGTGGCGGGCCAGCTCGTCGACGGTGTGGATGTCGAGCAGCGCCAGATCGCGCACCGTGGCCGGCCCTACCGACACGAGGTCTCGCAGCTCACGAGCGTCCGCCGCCGATTTCGCCTTGCGTCTTGTCATGTAGTCTCATTTGGATTAGGTGGTAGTCTGATTTAGACATGAGGAGCGATCCATGGCAAGCCCTACGATGAAGAAGCTCAGCCCCGTGCTGATCGTGCGCGACATCGAGCCCTGCCTGGGGTTCTGGGCTGCGCTCGGCTTCGAGCGCGCCGCCGAGGTGCCCCACGGTGATCGCCTGGGCTTCGTGCTGCTGGCCAAAGACGGCGTCGAGCTCATGTATCAGAGCCGCGCCAGCGTGCAGCAGGACGTACCGGCCCTGGCGGAGCTGCCGTCAAGCTCCTACCTCTATCTCGAGGTCGACGATCTCGACGCGGTAGTGCCCAAGCTCGCCGGCGCGCCGGTCATCGTTGCGCGCCGGAAGACCTTCTACGGCGCCGACGAGCTCGGCGTGCGCGAGCCCGGGGGCAACGTGGTCCTGTTTTCGCAGCACGGCTCGCAGCAGGGCTCCTCGCAAGGCTCGTAGGTGACGCCAACGCTTCCGACGACGCGCGCGCTGCAGGTCAGCCGGCGTCGCCGCGCCGCCTCCGGGCTTGTGCGGCCGCGTCGCCGGTGATCGAATCCTTCCGTGAGCGCGGCCGTCTCCCTCATCCTGCGTGCCTCGCTGGCGGCGTGCTTCGCTGGGCACGGCGTGGTCGCGCTGACGGTGCACGCGCCGTGGCTCGCGTTCTTCGCGCTCTTCGGCATCGAGCAGGCCGCGGCGCGCGTGCTCATGCCCCTGGTGGGTGCGCTCGACCTCGTCGTGGCGGTGCTGCTGCTCGCGCGTCCGTGCCGCGCGCTCTACCTGTGGGCGGCCGCATGGACACTCTTTACCGCCATCTTGCGGCCGCTGGCGGGCGGCGAGCTCATCGACCTCATCGCACGCGCCGCCAACTGGGCGCCACCGCTCGCGCTGCTGCTCCTCACGGGCAGGCCCCGTTGGCTGGCCCGCGCCGACGCGAGCTCCCCGAGCGCGCGCGCGCGCGACCTCGCGATGGCGCTGCTCGCGCTCGCCACCGCGGCCATCGGCGCGGGATTCGCCGTGCGTGGGGTGGGCATGCGCTCGTGGGCCATCCACGGCGTGCTCGACGTCTTCACGCTGATCGAGCGCGCGGGCGTGGTGGGCGTGCCGGCCGCGTTGATCACGCTCGTCGTCGCCACGGCGAGACGCAGAGGGTGCTGACCCGCGGCGGGCCCGCGTAGCCGCGGCGCGGTGCGCCTGCTACACGGAGCACGTGCGCCTCGTGTCCCTTGCGCTGCTCGCGTTGTTCGCCACCGGCTGCCCGCCGCCGCGCCAGGCCACGCTCGGCGACCATGCGCGCGTGAGCATGCAGCTCGACCCGCTCAGGATCGCCATCGCCGATGCGGGAGGTCGCCAGGTGCTGGAGCTGCAAGGCCTGCTCTCGGCCCTCGACCTCTACTATCTCGAGCCGCAGCTCTTGCCAGGCTGGGAGGGCTACCGCGAGGGCGTGCGCGAGTGGCTGCCCATGGCGCCCGCGTCCTTCGCCGAGCTCGAGCACGACCGCGCCGTCATCGCGTTCGCGGGCGAGGGCGCCACCGGGCGCCTCACCATCACCACGACGGGCGATCGCGTGCGGCTCTCGTTCGCGCTCGATCCACCGATGGCGGGCGCGCCGCAGAAGACCTCGCTCGTGTTCGCGCTCGACGACGGCGAGTCCTTCTTTGGGCTCGGCGAGCGCTTCGCGTCGCTCGACCACCGCGGACAGACGCTCTACTCCTGGGCCGAGGAGGGCGGCCTCGGCGGCGGCGAAGACCCCGAGGCCGCCCGCGGCAGCCCCTTCCCCAACGGTCCGTCGATGACCTACTTCCCGGTGCCCTTCCTCTTGTCGAGCGCCGGCTACGGCATGCACCTCGACACCACGGTGCGCACCGAGCTGGCGCTCGGCAGCGAGAGTGAGCACGACTGGCGCGCGGCGGTTACCAGCGGCAGCTTCGACGTCGTGGTGTACGCCGCCGCGCCGCTCGACGCGCTCGACCGTTACACGGAAGACAGCGGCCGCCCCATGATCCCCGCGCCGTGGGTGTGGGGGCCGCGCCGGCGCATCGGCCTGGGTAGCACGGTCGATGGCATCCCCGAGTGGCGCGCGCTGCGCGAGCGGGGTGTCCCCACCACTGGCATCGACGACGCCGTGCACTTCCTGCCCCACCTGTCGCACGCCGGTCGCGAGGCCGAGCTGTCGGCCTGGACCACCACGCTGCACGAGGCGGGCTTCAAGGTGATGGCCTACAACAACCCCTACGTGTCGGCGTCGCTCGAGCCCGCACGCGCCGACTTCGAGTACGGCGCCGCCAACGGCTTCTTCCTCCTCGACGACACTGGGGCCATCGCCGAGACCTTCTTCATCTCGGGCGAGCCGCAGAGCTTGGCCACCATCGATCTCACCAACCCCGACGCGGTGGCATGGTTTCAGTCCTTGCTGCAGCGCACCCTCGACCTCGGCTACGACGGTTGGATGCACGACTTCGGCGAGTACACCGAGCGCCCGTGGACGGCGTGGGATGGCTCCAGCGGCGAGCAGCTGCACAACCGCTTCCCGGTGCTGTCGGCGCGCGCCGCGCACGAGCTGCTCGAGCGCGAACGGCCAAACGACTACCTGTTCTTCGTGCGCTCGGGCTACGCGGGCTCGCAGCGCTACGTGCCCGCGGTGTGGGGTGGCGACGCCGAGGCCACGTTCGACGAGACCCAAGGGATCCCCAGCGCGCTACGCTCGGGCCTGAGCCTCGGTATGTCGGGCGTGCCCTACTGGGGCAGCGACGGCACCGGGTTCAAGTGCCTCACCAACTTCCCGCGCGACAAAGAGGTGTACCTGCGCTGGGCCGAGCTCATGGCGGTGAGCCCCATCTTCATGGAGCAGAACGCCTGCGCCAACCCCATCGAGGGGCGGCAAGAGAAGTGGACCCTGTGGAGCGACGACGAGACCACGCGCGTCTATGGCGAGATGGCGCGTTGGCACACGCGCCTGCAGCCCTACTTCGAGGTGCTCGCGCGCACGGCGCACGAGCGCGGCACGCCCATCATGCGCCACGCCTTTCTGCTGCACCCCGAGTCGGCGGACGCACGTCGCACGGACGAGGCGTTCTACCTCGGGCCCGCGCTCTGGGCGGCGCCCGTGGTGCGGCGCGGTCAGAGCGTGAAGCGCACCTGGTTGCCGCCGGGGCGCTTCGTCGACCTCGATGACGGCACCGTGTTCGACGGTGCGCGCCACGTCGAGATCGTGGCGCCGCTCGCCAAGCTGCCGCTGCTCCTTGTGGCCGGGGAGCTCTTGCCGCTGCTCGACGAGTCCATCGAGACCCTGGCCGAGACCGACGCCCCCGACGTGGTCACGCCGGCGAAGGTCGCCGATCGCCTCGACGTGTGGGTGGCGCTCGAGCGCGCCGGCAGCGGCACGCTCGTGTTGGCCGACGGCACGGAGCTGCGCGCCGAGCCCACCGACGAGGCCGCCGGCGCCTCCACACAGGAGCCCTTCGGCGACGTCGAGCGCTACCAGATCGAGAGCGAGCTGGCTGCGCGCACGCGCGTGGTGGTCGACGGCACCGCGCTTTCCGCGGCGGGCGATGCGGCACGACGTGTGCGCTGGACGCTGTTCCGGCTGCCGTGAGGGCGGCGCGCGCTGTTCAGTGCGTGAACAGGCAGCGAGTTATCGGCTGCAGGTAATCGGCGCTGACGTAGAGGTAGTAGCTCCGACCAGCCGCGAGCGCTGCAGGCGCTCCGGTCGACGGGAATCGCTGCACGCCCCGATCGGGAACCACGCCGAAGCTGAGGCCACTCACCAGCATGCGCGCCGTTGGGTCCGACGCGTCGACACGCCACACGGTGCCAGCCGGCGTATCGCGGTTCGGCGGCACCCCAGGGTTCGCCGAGCCCTCCTCGAGCACGAGCACCATGCGCGCCGCACCTCCGCTCCAGCTCACTGTTCCGTCCTGCGCCACGCCTTCGCCGCCGGTGCACGCGCTTGGTTCGAACAGATCCTGATCGGTGAGCGGCCCGTAGTAGCCGATGGGGTCGAAGTCGCCGCTCGAAAGGCCGCGGTGCGCGAGCTCGCGTTGAAAGAAGGCCTGCATGCGCGACGGGTCCGTCGACGGAAACACCGAGGGGAGGCGCGTGAAGCCGTTGTTCTGCTCCGGCTCGATATCGCCGAGCACCGTGGAGTCGATGACGCCGGCTCCCTGCGCGATGCCGCTGTCGAACATGCCGTTCACGAAGTTGCCGGGCTGCTCGAGGTACCAGTTGGCTGGCCCCTCCGGCGAGCTGGTCGAGTGGCAGCACACGCACGAGCACGATGACAGCTCACTCTTCACCCACGCGAGCTCACCGGCGTAGCTCGCGTCGTCGAGTCGTGGGTCGGGGTCCTCGGCGCCTTGGCGCACGGCCACCGGGTAATAGGGTCGCTGCACGAGGGGGATCTCGCACGAGCCGTAGTCGGCCCACGATCGACCGGGCTCGGTGCAGCCCTGCATGGTGAGCCACTGACAGACCTGCCCGCCCTCAGCGCTGCCTGGCTCGTCACCGGGCAAGGGCTCGACGCACGACTCCACCGGCTCGGGGAAGGGCCGCGTCAGTACCTGGTCCTCGGGGTCCACGGTGCCGTCACCGCACTGGCCCTCTGCGACGAACACGCCGCCGCCAAAGAGCTCGCAGCCGCGCTCGTTCTCGGCGCAGCTGCCCTCCTCGAAGGACACGCGGATGGGCGTGGCCGAGTCCTTGTCGAACACGCACCAGCCGATGGCACCGGCGGCGTCGCAGCGCAGGCCCTCCTCGAGCGCGCCGCCCCACCCCTCGCAGTCTGCCGCCGCGGCCTCCAGATCCCAGGGGCCGAGGTAGTCGCGGCACTCGTCTTGGCTCGCGAAGCGGTTCTCGTAGCGGCAACGCGCGGCGACCTCGTCGGGCAGCTCGGGTACCACGTCGTCGACGCAGGCGGCGACCACGGGCAACACGAGGACCAGGGCTCGGGAGGGTGTGCGCATCAGGACTTCGATGCCGTGTCGCGCGCCGCGTTACAGCGGCGTCACCGGGCCAGCGCCGGGAGCAGCCCACCTGCGGGCAGGCAGACCAGTGCCGCGCGCCTTGCCTGGCGACCCTGGATCCGCGAAATTCCCTTGGCCTTTCAATGCCCTGCGGCGGCCCAATCCACCCCTGCATCCAAGCCGGCCCTTCGATGCATCGGTCGGGCATGGAGACACTCGTGAGCGACCCCCCGTCTGGCCTCGCCCTCGCGAGCACGCCCACGGCTCCCACGCGAGCGCTGCGCCGCCTCGGGGAGGCGCTCGGCCTGGTGCGGCCGGGTGTGCCTGCCTTCGCGGAGCTGGTGCGTGCGCACCAAGGCATGGTGCGCGGCTTCCTGCGCCGCCTGTGTGACAACGACGCGGTCGCCGACGACCTCGCGCAAGACAGCTTCCTCAAGGCGCAGCGCGCGCTCGCGTCCTACCGCGGCGAGGGCACGCTGGCCTCGTGGCTCTTGCGCATCGCCTATCGCGAGTGGCTGGCGCACAAGCGCAAGCGCAGCATGGACCTGCTCGACGACGTCGGCGAGATCGAAGACGGCAAGTCGCCGACGCCGGATCGAACGCTGGCCCGCGACGTGCGCCACGCGCTCCGCGAGCTTGGTCCCGACGAGCGCGCCGCCATCGCGGCCTGCTTCTTCGACGAGCTGACGCACGAAGAGGCCGCGCTTGCGCTGGAGATGCCGCTCGGCACGCTCAAGTCGCACGTGGCGCGTGGCAAAGAGAAGTTGCGTGTACGCCTGGCGGCCTACGCGCCCAAGGAAGAGGTGGCCCATGAGCGCTGATTGGCTCGACGTCGTGCTGAAGCCCCGCGCGCTGCCCGACGACGGCTTCGCCGAGCGCGTGCTTGCGGTCGCCCAGGCGCAGCGGCGCACCAAGCTCCTGCTGCGCGCCCTGGTGACCGTGCTTGTGCTCGGGGCGCTCGCCGCCTACGTCGCGGGCGTGGTGCTCACCGCGGCGGAGCGCTGGGATGGAGGGGCCGCGATCCTCAAGGACGGCCAATGGCTCGACGGCCAGCGCAGCGATTTCCGCGCGGTGCTGGCGGAGCTCGATCAGCGCCCGGCGCTCCAGCGTCGCACCGGTCGCGACGCGGCCGCCGCCCTCGATGTCGTGGAGCGAGAGCTCCTCGATGCGAACAGCGCGCGCGCGCGCGCCTGCGCCGGTGAGCTGAAGGGCGACAAGAACATCGACCCCATCGCCAGCGCGTGTGACACCTCGTTCCTTACGGGCCTCACCGCCTTCGACGAGTGGCGTCGCGCCACGGTCATGCACAGCGCGTACAGCGCCGTCTTGGCGCCACCGCGCTACTCGGAGATCGTGCGCACGCACCTGCGCCGCGCCGCGACCGTCGATGATGGCGGCCAGGCCTTCCGCGCGGCCGCCGAAGACTCGATCGCGCTCGGTCGTCTGCTGCTCGGGCACAGCTTCTGGGGCGCGGTCGTGTTGCGCGTCGTCGCCGACGAGACCGAGCGCGCCGGCGCACGTGCCGGCGGCTTCGTCGCGCCGCTCAGCTCGCAGGAGGCCTCCGAGGCGCTCCACGTGTGGGCCATGGCCAGTGACTACGGCTCCGCCAGCGGCACCGACGACGACGTGGCGTTCCTGCGGGCCCACGATCGTTCGGTGCTCTCCTGTGGCCTGCGCTCCGACGCGTTCACCGGCGTGCTCGCCATGCAGGCGCTGTACGTTGGCAGCGCTGCGCGCGAGCGAAACGACTCGTGGGCCAACGACGGTTGCTCGCCGCGCGCCACCGGCGCGCAAGCGTGGATGCTGTTCGGTGACGAGCGCACGACGGGGACCGCGCTGGCAGCGTTCGTCAGCCGCCTGCCCGGGGTACGCTCGCTCATGGCGTTGGTGCTGACGCAGCCGCAATCGCACCTCGAGATCAAACAGAAGAGGCACTGACGTGAGCACCGCCGAACGCGACGATGCTCGCGAGACCTCCACTGCCATCATGCGGGCCGGCGACGCTATCGGCGCCGACCTCTTGCAGGACCTGGCGATTGCCGTTGCCACGACCGCGGCGCGTGAGCGCTTGCGCAAGCGCGTCACCGCCACCCTGGTCCTCGTGGGCGCTCTCGCCGGCGTCATCGGTGTGGCGGGCAGCGCCACCTCGGTGGGCGTGATGCCGCTGATCGCCTTCGGCGCCTTGTGTGCCGCGCCGGTGCTGCCGCTCTTCCTGGCGTGGGGCGTGCGCAACCGGGCGCTGCTCAACGCGGTCGCGGCCGAGGCCGCGGTTGACCACCGCCAGCTCGTGGCCGCGGTGCGCCTGGTGGAGAAGAAGGGCGTGGGACCGTCGCAGGCGCTGTCGACGACGCTGGCGCGGACACGCGCCAAGCCTGGCGCGCGCGCGCCCGGCACCAACGAGGTGTAGCTGGTGCGCGCCAGGTAAGGGCCCGCGAATGGACAACTCGGTCGTCCTCGCGAGCGATCCATCGTCGCTGGCGGCGTCGCGTCCTCGGTCCGTGGCGACGGCCACGGCCCTGCGGGGCTCCTTGCCATCGACGCGCCTCGCTCGCGATCACCGATCGACTTGTCCAT